>QHTB01000012.1 GCA_003220615.1 Candidatus Rokuibacteriota bacterium
CGGATTGCCGCTGCGCTTGCCGTAGTCTTCCCACCGCGTCGTCTCGATCAGCTCCTTGAACGACGCCGCGTAGCCTTCCTGCAGGAGATAGCAGGGCCGCTGCCAGCCGAACAGGTTGTAGGTCGGGTTGCCCCACGGCGTGCACTCGAAGTCGTGCTTGCCCATGAGGAACTGGAGGAAGATCGGCGACTGGTTGAAGCGCCAGCGCTTCTTGGGATTGGCCAGCATCGCGCGGAACAGCTCGTGGGCGCGCTGGCGACGCAGGAAGTGGACCTGGTCGGGCGCCTTGGAGTAGCTGTAGCCGGGCGACACCATCATGCCCTCGACGCCGAGATCCATCATGGCGTCGAAGAACTCGCGCATGCGCAGCGGGTTGGCGCCGTCGAAGAGCGTCGTGTTGGTCGTCACCCGGAAGCCGCGGCGGAGCGCTTCGCTGATGGCCTCGACCGCTACGTCGTACACACCGTCGCGGCACACCGCCTCGTCGTGCTCCTCGCGGAGGCCATCCATGTGGACCGAGAACGACAGGTACTTGGACGGCGTGAAGACGCCCTCGCCGAGCTTCTCCTTCAAGAGGAGAGCGTTCGTGCAGAGGTACACGTACTTCCTGCGGGCCACCAGCTCCTGCACCAGACGCCCGATGTCGGGATACATGAGCGGCTCGCCGCCCGGGATCGAGACCATGGGCGCGCCGCATTCCTCGACGGCGGCCAGGCACTGCTCGACGGTGAGGTGACGCCGGAGGATGTGCCCCGGGTACTGGATCTTCCCGCACCCCGCGCAGGCGAGGTTGCAGCGGAAGAGCGGCTCCAGCATCAGCACCAGCGGATAGCGCTGCCGGCCACGCAGGCGCTGGCCGAGCACGTAGGTGGCGACGGTCCACATCTGAGACAGCGGGACGCTCATGTTCCCTTCGCAACCTCCCCCACGATCGACGGCGGCCGCGCCGCCGCTCGCGTGAAACGAACGCACGCGACGGCCAGCGCGACGTGCAGGGCGAAACCCAGAGCGGCCAGCATCCACTCGCCGATCCAGGCCGTCATGACGAGATTGAACGCGAGCACGCCGTAGTATAACGCCACGCCCGGCCAGGCTCGCCCGCCCCAGCGCGCGTTGGGATCGGACCAGATCCAGAGGCAACCGCCGACACCGAGCGCGCCCACGATCCACCATCCCGCGAAGTTCGTGAGCGGGACGCCGAAGTACGCGCCACCCTCCGGGTAGTAGAAGATGTAGCCGAGGAACCATCGGTCGCCGCGGACCGCCAGCGGGTCGATGACGACGTCGAGCAGCATCATCAAGAGTCCGGACACGATCGCCAGCCTCACCCGCGACACGGCGCGTCCCGCCAGGACCACGCGGGCCAGGCAGAAGGCCGCGTAGGCCAGGAAGGTGAACGAGAGCGAGTCCATGAGCGGGACGTTGTCGACGTAGATCTCCTGCCCTCGCGTCGTGCCCGTGTAGTGGTAGAGCCCGAAGGGCACGCCGATCCGCGTCGACGCGAACTCCGCGAGCCAGGCCAGCGGCCACACCCACGCGCCGAAGAACAGCGTGCGTCGCCAGCCGAGATCCCCGCGGCCGGCGAGGAGGAAAGCCAGGAAAAACGCGAAGACATAGGGCCGCAGCACGATCGTGTCGAGCAACAGCTTCATGGTTTTCCCACGATGAATCGGCATGTTACCATCACGCTCCGTGAAGGGCCTCACTGAAGCCATCGCCCGCGCGCAGGCCCGTCTTCTCTCACTCCAGGCACCGGACGGTCATTGGGTCGGCGAGCTCGAAGCCGACACAACGATCACGGCCGAATACCTCTTGCTCGGTCACCTGATCGATCGGGTGAATCGCCGCCGCGAGCAGAAGGCCGTTCAGTACCTGCGGCGGCGCCAGCGCGACGACGGCGGCTTCGATCTCTTCCCTGGCGGCCCCACGAATCTCTCCGCCACCATCAAGGCGTACTTCGCGATGAAGATGGCCGGGGTGCCCGTGAGCGATCCCGCGATGGTGCGGGCGCGTGAGCGCATCCTCGAGATGGGCGGCCCGTTGAAGGCCAACGTCTTCACCAAAATCCAGCTCGCGCTCTTCGGGGAGTACGACTGGAACGGCGTGCCGGCGATGCCGGTCGAGATCATGCTGCTGCCCCAGGCGTTCTTCTTCAACCTCTCCGAGGTTTCCTACTGGTCGCGCACCGTCATCGTTCCCCTGCTCGTCATCATGGACCGCAAGCCGGTGAAGTGGCTGCGCCGCGAGCAGTCGCTGGACGAGCTGTGGCCGGAGCCGCGCGAGCAAGCCAGCCTGCGCTTTCCGCGGATGCCGAAGCCGTTCTCGTGGCGCGGCCTCCTCTGGAAGAGCTTCTTCATCGCCGTCGACGACGCGTTGAAGATCTGGGAGCGCTTCTCGCCCCGACCGTTCCGCCGCCGGGCCCTGGAGGCGGCACGTCTCTGGCTCGAGGAACGACTGGCGGCCTCGGGCGGCCTCGGCGGCATCTATCCGGCGATGGCGAACTCGCTCCTCGCCATGCGACTGCTCGGCTACCCCGACGATCATCCCCTTGTGATCGGCCAGCTCAAAGAGGTGGAAGCGCTGGCCGTCGAGACCGAGAACGAGCTGCACTCTCAGCCGTGCCCGTCCCCCGTCTGGGACACGTCGCTGGCCATGAATGCGCTCCTCGAAAGCGGGTGCGCGCCCGACCATCCGGTGCTGCGGCGGGCCGCCGAGTGGCTGCTCGAGCGCCAGGTGTTCGTGCCGGGCGACTGGCAGGCCAAGCGTCCCTGGGTGCAACCGGGCGGCTGGGCGTTCCAGTACGCCAACGACTTCCATCCCGACCTCGACGACAGCGCGATGGTGCTGATGGCGCTCGAGAAGATGTGCGGCCTCGACGCCGATCGCGTGCGTGCGGCCAAGGAGCGCGGCCTCGGCTGGTTCCTCGGCATGCAGGGCGCCGACGGCGGCTGGTCCTCGTTCGAGGCGGACAACGACAAGCTCTTCCTCAACAACATCCCGTTCGCCGACCACGGCGCGCTGCTCGATCCCTCGACGGAGGACCTCACCGGCCGTGGACTCGAGCTCCTGGGCACGGTCGGGTACGGGCGCGACTTCGAGCCCGCGCGCCGCGCGCTCGGCTTCATCCGCCGCACGCAACGTCACGACGGCCCGTGGTTCGGGCGCTGGGGCGTGAACTACATCTACGGGACCTGGTCGGTGTTCCGGGGCCTCAAGGCGATCGGGGAGAGCTTCGAGCAGGAGTACATCCAGCGCGCCGTGCAGTGGCTGGAGTCACACCAGAACCCCGACGGCGGCTGGGGCGAGACGTGCGAGAGCTACGACGACCCGAGCCTGGCCGGACGGGGAACGTCGACGCCGAGCCAGACGGCGTGGGCATTGCTTGCGCTCCTCGCGGCGGGTCGGGCCCGCACCGACGTCGTCGAGCGCGGCGTCAGCCATCTGCTCGACCGCCAGCGCGCCGATGGCGGCTGGGACGATCCGTTCTGGAACGGCACCGGCTTCCCGGGCGTCTTCATGTTGCAGTACCACCTCTACGCGAAATATTTCCCCCTCTGGGCTCTCGGGGTGTACCAGCGCGCCCTCGATGGCTGAGCCAGCCGTCCCAGCCGTCGTCCGCCCCTTCGAGGCCATCGGGCGGCGGACGATCGAGCTCGTCGAGGCCCTCGGTCGTTTCGGCGGCTTCTTCGGGCTCGCGCTGTTCTCGATGGTCACGCCGCCGTTCAAGACGCGCGCCTTCATCGACCGCCTGCACTACATCGGCTACCGCTCGCTCCTGATCATCATCCTCACCGGCGCCTTCACCGGCATGGTGCTCGGCCTGCAGGTCTACCTCACGCTCTCGCGCTTCGGCTCGGAAGCCTTCCTGGGCCCGGCCGTCGCGCTCTCGCTGATCCGCGAGCTCGGTCCAGTGCTGGCCGCGCTGATGGTCACCGGTCGGGCCGGGTCGGCGCTGACCGCCGAGATCGGCATCATGCGGATCACCGAGCAGATCGACGCGCTCACCGTGATGGCACTCAATCCGTTCCGCTACCTGGTGACGCCGTCCATCCTGGCCGGCATCGTGACGTTCCCGATGATGACGGCCCTCTTCGACGTCGTGGGCATCTTCGGTGGATACCTGGTCGGCGTGAAGCTGCTCGGCCTCAGCGAGGGGACGTACTTCGGTGAGATGCGGACGTTCGTCGATTTCCACGACGTCATGACCGGCTTCTGGAAGTCGCTGTCTTTCGGGGCCATCGTCACGTGGGTGGCGACCTACAAGGGGTTCTACGTCGGCCACGGTGCCGAGGGCGTCGCGCGCGCCACCACCCAGGCCGTCGTCCTCGCCTCCGTCCTGATCCTCGTCTGGGACTACTTCCTGGGCTCGATCCTCCCGTGATTGTGGCAGTGCGAGCCGCAGCCGAAGGCGAGGCGAGCCTGTGATCAAAGTCCGGGGGCTCACGAAGTCGTTCGCGGGCCAACCCGTCCTCCGCGGTGTCGACCTCGACGTGCCCGATGGCTCCATCACCGTGATCATCGGGCGCAGCGGCGGTGGCAAGTCCGTCTTCCTCAAGCATCTGCTCGGCCTGCTCCGCCCCGATAGCGGCGAGGTGATGATCAATGGGACCGACATCACCCAACTCGGGACGCGGGCGATGGACGAGGTGCGCCGGCACTACGGCGTCGTCTTTCAGGGGGGCGCGCTCTTCGACTCGTTGACCTGCTTCGACAACGTCGCCTTCCCGCTGCGCGAGAAGACCGAGCTGGGCCCGGACGAGATCGCCAAGCGGGTCGAGCAGCGCCTGGATCAGGTCGGCCTGGTGGGCGTCGGCGCCAAGTATCCCGCCGAAGTCTCGGGCGGAATGCGCAAGCGGGTGGCCATCGCCCGCGCGCTGGTGACCGAGCCCGAGATCGTCTTCTTCGACGAGCCCACCACCGGGCTCGATCCCGTGCTGGTCAACACGATTCACCGGCTGATCCACACGCTCCACCGCGCCTTCGGGTTCACCGCGGTGATGGTCAGCCACGAGATTCCGGAGATCTTCGACCTGGCCGATACGGTGGCCATGCTCCACGAAGGCCGGATCGTGGCAGTCGGGCCGCCGGCCGCGATCCAGAGCTCGCCGAACCCGGTGGTTCAGCACTTCATCCGCGGCGAGCCCGAGCTCAACGCCTAGCCGCAGGAGCTACGAGGAGGAGATATGGAGCGCACGCGCGTGAACATCGCGGTCGGCCTCTTCGTCGTACTGGGTATACTGGCATTGGGGTACCTATCCATCAAGCTTGGGCGCGTATCGCTGCTGGGCGGCGGCGGCTATCTGGTCGCGGCCGACTTTCCCTCGGTCGGTGGGTTGAAAGCGGGGGCCAGCGTGGAGATCGCCGGCGTCGAAGTCGGCCGGGTGGATTCGATCGGACTCAACGACTATCAGGCACACGTGGTGCTCCGGCTGAACTCGAATATTCAGCTGCAGGAAGACTCGATCGCGTCGATCAAGACGAAGGGACTCATCGGTGAGAAATTCATCCGCATCAGCCCGGGCGCCTCGGACAAGCTCATCAAGCCGAACGGGCGGATCCGCGAGGTGGAGGCGCCGGTGGACCTCGAGGAGCTCATCTCCAAGTACGTGTTCGGGAAAGTCTAGGCAGGAGGTGCGTGTGCTCTCATTCATCGTGCCCATCACGCTCGTGCTCGTCCTCGGCGTCGTCCCCGCCACCGCCGCGCAGGCCGGACCGGCGAGCGATCAGCTGAAGCTCCAGATCGACCGGGTCATGAAGGCCATCGATGACCCCGAGCTCAAGAAGGAACATCGGGCGCTGGATCGGCGCAAGAGCGTGCGCAAGATCGCCGAGGACATCTTCGACTTCGGCGAGACGGCCAAGCGGTCGCTTGGCCGGCACTGGCTGGCCCGCACCGCGGCCGAGCGGGAGGAGTTCGTCGGGCTCTTCGCCGATCTCCTCGAGCGCTCCTACATCTCCAAGATCGAGCTCTTCAACGGCGAGCGGATCCAGTTTGTGGGCGACACCCCCGACGGCGACCAGGCCATCGTGCGGACCAAGATCCTCACCAAGCAGGGCACCGAAGTCCCCGTCGACTACCGGATGCTCAAGAAGGGCGACCGTTGGCTCGTCTACGACGTCATCATCGAGGGCGTCAGCCTCGTCGCCAACTACCGCACGCAGTTCAACAAGATCATCCAGACCTCCTCCTACCAGGAGCTCGTCAAGAAGATGAAGACGAAGCAGGAGGAGTTCATCGAGCAGGAGAAGCAGCAGCAGCAGACCAAGCGCACGTCGTAGTGACCGGAGCCGCCTTCGCCGAGCGACTGATCGGCGCGGGCTTCGACCTCTTCGCGGGCGTTCCCTGCTCTCTCGTCGAGGGAGTGATTGCGGCCCTCGAGCGCCGGCCCGGCCTGCCCTACGTCGCCGCGGTGCGCGAGGACGTCGCCGTCGGCGTGGCCGGGGGCGCCTGGCTGGCCGGCCGACGGCCCGCGGTCGTCATGCAGAACTCGGGGCTCGGCACGAGCCTCAACGCGCTCGCCTCCTTCTCGCTCATGTACGGACTGCCGGCGCTCTGCGTCGTGACGTGGCGCGGCCACCGAGGCCAGGACGCGCCCGAGCATCTGCTCATGGGCGAGATCACTCCCGGGCTCCTCGATCTCCTCCGGATCCCGTATCGCGTGCTCACGCCGGACGGGATCGACGACGCGATCGCGTGGGCGGGCCGCGAGCTCCGGACCCGGCACGCCCCCGTCGCGCTCGTCGTGCCTCCCAAGCTGTTCTCCGATCATGCGGCTGAACCGTTCGGCGACACCCACGCACGGTCCGCTGCGTCCTACGCGCCGCCCGCGCTGACGCCAAAGATCTCGCGCATGACGGCCATCAAGGCGGCGTTGACGGCGCTCGGCGACGAGCTACTCGTGTGCGCCAACGGCTACCCGTCGCGCGAAGCCTGCGCCATCGCCGACCGGCCCCAGAACTTCTACATGATCGGCTCGATGGGCCTCGCGGGTCCCATCGGCCTCGGCGTCGCGCTGGGCCGTCCCGACCGGCGCACGGTTGTCCTCGACGGGGACGGCAACGTGCTGATGAGCCTCGGGGCCCTCGCCAACGTCGCTGCGCTGGCCCCTCGGAACTTCATCCATTGCGTCTTCGACAACGAGGTGTACGGGTCCACCGGCAATCAGGCGTCGCCGTCGCGCCACGCGCGGCTCGACGCCATCGCCGCGGCTGCCGGCTACCGCACGGTGGCCGCCGTGGACGACGCGGAGGCGGTGACGGCTGCGATTCGACGCATGCTGGCGTCCGACGGGCCGCACTTCCTCCTGGCCAAGGTGACGGCGGCCGAGGCCGACGTGCCACGGATCCCGCACACGCCCACCGAGCTGCGCGATCGATTCCGCGCCGCCGCCAGTCGCTGACGACCTTCGTGTTACACTGCGCACACTTACCCACACCCAGCCGGGCCAGCTCCCGGGGCGAGTCGATGTAAGGGGCCAAGGAGGGCACCGTGGCATCCGTTCGTGTGGCAATCATCGGAGTCGGCAATTGCGCGTCGGCGCTCGTGCAGGGGGTGCACTTCTACCGCAACGCCCCCGACGACGGCTTCATCCCCGGGCTCATGCACCCGCGGCTCGCGTCGTACCACGTGGGCGACATCGAGTTCTCGGCGGCCTTCGACATCGATGCCCGCAAGGTCGATCGGGACCTGTCCGAGGCCATCTGGGAGGCGCCGAACAACACGGTGAAGTTCGCCGACGTCCCCCACCTGGGCGTGCCCGTCCAGCGCGGCATGACGCACGACGGCCTCGGCCAGTACCTCTCGCAGATGATCACCAAGGCGCCCGGCTCGACCGCCGACATCGCCGGCATCCTGCGCGACACCGGCACCCACGTCGTCGTGAACTACCTGCCCGTGGGCAGCGAGATGGCGACCAAGTGGTACGTCGAGCAGGTGCTCGACGCCGGCTGCGCCTTCGTCAACTGCATCCCGGTCTTCATCGCTCGCGAGGCCTACTGGCGCCGGCGCTTCGAGGAGCGCGGGCTGCCCATCGTGGGCGACGACGTGAAGTCACAGGTCGGCGCCACCATCGTTCACCGAGTCCTTACACGTCTCTTCATGGACCGCGGCGTGCGGCTTCAGCACACGAGCCAGCTCAACTTCGGCGGCAACACCGACTTCTACAACATGCTCGAGCGCGACCGTCTCGTCTCCAAGAAGATCTCGAAGACCGACGCCGTCCGCTCGCAGCTGACTCACGAGCTGCCGGCCGACGCCGTGCACATCGGCCCCAGTGACTACGTGCCCTGGCTGGCCGACCGGAAGTGGGCCCACATCCGGCTGGAGGGCCGGGGCTTCGGCGATCAGCCGATCAACGTCGAGCTGAAGCTCGAGGTCTGGGACTCGCCGAACTCGGCCGGCGTGGTGATCGACGCCATCCGCTCCTGCCGTATCGCGCTCGATCGCGGCATCAAGGGCGCGCTGATGGCGCCCTCGGCCTACCTGATGAAGTCCCCGCCCGAGCAGTGGCCGGATGACCAGGCGCGCCAGCGACTCGAACGGTTCATCGGCGGCGAAGAGTAGTTGACGGTCGCCGCACAGATCAGCCGCGCGCTCCGCCTGCTCGTGCGGAGCGCGTGCGCCGTCCCTCTGCTCACGCTCGGGGTCGCGGTCGTGGTCGCCGGGCTGTCCGTGTGGTATGCGCTCACCACCCTCACCTTCGCGACGTCGACCCGGGCCCTCCTGCCGCAGGGCAAGCCCTACATCGAGCGCTACGGCGAGCTCGACAAGGAGTTCGGCCAACTCGACGACATCGTCGTCGTGGTCGAGGCGCGCTCGCTCCCCGAGGCCAAGGTGTACGCCACGCGGCTCGTGCGCGAGCTCAAGCGCCGGAACGCCCCGCTCAAGAGCCTGTCCTACCGGATCGACCCCAAGCAGTTCGAGGGCCGCGCGCTCCTCTACCTCTCCCGCGAGAAGCTGACCACCATCCGCGACAAGGTCTTCGACTATCAGGAGTTCATGGAAGCCTTCGCGGCCCGGCCCACGCTCGAGCAGCTCGTGGAGGGGCTCGCCACCCAGATCGCCAACGCGTTCGCCTCCGGGTTCCTCGACCTCGGCATCGAGGACAAGTCCAAGACGGCTGGCGACCTCCGGTTCATCGAGGACCTGGTCGCCCAGGTCTCGGGACGGCTCGAGCATCCGCTACCCTACCGCTCGCCCTGGGGCGCGCTGTTCACGGTGGAGGGCGACGAGTCGAGCGCCGGCTACTTCCTGTCCGACGACCAGCGGCTGCTCTTCATCCTGGCCGAGCCGGAGACGGAGCGTGGCAGCTTCACCGGCGACCGCCGCGCGATCGAGTCCATCCGTGACGTCATCGCCGCGCTCAACAAGGAGTTCCCGAGCGTCAGCGTGGGGGTCACCGGAAAACCTGCGCTCGCCACCGACGAGATGACGGCGGCCTTCGAGGACAGCGAGAAGGCGACGCTCCTGGCGTTCGCGCTCACGCTGGGTCTCCTGATCGTCGCCTTCGCCCGGGCCGGCAAGCCGATCGTCATGCTCATCGTGCTCGCGCTCAGCCTCTGCTGGTCCGTCGGCGCCGCGAAGCTGTTCGTCGGTCACCTGTCGCTCTTCTCGGTGATGGCCGTCTCGATCGTCATCGGGATCGGGATCGACTACGGCATCTACTTCCTCTTCCGGTACGAGGAGGAGCTCTTCCTCGGCCGCAGCCTGCGCGAGGCGCTGGAGGTGACGGCGGGGCGGAGCGGACCCGGGATCCTGCTGGGCGCGGTGACCGCGGCCGGCACGTTCTACGTCCTGATGGCCACCGACTTCCGCGGCCTCCAGGAGCTCGGCTTCATCGCGGGGACCGCGATCCTGCTCGCCTGGCTCAGCATGGTCACGGTCTTCCCGGCCGCCCTGGTGCTGGCCGATCGCCGTCGGGTCCGCCGCGAACGCCAGCAGCGCCGGAAGGTGCCGCGGGCGATCGAGCTCGAGCGCATCCGGGTCCCGCTGGTCGACCAGATCGCCGCCCATCCCAAGACCATCCTGGTCGCGGCGGCCGTCATCACGGTCATCGCCTGCTACGGCCTGCGCTGGCTCCAGTTCGACTACAACATCCTGAACTTGCAAGCGCACGGCACCGAGTCGGTCGAGTGGGAGAAGCGCATCCTGGCCACCGCCGGACGCTCGGGATTCGCCGCGCTGTCGAGTGCCAGCTCACTCGACGAGCTCACCCAGAAACATCACGCCTTCGCGCGCCTGGCCTCGGTCTCGGAAGTCGACTCTGCGCTGCTGATGATTCCCTCCGACCAGGAGGAGAAGCGGAAGATCATCGGCGACTTCGCGGCCATCGTCGCGCCCGTGCGCGTGAACCGGCCGCTCTCCCTCGACGTGGACCGGGTGGCGGCCGCCTTCGACCTGCTCAAACGACGGATCGAGATCGCCGCCAACGAAGCGCCGGCCGGCGACGCCAAGACGCGGCTCCATCATCTGCGCGCGACCATCGACGGCCTCGTCCTGCGCCTGCGGACGGGCGACCGTGAGGCCAACGAGGCGGGCCTGGGTCTCCTGCAGCAGCAGCTCTATCGCGACTTCCTCCGCAGCTTCCAGCGCTTCCAGGCCAACCTGGCGCCCAAGCAAGTCGGCCTCGAGGACCTGCCCGCGGAGATGCGGCGGAAGTTCGTGAGCCGGCACGGTCAGTTCCTGATCCAGATCCATCCCGCCGTCAACATCTGGGACCGCGAAGGCGCGGAGCGCTTCGTGCGTGATCTCAGGACCGTCGACGCGGCCGTCACCGGCACGCCGGTGATCACCTACGAGGCGATCCGCCTCATGGAGCGCGCCTCGCGCCAGGGCACCATCTACGCGATCGTGCTGGTGGTCGTCGTCACGGCCCTGACGCTCCGCCGGTGGCGGGAGACGCTGCTCGCGCTGCTTCCCCTCGTGCTCGGCCTGGTGTGGACGCTCGGCCTGATGTACTTCTTCGATCTCAAGCTGACGCTCGGCAACATCTTCGGTCTGCCCCTGCTCCTGGGTACCGCGGTGGAGTTCGGTTCCAACATGGTGCTGAGGTTCATGGAGGGCGAGGCCCACGGCGGGCCGCTCATCGCGCGCAGTACCGTCATGGCCGTCCTCGTCAACGGCCTCTCGACGGTCGTCGGCTTCGGCAGCCTGATGATCGCGCGCCACCAGGGTGTCTTCGGCCTCGGACTCCTCCTGACGCTCGGAATGATCACCAGCCTGATCGCCGCCCTGGTCGTCCTGCCGGTGCTCCTGCGGATGGTCCAGCAGATGCGCCTGTCGCGACGCGCTCGCCGCACCCAGCAGCGGACGGGCGAGACGCCGGAGTCGGTCGGGACCGTTCAGCCCTGAGCGGCGGGACGATCAGTCGCCGCCCGAGACCCGCGTGATCTCGGCCTGCGCGCGCAGCGCCGGACGCATCACGGCGAAGACGACCAGCCCGGCCAGCACCCAGAACAACTCTCGTACGCGCCGCGTGAGCCCGAAGGAGACTCCGGCCGCCGGCGACAGGCCGAGCGCCACGAACGTCGCCACGTAACTGCCCTCGAGCACGCCGAGGCTGCCGGGGATCACGAACGTCACGAAGCGCACACCCGTCCCGAACGCCTCGATCACGAGCGCCACCGGCAGCGACGCCTCGATCCCGAGAAAGCG
>QHTB01000013.1 GCA_003220615.1 Candidatus Rokuibacteriota bacterium
GACGCCAGGCGTTCGTGGAAGAAGTCGATCAGCGCCTCGAAGGCTCGTCGCTCCTGGGCGCGGTCGTGGGACCAGATCGTCCGGTATTCCCACTGATCGCCGTCGGCCCGATCGCCGTTGGCGACCAGGTGCCCCAAGAGGAAATGCAGGCCGCGGGCCGGCTCCCAGAACGGATCGCCCTCGATGTCGAAGACGACGTCGCCGCGAGACGGCCGCGGCAGGCGCTGGAAGCCGCGATCCTGTTCGACCGGCAGGAGGCGCCATTCCAGCGGTCCCGTCGCCCGACGTGCGAGCTGGAGCGCCGCCTGCTCGTGGAGCGTCTCGAACGTGTGCGGTGCGACGTGATCGATCCTCGTGCTTTCCGACGACCGGGCGAGACCGGTCAGCGTCTCGATGCCACCAGCCCGCAGGCGCTTGACCTGCTCGCGGCGAATGTTGGCGACGAGCGAAAGGTTGTCCTCGCGAGCCCACCGCTCGTCGCAGACTTCGCGGAACTCGCAGAGCGTGCAGTGCTCGACCGGGTATGGCTCCGTCGCGTCGCGCTGGGCGAGCGCCGCCACGAAGCCACGGCGCACCCGGCGATAGTAGGCGGCGTAGTCGTCACGGCGCAGCGTTCGACGCTCGCCGATTCCCAGCAGGACGTGCATGGCCTCGGGCGCCACGCCCTGGATGGCCTCGATGGCTTCGCTGTAGAAACAGAGCTGGAGCACGTACGTCGGCTTCTCGGCCCGCGCCAGCTTGGCGTCGACCGCCTCGTAACCCCAGGCGCCGAGTGACGTCACACGCTCGACTCTCTCCAGGAAGTCCGCGCGGCCTCGCCAGTCGCCGTGAACGAAGGTCGCCTGGTAGATGATCTCGACGCCGGCGCGCATGGCCTCGACGGTCGCTCGTGCCCCGGCCTCGAAGTCCCAAACGTCGGCCGGCCTGACGTCGACGACCTGGCGGCCTTCGCCTCGCAGGTGCGCGAGATAGGCCGCCTCGTGCTCCTCGCCCTTGCGGCCGAGCAGCTCGCCGTACTGGTTGGCGACATGCGGCCGCGAGCGCTTCCCCCACGCCACCTCGCGCGCAAGGGTCGTCAAGTGCTCGCACTCGACGTAGTCGTTCAGATCGGAGGGAGAGAGAACGAGGCGATCAGCGAGGAGCTGCAAAAACTTTTCGGGCGATCCTCGGCAAGGACTTGGGGAGCGCTACCACGATGAAGTATCTCTTGGGATACAAGTAGCCTTCGCCCTCTTCGTCGATGACCCGAATATAGCCGTGCCTCCCTCCCTCGACATCGGGCATTGCCTGATAGATCTTCCGCAGCTCGAGCGACTCGGGATTGCTTTCATTGTTGACGCACATGACATACATCGACGATGAGCTCGCGCGTTTATTGCGTCTCCGGGAAGAGCCGGATGATCTTGAAGCCCGTTCGACCGACGCCATGCGCTTCATACCAGTGGATCTCCGCCTCGCGTATCCTACCATCCACCAGCCGGACTCTTGCGACCTGTTCAATATTTCTGATCTCACCGAGCAGTTCGAAGTCCACGCGGGCGTCCCCGCGCTCGAATACCAGATCGGAGCGACCGCGAAAATGTCCAGAAAACTAGACGGCGCTGGCGCGGGGGCGGACTACTTGCCGCGACGCAGGCGCTCTTCCTGCTTTCGACCTTCCGGGTTGATCACCTTCGGATCGCCCAGGAGCTCGTTGAAGAGGCAGATCAGAACCGGGTTGGTGATGCTGCTGTGGCCGGGAATGAGCTCGGTATCGACCGCGAGGATCCAGAGCGGGTTCGACGGCGTCGTGACTCCTCGGTGGCTGAGCGTGATCCCTGTCCCGTCGAACACCGTGGACCACCCCGCGCCCGTCTCGGTCTCTCCGCGTCGCCGTTGCTCGGCCTTCCTCTCGTCAATCGCCTGGGTGAGCCACTCGGCGCGGGCGGGAGGGCACTTCCCGTCCCACGGGGCCGGCGCCGTCCGCCGAAGCGGCTCGTGTGTCTGCAAGGCCCTGGCGTTTCCCATCGTCTGCCAGTCCAGATGCCGTTCGCGAATGTCGATGTCCTGGCCGTACGGCGTCGCCATCCGAGAATCCTGATAGGACTCGAGCAGCGTCGAGAACACCCGGGCGACCGGAAACGTTCCGCGAGTCGCCCAATCACCTTGGGACGACAAGATCACCAGGCGTGGCGGCTGAGCGGGCGACAGTAGATCTACCCGTGTCCGCGTGTACTCGTTCAGCGCGGCGAAGAACGGCACGATGCGCGTCGCCTCGATGGCCGGGTTCACCAGGACGACGAGGTCGCCGTAGCCCGACACCAGACCCGGCTTGGACTGCGCGTGCCGCGGCGTCGGCTTGGCGGACGCGAGCCGCTCGGCGTCCAGGATGAACCGCGCCAGCAGGATCTGGCCGATCGAGTTGAAGACGACCGACGCTCCGAAGCTGTGGCCGACCACCATCAGCTTGTTCGGCGTGTCCGGAGTCGGCTTGACCGCCCCTTCGAGCCGCATCAGGAACTCGACGAGCGAGCCTCGGCCGACCTCGTCGCTCGTATTCTTCCGGTCCCAGAACGTGGCGTACCTGACGACGGGAATCGACCACGATTCGCCTCGCCAGCCGACGTAGATGCCGACGACCTCCTCGCCGGCGTTGTCGTCGATGGACTGAAGGTTGTTGAGGGCGCACTTGAAGCGTTGAACGGTGGGATCGTCGGCCCCTGCGTTGTGGAACCACCCGTGTACGAAGACGACCACGTACTTCGGCTTCCGGCCTTCACCGACGAGGGCGAGGGCCCGCTCGACCTGAGCGCGGTCCTGGAAGGCTCCCTGCTCGTCGATCTCGATGTAGGCGACGGGGATCCGAAGCGACGACGGCGCCTTCAGCTCTTGACAGAGCGCGGGATCCGCGACGAACTGCTCGATGGCCTGCTCGCCGCGACGGTACGGCCCCTGGGCGGCGCACCCGGCGACGGCCAGGACGAAGACCATGAGACCGAGCGCGCGTCTCATCGGCATGACAACCATAGACGACTCATCGTCAGCGGCCAGCTCATTTTTCGCCCTTGACAGGGCGCACATGGCGATGTACCCCATGCCTCAAGAAGTCACTTCGTCTCTTTCGGGCCCCCCCGGGCCGCACCACCAATACTCGGCGTGCGTGACCGGGCGCCCGCCTCCCGAGCTCGGAGAGGAGACAGTCATGGCCCATCTCACCAGGCGCTCGGTACTCCGGGGCTCTATGGCCCTCGGCGCGACCCACCTCCTCGCGGCCCCCCACATCGCCAGGGCGGCGGCGACGACGGCGAGCATGTGGTTTTCGCAGGGGTTCGTCCAAGACGAGGACGTGTCGCTGCGCAAGGCCGTCGCCGACTACGAGAAGCAGAGCGGCAACAAGATCGAGCTGAGCATCACGCCGTTTGCGCCCGAACGGCAGAAGATCGTGGCGGCGCTCACCAGCGGCGTGGTTCCCGATCTGATCGGGTTCTCGAACCCGAACGAGATTTTACAGATCTATGCCTGGCAAGACCGGTGGGTCGAGGTCGCCGACGTCGTGGAGACCCAGCGAGCGCAGTTCAGCGACACCGCGCTGGTCGCGTCGCAGGCCTACAACAGCGTCACGAAAAAGCGCGCCACCTACGGCGTGCCGATCCGGGCCGCGATCGTCCCGTGCCACATCTGGAAGTCGCTGGTCGAGAAGGCCGGCATGAAGCTCGAGGACATCCCGAAGACGTGGGACGCCTATTTCGACTTCTTCAAGAAGGTGCAGGACAACTTGAGGAAGCAAGGCGAGCGCAAGGTCTACGGCATTGGCTTCCAGGTGACCGCCAACGGGGTCGACCCGTACAACCTGTTCATGGCGTTTCTCGTGGCTTATGGCGGTCAAGACGTCGTCACCAGGGACGGCAAGCTTCATCTCGACGACCCCAAGGTCAGGCAGGCGGCGATCAAGGCGGCGGCGTACCTCGGGGGCGCCTACCGCGACGGCTACGTGCCGCCGAGCGCGATCAACTGGAACGACGCGGACGACAACAATGCGTTCCACGCGAAGCTCATGGTGATGGACGTCGACGGGACGCTCTCCACCGAGGTCGCGATCAAGGAAAAGCATCCGGAGTGGTACTTCAACGAGATCGTGACCCATGGCACCCCCGGCTATCCCAACGACAATGCCGGCAAGCCGGTGCCGGCCATCGTCAACATCACGAACGGGCTGATCCCGAAAGGCGCCAAGAACGTCACGGTCGCCAAGGAGTTCCTCAAGTACTTCATCCAGCCGAAAGTCCTCGGCGAGTTCATCGAGTTGGGGCTGGGGCGCTGGCTGCCCGTCATGCCCGCCCTTGCGAAGAGCCCGTTCTGGCAGAACCCGAAAGACCCGCACCTGAAGGGCTACGTCACGCAGGGCCTGCTCGGGCCCACGATACCGGACTATTACGTCTTCAACCTGGCGATGGCGGATGTCCGCAACCAGCACGTGTGGAGCATGCCGATGATCGAGGTCGCGCGAGACGGCGCGAAGCCCGAAGCGGCCGTCGACAAGGCGTTCAAGCGCATCGAAGAGATCTTCGCGAAGTACACGGTCGCCTGAAAGGCGCATGATGGCCAGCACATCGGTCCTCGACCTCGGCCGACCCTCGATCCGCCGGCAGACGTGGTCGCGCTATTTTCGGGGCAACCTGAAAGGCGGCGAGTACACGTGGGCGATCGCCTTCCTCGTGCCCTACGTCGCCGTGTTCGTGACGTTCGTCGTCTATCCGGTCGTCTACGGCGTGTGGATGGGCAGCGAGGGGAAGCTCTACCGGGAGCTCTTCGCCGACCCGATCTACCAGAGCTCGGTGGTGAACACCGTGCTCTACCTGGCGCTCGGCGTGAACGTGAAGATGTTCCTCGCGCTGCTGCTCTCGGGGTTCTTCATGCGCCGCGGCTGGTGGATGAAGGCGCTGCTGATGATCTTCGTCCTGCCCTGGGCCGTGCCACAGATCTCGACGTTCATCTCGATCCACTGGATGCTGAACGGCGAGTGGGGGTTCCTCAACAACCTGCTCTACAAGCTCTTCCACATCGAAGGCGCGCACTACCTCAACGACCGATGGTCGGCGCTCGCGGCGGTCATCGTCTCGCACATCTGGAAGTGGACGCCGTTCTGGACGCTGATCCTCCTGGCCGGCCGGATGGCGATCCCGCTCGAGATCAGCGACACCGCCAAGGTCGACGGCGCCACCGGCCTCAGAGGATTTGTCCACATCACCTTCCCACTGCTCGCCAACCTCTACCTGATCTGCACGCTGCTCTCGACGATCTTCCTGCTCGGCGACTTCAACACCGTCTACTTCGTGTCCGGCGGCGGGCCGGCGAACCAGGGGCACGTGCTCGGCACGCTGGGCATCCGCAACGCCTTCGACATGGGGCAGCCGCGCCTGGGCGTGGCGGCGGTGATATCGGCGCTCCCGCTGGTGATCCCGCTGGTGATCATCCTGATGCGCAAGCTCCGCACCGCGGAGGTTCAGCTATGAGCGTGATTGCGGCGGACGCGCGGCTGTCCCCCCGGGCGACGACGCGGGCGCATGCGGTGGTGCGACGCCGCCGGTACCTGAGCTTCGTGGGAACGGTGGTGCTGTCCTTCGCGCTGGTGGTGTGGACGCTGCTGCCGATCTACAACATGATCCTGATCTCGCTCGAGCCGGAAGGCGACGTCTTCACCGACCACATCTGGCCGCGGGTGGCGTCGGGAGAGAGCTTCCGGGGCGTCCTCACCCAGGGGCACTGGTATCTGGAGCACTTCTGGCGTCAGTTCGGCAACAGCCTCTACATGGGCGCGTGGGTGACCTTCCTGACGCTGGCGATCGGCACGTTGACCGCCTTCTCCATCGGCCGGATGCGGATCCGCCACGGCTGGCTGGTGTCGAACGCCGCGTTGATGACCTACGTGATCCCGGCGTCGTTCCTGGCGATCCCGTTCTACCGGATCATGCAGAACTACGGACTCGCCAACAACCTGTGGTCGGTGATCGCGGCCCTGGTCGCCTTCGCGACGCCGTACGCCTTCTTCGTCTTCCAGGAATACGGCCGCAGCATCCCGATCGAGGTCGACGAGTCCGCGCGCATCGACGGCGCCTCGCCGATCCAGGTCTATTACCGGATCTACCTGCCGCTCATGGCGCCGGCCCTCGTCGCGGTCGGCACGTACGCGATGCTGCTCGCGTGGAACGAATACCTCTACCAGTTCCTGCTGCTGTCCTCGAAGTCGAGCATGACCGTGCCGGTGGCGCTTGCGCAGTTCCTGAACAGCGACCAGTCGCCCTGGAACTACATGATGGCCACGGCGATCATCTACGCGCTGCCGCCGGTCGCGGTCTACTACGCGTTCCGCCGGCGCATGACCGCCGGTCTGACGATGGGCGGCGTCAAGGGCTGATCCGCGGGTCGGAGTCCGCCTGGGCCGTCGCCTTCGTCGTCCCGTATGCGGCGGTGTTCTGCGCCTTCGTCGTCTATCCCGTCGCCTACGGGCTCTCGATGGCCAGCGAGCCGTCGCTCTACCGCGAGCTGTGGGCCAACCCGCTCTACGCGCGGACGGTCGTCAACACGGCGCTGTTCGTCGGCGTCGGCGTGAACGTGAAGATGTTCCTGGCCCTGCTGCTGTCGGGCTTCTTCATGCGCCGACGCTGGTGGATCAAGGCTCTGCTGCCGATCTACATCCTGCCCTGGGCGCTCCCGGCGATTCCGGCCTTCGTCTCCTTCCACTGGATGCTGATCGGCGAGGAGGGGCTGGTCGACAGCGCCCTGTCGGCGCTGTTCGGTCTTCAGGGACCGCTCTGGTTCCACGACCGCCGGCTCGCGCTGGGTTCGGACATCGTGGCCTACGTCTGGAAGTGGATGCCGTTCTGGACGCTGACCTTCTTCGCCGCCCGCGTGGCGATCCCGCGGGAGATCTACGAGGCGGCCGACGTCGACGGGGCCAGCGGCGTGCGCCGTTTCGTTCACGTCATCGTGCCGTTGCTGGGCAACCTCTACCTGGTCTGCACGCTGCTCTCCACGCTCTGGACGATCGGCGATTTCACCACCGTGTCGCTGGTGTCGGAGGGCGCGCCCGCGCATTCCACGGACGTGCTGGCCACGCTCGGCCTCCACTACGCCTTCGAGGGCGCCCAGCCCTCGCTCGGCGTGGCCGCCGTGATGTCAGCCCTGCCGGTGCTGGTCCCGATCACGCTCATCCTGATGCGCGCGCTCGGAACGCGGGAGATGCAGCTGTGAGCCGGCGGCGGGTGCTGGTCGAGCTGGCTTCCCTCACCCTGGGCGCCCTGCTGCTGGTCTGGTCGCTGACACCCGTGTACAACATGCTGCTGATCGCGCTCGATCGCGACGAGGGCGACATCGAGTTCGCGGGCCAAATCTGGCCGCCGGACCCGTCGCTCCACAGCTTTTACACCGTCCTGACCCAGGGATATTGGCTCGTCGAGGACTTTTGGCATCAGTTCGGCCACAGCTTTTTCATTGGCCTGATGACGATGATCCTGACGGTGCTGATCGGGTCGCTCGCGAGCTTTGCATTGGGTCGGATGCGCTTGAGCCAAGGGTGGCTGCTCGTCAATGCTCCGCTGCTCACGTACGCGGTCCCGGCCTCCTTCCTGGTCATCCCGTTCTCTCGACTCATGGCGAGCTACGGGCTCTCGAATAGCCTGTGGGCGATTGTCGCGGCCAACGTGACCTTCGCCACGCCGTATGCCATCTTGATCCTCCGGCAGTACGCCAGGTTGATACCGATCGAGCTCGACGAGGCGGCTCAGGTGGACGGCGCGTCCCCCGGGGAGGTGTATCGGCGCATCTACCTGCCGCTGATGGCGCCGGCGCTGGCGGCCGTCGGAACCTTTGCGCTGTTGCTCGCCTGGAACGAGTACCTCTACCAGTACGTCCTGCTCTCCTCGACCCGCAACATGACGGTGGCCGTGGCCATCGCCCAGTTCTTCAACAGCGACGAGGCGCCCTGGAACTACATGATGGCCGCCGCGATCATCTATTCGTTGCCGCCGATCGTGATCTTCTATGCGCTCCGCCGCTACATGGCCGCGGGCCTGACGCGAGGTGCCGTCAGGGGCTAGAGGTGAGCGAGGAATTCGATGATCGCCGCCACCGCGCGCATCGTCACCGCGATGCGCGCGACGTCGATCGGCAGCGCCTGAGACGAGACCTTCGCGATCACGATCTCGCGCGTGCGATCGACGATCAGGAACTGGCCGTGGATGCCGAAGCCGAAGAGCAGCGGCGCGGCGCCGTCCTGGACATACCACTTGCTGCGATAGCGGAGCGGCAGGCCCGGAAAGAATTCGCTGCCGTTGCCGGCGGCCCAGGCGTCGCGATCGCCGTTGAGTGTGATGTCGTCGATCCAACGTACCTGAACGATTGGCGTGCTGCCGCGCGCGCCTCCCTGCACCAGCAGCTGGCCGACGCGCGCGAGATCGCGCACGGTCGTGCACACGCCGCCCGCGCAGCGCGGGGCGCCCAGGCGGTCGACCGTGATGTAGGCGCTACGAGTCGCGCCGAGGGGTCGCCAGAGTAGCTCGCTCATCACATCGACGTAGCGCTGGCCGGTCGCGCGCTCGATGACCCAGCCGAGCAGGTCCGTGTTCGGCGAGACGTAGTTGAACGGCCCGCCGTGTGGCCCCGAAGATTTCGTCAGCTCGCGATAGAACGAGCGCAGGTCCGTGGGGGTCTCGCCGGGCGCGAGCGGGTTCCAGTTGACCGCCTTGCGATACGCGACGATCGGCCCCGAGGTCGCAAGATAGTCCTCGTCGAACGCAACGCCCGCACGCATGTCGAGGAGGTGGCGGATCGTCGCGCCGTCGTAGGCGGTCCCGCGCACTCCGGGGATGACATCGGTCACGAGGCGATCGGGATCGAGGACGTTTCGCGCGGCCAGCACGCCGGCGAGCAGCCCGAGCAGTGATTTCGAGACCGACATCAAGATATGTGGGCTCTCGGCCGTCATCCCGTTGGCATAGCGCTCGAAGACGATCCGGCCGCGGTGGAGGATCACGAGGCCGTCGGTATCCGTCTCGTCGAAGAGCTCGGAGATGCGCAGCTTCCCGAGGTCGATCGGAGCGGACGGAAGCTCCCACACATTCGCCGGATCGTTTGGAATATCGGCCGACGGGACGAGCTCGCGCACGTGGTGGAACGCCCAGCGGTTGAAGGGTGACGTCCGCCAGTTCGCGAGCGTCACCTGCCCATCGCGGGCCGGCGGGAATCCGTGCATGAGCCGAGTCATCGGAGCGGGCGCTCCTTCAGATACCAGTCGAGGATGTGCGCGCCGTCCCACGCGACGACGCCCTTGCGGCCGAGGATCGCCTCGTAGGCGCGCTCGACGTGGCGGATGCGGTGCGGCACGCCGGAGAGGTATGGATGGCAGGCGATCGCCATGATCTTCGGCCGCTCAGCGCTCTCCTCGTACAGGCACTCGAACTGGTCGATCGCTCGAGAGTACAGGGCGTCGGACGGCTGGTGCTGGACCGCCATCAGGACGATGTCGTGGATCTCGAAGTTGTACGGCAGCGCCACGATGGGCCGCGACGTGGTCCGCAGCGTGACCGGCTCGTCGTCGAGCACCCAGTCGCCGATGTACTCGATCCCCGCCTCGGCGAGGTGGTCGAGCGTCGAGAGCGTCTGAGTCAATCCCGGTCCGAACCAGCCGCGCGGCCGCGTGCCCGAAAACTTCGCGATGATCTCGACGGAGCGCTGGATGACCGCCCGCTCGTCGTCGAGCCGGTGCATCGGGATCTGCTCGTAGCTGTGCGCGTTGAGCTCCCAGCCGTTCTTGACGCACGCCTCGACGACCTGGGGATAGCTCTCGCAGGTCCGCGCGTTGAGGGTGACCGTCGGCGCGATGTGGAGCCGCTCGAGCATGCGCTTGAGGCGCCAGAACCCCACGCGCATCCCGTACTCGTGCCAGCTCCAGTTCGGCACGTCCGGCAGGAGCGGCTGGCCCTGGGGCGGCGGGATCACGGTGCGCGCCATCGGGCGGGCCACGTCCCAGTCCTCCAGCGCGATCACGGGCCAGATGACCATGCGCACGCCGTCGGGCAGCCGCAGTGGCGGGCGGCCCTCGATCGGCGAGAAGTCGAGACGCTCCTTCGGAATCATCGCGGCCTCCTTCATGATCTCGTTGACATATTTATCATGATCGCGTACTTTGATCGATCATGACCCGGCCGTTGCAAGTGTACCTCGACGACCACGACCTCGCACGGCTCGAGGCCTGGACGCGCGAGCGCGGGTGGACCAAGTCGCAGGCGATCCGCGTCGCCGTTCGTGCGCTCACGCGCCGCCCGGCCGAGGATCCGTTGCTCGATCTCAGTGGTGACATCGAAGGCCTTCCCGCCGATCTGAGCGCGAGCTTCGACCGCTATCTGAGCGAGACGTTCGTTGCCGAACCGCCGGCACCGTACCGCCCGCGCCGCCGCCGCTCCCGCTCGGCTGTTCGTCGATAGCGGCGGCTGGATCGCGCTGCGCAGCCGGCGCGACCAGCACCATGCCGAGGCGGATCGTCTCTTCCGCGAAGCTCTCCGGTCCCGAATTCCACTGGTCACCACCAACCTCGTCATCGCCGAGGCCCATCGCCTGACGCTCTTCCGGGCCGGCATCGAGCCCGCGCTACGGGCGCTCGAACGTATCGACGCCAGCGAGAGCGTCACGATTCATTTTCCGACGTCGGATGACCATGCAGCGGCGCGTCGCTGGATCGAGCGCATGGCGCCTCGTCCCGTCACCTACACCGATGCCGTCAGCTTCGCGGTCATGGAAGCGCTCGCGTGCCGGCACGTCATCGGCTTCGACCAGGACTTCCCGGCCGCCGGCTTCACGTTGTGGAACGGGGTATAGTCCTCTCCTCTCATGGACTTCGCGTACACCGCCGACGAGCAGGCCTTCGCCGCCGAGGTCAGGCGCTTCCTCGCCGAGCATCCGCCCGAGCGCTTCGCCATTGACGGGATGGACGCGGGCTACGGCTCGGGCTCCCACTCTCGCCCCTTCCTTCGCGCGCTGGCCGATCAGGGTTGGCTGAGCATGACGTGGCCGAAGGCGCACGGCGGGCAGGAGCGGCCGATGTTCTTCAAGCTCGTCCTGCTGGAAGAGCTGGCGCGGGCCGGCGCGCCGTTCGGGCCGCTCGCCGGCTGCTGGCAGACCGCGGACGCGATCATCGAGTACGGCAGCGAGCGCCTGCGCCGCGAGGTGCTGCCGGCGATCGCCCGCGGCGAGGCGACGTTCTGGCAGGGGTGCAGTGAGCCTGGCGCCGGCTCCGACCTCCTCGCGCTGAAGACCGAGGCGCGGCGCGATGGTGACGACTACGTGATCCGCGGCCACAAGATCTGGTCGAGCCACGCCGGGATCTCGCGCTACGGTCTCGTGTTCGCCCGGACCAGCCGTGAGGCTCGCCGCAGCCGCGGCTTCAGCATGTTCGTGGTGCCGAATGGCACGTCCGGAATGGACATCC
>QHTB01000219.1 GCA_003220615.1 Candidatus Rokuibacteriota bacterium
GAAACGTGAAGACTCGCTCGACACGGCGCACGCCGTCCCGCTCGACAACCCGCCACCCCGGGATCTCGCGCAGGAGCGCGGGCAGCTCGGCCTCGCTGACTGCGGGAGAATCCGGGCGGCACGCCGTGCATCGCTCGCTGGCCAGTCTGGTCACGTCGGCATTACACCGCCCCTCGACGGCGCGCGCAACGCTGGTATGGTTGACCCGTGTCGTGCTCGATTCTCCTCACCGGGCTTCTCGTTCTTGCTGCCCTGGGCGGCTGCGTGGCATCGAGGCAAGGTGACTGGTGGCTCGCGCGTCGGGACTCGTCGGGCCAGGCGCCCGATGCCGCCGTCACGACCGACGCCGTCCTGCAGGTGTACGCGGCGCGTGCCGTCGGCTGGCGCGGGCTCCTCGGCGTCCACACGTGGATCGCCGTCAGGCGTGCCGACGCGCAGGCGTACACCCGCTACGAGGTGATCGGCTGGGGCGTGGAGCGAGGCATCGCGGCGATTCGCGTGAACCGCACCGGACCCGACAACTACTGGTTCGGGGCGCGACCGGACCTGCTGCTCGATCGGCGTGGCGAAGGCGTGAACGAGCTCATCGATCGTGTCGAGGCGGCCATCGCCGCGTATCCGTACCAGGACGAATATCGGCTGTGGCCGGGCCCGAACAGCAACACGTTCACGGCCTTCGTCGGCCGCTCGGTGCCCGAGCTGAGGCTCAAGCTGCCCTCGACGGCGATCGGCAAGGACTACCTGCCCGGTGGCGCGCTCGTCGCCCTGACGCCCGCCGGCCGCGGCGTTCAGCTTTCGCTCTTCGGCGTGGCCGGCATCGGCGCGGGCTGGGATGAGGGCCTCGAGGTCAACGTGCTGGGGCTCGTCTTCGGCCTCGACGTCACCTCGCCCGGACTGAAGCTGCCCGGCATCGGTCGCGTCGGCATCCCCTGACCGTCACCACGTCGGCCTGACCGTCAGCACGTCCGAAGAAATTCGAGCAGCGCGCGATTGAGGGTCTCGGGCTGATCGTGCGTCGTCGCGTGGCCGGAATCGGCGACGACGACCAGGCGGGCGCCAACGATGCCCGCGCGCAGTGCCTCCGCCGCCGAGCGGGGAACCGTGGCATCCCGATCGCCGACGACGATCAGCGTCGGGCAGCGCACGGCGGCCAGCCGGGCACGCGCGTCGAAGCGCGCGAGCGCGCGGAGGCCGGCCACATAGCTGGCGCGTGGCGTGGCGCCCAGGCTCGCCACCGCGCGTTCGTAGAGATCGCGCTGCTCACGCTTCGGGAAGAGGCCCCGCGCGACGTGGGCGGCGACGACCGGCATCGGTGCCATAGCTACGAGCGCGAGCCGGACCAGCACCCGCAGCGCCGCGCGCGGGCCGGCGGGTCGCAGTCGCGCAAACGCGTTGACCAGGGTGAGCGAGCGGACGCGCTCTGGCGCCTGCGCAGCAAGGGCCAGGGCCACGCATCCCCCGAGTGACAATCCCACGAGGTGCACGGGCCCCGTCGAAACGTGGGAGACCAGCGCGGACACGCGCGAGGCGATGCCGTCGATGGTGAGGCGCTCGCGTGGCAACGCCGAGCGTCCGTGACCGGGCAGGTCTACCGCGACGACGTGATAGCGCCCGGCGAGCGCCGGAATCTGGAGCGACCAGTCGCCCGCCCGCGCTCCGAGCCCATGAAAGAGAACGACGGACGGCGTCGCCGCCGACGGCGGCCCGCTCTCGTCCCACGCGAGCGCGGTGCCGTCGATGTCGAGCGTCGGCATCGGCCCAGTGTACTGTGCTAGCCTCCGGGCCACGCGCGTCGAGGTCCGCGTCCGATGAAGGAGCTGCGCACCGAGATCGAGATCGCGGCCTCGGCCAACCGGGTCTGGGCCACGCTGACCGACTTTTCCTCGTTTCCCGTCTGGAATCCGTTCATCCGCCGGGTCGATGGCGAGCTTCGCGTCGGCGCCAGGCTCGTCATCCGGCTTCAACTGCCGAACGCCCGCAGCATGACGTTCCGTCCGCGCGTGCTCCGCGTCGAGCCGGGCCGCCAGCTTCGCTGGCGCGGCCACTTCATCGTGCGTGGTCTCTTCGATGGCGAGCACGCCTTCGAGATCGAGGCGCTCAGTGCTGATCGGTCGCGACTCGTCCACCGGGAGATCTTCACCGGCCTCCTCGTACCCCTGATGGCGCGGAGCCTCGACCACACCACCCGCCGCGGCTTCGAGGCGATGAACGTGGCGTTGAAGGTTCGGACCGAGGGCGCCTGATGGTCGGCGCGTGAGCAAGAAGACTCCCGTCGACCCGATCCCGCATCTCCGCGCGGTCGCCGAGGCGCAGCGCCAGTCGGGTCAGCCCGACCGAACGTTCGCGGCGCTCGATCATGCGCTCGCCGCCGTCCTTGGTCACAAGCTCTTCACCGTGCTGCGCTATCACGAGGACACCGGCGAGTCGGAACGCCTCTACACCAATCAGCCCGCCGCGTATCCGGTCGGTGGCCGCAAGCCGCTCAATACGACGCCGTGGACGCAGCAGGTGCTGCGCGAGCAGCGGCCGTACCTCGGACGGACGCACGCCGACATCCGTGCCGTGTTCTTCGATCACGAGCTGATCGCCTCGCTCGGCTGCGGCTCGATCTTGAACCTGCCCGTCGCGACGGCGGGCCGGATTCTCGGCACGCTGAACGTGCTGCACGAGGAGCACTGGTACGACGATGGCGACGTGGGGATCGGACAGGTCTTCGCCGCCCTTGCCGTCCCGGCCTATCTCAACCCGGACGCGAAAACTTGACGCCGCCTCGCTGCAGTTGCTGCAATGAGCGCCTCCGTGAGCCGTCCCATCCGGACCATGGTGAGCGTGAGCCTGGCGCTGCTCTTCGCCGGGCCGGGCATCGCCGTCGCTCAGCGCATCGAGGTGGAGGGGCGCGCATGGATCCCTGAGATCAGCGCCCGGGCGAAGATCGAGGGCGGCTCATCATCGCCCGGGACCCCAATCGACCTCGGCATCGACTCCGAGCCCCTGCCCGAGCTCAGG
>QHTB01000220.1 GCA_003220615.1 Candidatus Rokuibacteriota bacterium
ACGGTCGGTGGGACGGCGATGCGATCATCGGGCAGGGCATCGAGTTCAACGGCACGCAGTTTCCTGCCGGCTCCCGTGTCGTCTCCGATCTCGACCTGCACTATGCCCGGCTGGGCTGGATCTGGCAGCCGTGGCTGATTCCCGACAGGCTCAGGCTCGGCCCCATCCTGGAAGCCAAGGCGTTCGTGGCGGAGATGACGCTCGAAGCTCCCGCGCTCGTGCCCCGGCTGAAGGAGACCGAGCACGTCACCGTCGTCGTCCCCACGATCGGCGTGGCGGCGGACTTCCGGATGAATTCCGTGATCAGCCTGTTTCTCGAAGCCTCGGGGCTGAGCGTGGGCCATCCCGGGTACGTGGTCGACGCCGAGACCGGCGTGAGGGTCACCGTGAACCGGTTCCTCAGCGTCGCCGGCGGGTATCGCTTCTTCGAGATCCACGGCGAGGAGCGGCGGAGCTTTGCGCACCTGCGGCTCTCAGGGCCGTTCGTCGGCGCCAGCCTCAGGTTCTAAGCGCGGTGAAGGGCCCGCGCGTGGACTCAGTAACCAGC
Organism: Candidatus Rokuibacteriota bacterium; assembly: GCA_003220615.1. Taxonomy (GTDB): domain Bacteria; phylum Methylomirabilota; class Methylomirabilia; order Rokubacteriales; family CSP1-6; genus 40CM-68-15. The sequence goes on from QHTB01000220.1 coordinate 548, forward strand.
GGCGGTATGTGATCCGCCCAAGGCGCCGCCGCCTCGAACGCGGCGGCTGCTCGGAGAACAGCGGCCTCCTGCCGGCGGCGGCCAACGATCTGGAGGCCTACGGGTAAACCACTACGCGTGAAGCCGCAGGGTATCGAGATTGCCGGCAGTCCGGTGAGAGTGATCGCGTACGTCAGGTTGAACCACTGCGTGTAATGGTCAAGCGGCTTCCCGTTGATCTCGGACGGGTACGGCTCGTCCACGGGAAAAGGCGGCACGGCCACGGTCGGAAGCACCAGCAGGTCCCGCGTTGCCATGAAGGCGCGCAC
>QHTB01000221.1 GCA_003220615.1 Candidatus Rokuibacteriota bacterium
TTCGCCGGGCCGGGCATCGCCGTCGCTCAGCGCATCGAGGTGGAGGGGCGCGCATGGATCCCTGAGATCAGCGCCCGGGCGAAGATCGAGGGCGGCTCATCATCGCCCGGAACCCCGATCGACCTCGGCCGCGACCTCGGCATCGACACCGAGCCCCTGCCCGAGCTCAGGCTGTCGATCTTCACCGGCCCCAACAGCAGGCTGCGCCTCGCCTACACGCACGGCCGGTGGGACGGCGATGCGATCATCGGGCAGGGCATCGAGTTCAACGGCACGCAGTTTCCTGCCGGCTCCCGTGTCGTCTCCGATCTCGACCTGCACTATGCCCGGCTGGGCTGGATCTGGCAGCCGTGGCTGATTCCCGACAGGCTCAGGCTCGGCCCCATCCTGGAAGCCAAGGCGTTCGTGGCGGAG
>QHTB01000161.1 GCA_003220615.1 Candidatus Rokuibacteriota bacterium
ACACGCCGTGCGCGTCGGTGGACAGTGGCGCCGCGATTCGCGGTACGGGACGGCGCTCCCCACTCACAGTGGCGCGACCGTGCCGGTCTCGGCCTTGGAGCCTCACCGGCTTCCCTCAACCTCCGGGCGGTAATCACGCGCGATTCCCGGTCTCACCTCCCCTGGCCACGGGCTCCGGCCACCTCACCTGCACGAGCGGGCGGCCCGTCAGCGCGTTGTCTGACACCGTGACGTCGCAACCGTAGACGGCGCTCAGCCGGCCTGCGTCGAGAACGTCGGACGGCGGGCCGACGCGCACCACCCGCCCGGCGGCGAGCAGCAGCAGGCGATCGCAGACCTCGGCGGCGAGATTCAGATCGTGAGAGACGAGGATCACAGTGGTCCCGCGATCGCGGTTGATCCGGCGCAGCAAGCCGATGCACTCGGCCTGATAGCGGAGGTCGAGGTGCGCCGTCGGCTCGTCGAGGATGAGCACGCGCGGTTCCTGGGCGAGCGCGCGCGCGAGCATCACCCGCTGCCGCTCGCCACCGCTCAGCGCCTGGACCGGCGTTCGGGCGAGCTCGCCGACGCCGGTCTCCACCATCGCGGCACGCGCGGCCGCCAGGTCCGCCGGCGTCTCGAAGAACCGACGGGGCGCGTGAGGATATCGCCCCATGAGGACGAGCTGCTCGACCGTGAACGGCAACGCCGCCGGCATGTCCTGGGGCACGACGGCGACGTGGCGGGCGAGCTCCCAGCGGCTCCAGCCGGCCAGTGAGATGCCGTCGAAGACGATCTCGCCGCGCGACGGACTGACGACCTTGGTCAGCAACCGGATGATCGTCGTCTTGCCAGCGCTGTTCGGCCCGATCACGCCGAGGATCTCCCCGCTCTCCACGGTCAGCCTCAGGTTCGCGAGCGCGAGGCGCCGGCCGACTGGCGCGCCGGGATAGGCGAAGTCCACGTCGTCGACGGCGACGAGCGCGCTCACAGGCCGGCCCGATACCGCGTGCGCAGGAGATAGATGAAGAAGGGCGCCCCGCACAGCGACGTGAGAACGCCCACCGACAGCTCGGCGGGAGCCACGACGTTGCGCGCCAGCGTGTCGGCGACCAGCAGGAAGATCGCACCGCCCAGGAGGGTCGCGGGTACCAGGAGGCGGTGGTCGGGACCGACGACCATTCGGACGCTGTGAGGCACGATGAGCCCGACGAATCCGATCGGCCCCGCGAAGGCGACGACGCAGGCGGTGAGCAGCGCCGAGCCCACGAACACGCGGAGCTTCAGCCGCTCGGCGTTGACGCCGAGCTGCAGCGCCGCCTCCTCGCCGAGCGCGAGCACATTGAGCTGACGCGCCTGTCCGGCGATGAGCCAGAAGCCGACCGTCCCCAGCATCGCGAACACGGCGAGCCCTCGTGGCGGGATCGCGCTGACGTTGCCGAGGAGCCAGTGGACGATGCCGCCCAGGCGATTGATGTCCACCAGCGAGGTGACCACGGTGATGGCGGCCGCGAAGAACAGCCCGACGATCACCCCGGCGAGCACGAGTGTCTGCACGGGCAGCCCGGCGCCCGTGGCGGCGATGAAATAGACGATCACGCCCGCCGCCAGAGCGCCGGCGAACCCGAAGATCGTCAGGCGCAACGCATCGGTGACGCCACTGGCCGGGCCCATGAGCTGGGCGACCACGACACCGAGCGCGGCACCGCTCGACACGCCGAGAACCGATGGCTCCGCGAGCGGATTGCGTGTCAGCCCCTGGAAGCCGGCGCCGGCCACGGCCAGCGCGCCGCCGGCCAGAACGGCCGCCGCGATGCGCGGCAGCCGCACGCCCCAGATCACCACGCTCTCGGTGCGCGAGGCATCGGTGCGGCCGGTGAGCACCGCGAGGACATCGGCCGGTGACAGGCGTGCGCTGCCGAGAAAGATCGCCGCGATCACGACGAGGGCGAGCACCCCGGTGAGAGCCGCCAGAACGACGACGAGACGCCGCCGCTCCATCACCGGAATACCTCTGGATGGATCGCGCGCGCGAGCTGCTCGACGCCGTCGGCCAGGCGCGGGCCATAGCGATGCATCAAGTTGCCGTCGACGGCGTGGACGCGCCCGGACTTGATCGCCGGCAGGCTGACGAGCCGATCCCACTTGTCGCGAGCGATCGGCCCCGAGCCCGTGCCATGGCGAGCGAGGATGATCACTTCGGGCGCGTGCGCCACCGCCGCCTCGACGCTGTACCGCGGATAGTCGTTGCGCTCGTTGGCCGTGATGGAGTCGCCCCCGGCGAGACCGATCAGCTCGGTGACGATGGCGTCGCGGCCCGGCACGATGAGGGGCTCGGGCCACAGGACATAGAGCACGCGCGGTCGCGGCGCCGCGGCGACGGCGGCGGCCACCGCGCGGATGCGCGCATCGAAGCGGTCGACGAGCGGAGCGACAGACGTCTCCCGGCCGGTGAGGATGCCGAGCCGAGCCGTGACCTCCCGCATTTCGGCGAGGCGATTGGCGTGAACCATGAAGACGGGAATTCGGAGCCGGTCGAGCTGCGCGACGGTCTCCTGGCGATTGCCGGAGTCGGTGGCGATGACGAGGTCGGGCCGCAGCGTGACGATCGTCTCGAGGCTCGGCGAAATCATCCCACCGACACTCGGCTTGCGCTTGGCGTCGGCGGGCCAGTCGCAGAAGTCGGTGACGCCAACGAGCCGCTCCTGGCCTCCGAGGGCGAAGATCAGCTCGGTCACGCTCGGCACTAGCGAGATGATCCGCTGGGGGGGCGCTGGCAGCGTCAACGCACGCCCGCCCATGTCGGCGACGGTGAACGGCCACGCCGACGGCGCGGTGGCGACGACGATGATCGAGGCCAGCAGGACGGCTCGCGCTAGCACGTGCGCTCGGAGGCGGCAGCGCAGGCCGCGACGAAATTGACGGCCAGCGCCGGATTCGAACCGAAGTGGAGATGTACGTAGCTGAGGAGTGTGCGGCCGATGAGGAAGCCCTCGGCGTGCTCGTCGCGGCCGCGGCCGCGCACGCGATAGGCGCGCTTCACCTGCGGCGAGACCTCGCCGAGCGTCGAGCAGTGGAACTCGTGGCCGCGCGCCGTGGTGCCGGCCGCGCCGAGTGGCGTGTCGGCCACGAAGCGCACCTCGCTGTAACCGAGCGTCAACCGCGGCGAACGCATGCTGACGGCTGCCGGGAGCACACCGACCATTGAATGAAGCATCCCGTCGGCGTCCTCCAGGCCGGCGGCCAGATACATGAGGCCACCGCACTCGGCGTAGATCGGCGTGCCGGCGCCGGCTCGATCGGCGAGAGCCTTGACGACGCCCACGTTCTCGGCGAGCGCCCGAGCGTGGATCTCTGGATACCCGCCCCCGAAATAGAACCCCGCCACGTCCGGCACGTCACGGTCGGCCAGAGGACTCCAGAAGACGATCTCGGCGCCGGCCGCGCGTAAGAGGTCGAGGTTCTCGCGGTAGTAGAACTGGAACGCGGCGTCGTGGGCGACGCCAATGCTCGCTCGGAGGGCTCCCTCGATGGGGGCGGCAACGCCGCCGCTCGGCAGCGGCGAGGCGATCGCGAGCAGACGATCGAGATCGACCGATCGCTCGATCGTCGTCGCCAGACGTTCTCGCCGCTCGCCGGTGAGGACGCCCTCGATCGCCGTGACGAGTCCGAGGTGGCGTTCGGGCAGCTCGAGCGCCGGATCACGCGGGATCCCGCCCACCAACTCCGCCCGACACGACCCCCGCATCGCCTCCCTGATCAGTCGTGCGTGAGCCTCGCCGCCCAGGCGATTGGCGATGATGGCGGCGACGCCCAGATCGGGATCGAAGGACTCGAAGCCGCGCACCACCGCGGCCGAGCTCCGCGCCTGGGCGCTCGCGTCGATCACGAGCACGACCGGCGCGTGGAGCCACTTCGCGACCTGTGCGGTCGAGCCATCGTCGCTCGTCGGGTCCGCGCCATCGAAGCAGCCCATCACACCTTCGACGAGAACGAGGTCGACATCCGCCGCGTGACGCGCCACCGTCGCCCTGACGTGGTCGCGCCCGCACATCCAGCCGTCGAGGCTGTAGGAGGGCCGTCCGCTCACGAGCTCGTGAAACCCCGGATCGATGAAATCGGGGCCGACCTTGAACGCCTGCACGACGAGGCCGCGGCGGCGGAAGGCTTCGAGCAATCCGAGGGTGATGGTCGTCTTCCCGACTCCGCTCGCGGTTCCGGCCACGACGAGGATGCGCGCCACTCAGGGCTCCAGCGGTCCGCTGACGCCGGCCGACTTGAAGGTGGCCATCTCGCTGTAGATCGCCGCCGCCGCCCGGGCCACGGGGATGAAGAGCGCGCCGCCAGTCCCCTCGCCGAGCCGGAGGCCCAGGTCGAGATACGGCTCGAGGCCGAGATGGGCGAGCGCGATCGCGTGGCCGGGCTCGACCGATCGATGCGAGGCGAACAGGGCGTGGCGGGCGTTCGGCGCCAGCGTCGCGGCCACGAGCGCGGCCGCCGTCGTGATGAAGCCGTCGAGGACGACGGGCACGCGATGAGCGGCGCCGGCCAGGATCACCCCGGCGAGGCCCCCGATCTCGAACCCGCCGACGCTCGCCAGCACCTCGACGCCGTCCGCTGCGTTGGGCCGGTTGACGGCGAGAGCACGACGGACGACATCGACCTTGTGTCGCCATCCGCCATCGTCGATACCGGTGCCGCGGCCGGTCGTCGCGGCCGGGTCAGCGCCAGTCACCACCGCGGTGGTCGCGCTGGCCGCCGTCGTGTTGCCGATCCCCATCTCACCGGTCACGAGCAGGTCGGCCCCATCGGCGATCGCCGCTTCGGCCAGCGCCGCGCCTCGCTCGATGGCCAGGATCGCCTGCTCCGTGCTCATCGCCGGTCCGCGCGCAATGTTGTCGGTGCCGCGCGCGAGCGCGCAGTCGATCAGGCCGGCCGATCGAGGCAACGGACCGGCGACCCCGAAGTCAGCGACGACGACGCGCGCGCCGGCCTGCCGCGCCAGCACGTTGATGGCGGCGCCTCCAGCCAGAAAGTTCTCGACCATCTGCGCCGTCACGATCTGGGGGTACGCGCTCACGCCCTCGGCGACGACGCCGTGGTCCGCCGCGAACACGAAGACGACCGGACGCTCGACGCGCGGCGGGCCCCCGCGGACCACGGCGAGCCTCACCGCGATCTCCTCGAGGCGGCCGAGGCTCCCCGGCGGCTTCGTCAGATGATCGAGATGACGCCGCGCCGACGCGCCGGTGTCCGCCACCGGCGCCGCAATGGCGTCACGGAGCTTGCTGAGCAACGTCGGATCGCGAGGCGCCCGTGGCCACCGGCGCTTTGATCGTGAGAGGGAGGCCCGCCACCATGAGCGTCACCTGGTCGCACGCGGCGGCCAGTCGCTGGTTCACGAGGCCGAGGAAATCGCGGAAGCGAAGCCCCTGCGCGGTCTCGGGATGGACACCCTCGCCGACTTCGTTGCTGACGAGGACGACATCCCAAGGGCGGCGGCCGATGAACGCCGCCAGCGCCGCGCCCTGGCCCAGGATCACCTCGTCGGCGTCGCCGCGCAGCAGGCGATTGGCCACCCAGACCGTCACGCAGTCGATGAGTACCGCGTCGGCCCGGCCGTCGAGCTTGTCGAGCGCACCAACCAGGTCGAGCGGTTCCTCGATCGTCTCCCAGTGCGGTGGCCGGTCCGCGCGGTGGCGCTGGATGCGCTGGGCCATGTCGCGGTCGCCGGCCTGAGCGGTGGCGACGAAGGCCACGCGCGAGCGGGACACGAGCTGAGCGACGGCAAAACGGCTCTTGCCGCTGCGGGCCCCGCCGAGAATCAGATGAGACAGTCGCACGGTTCCCGGATCCTCCCTCGAAGACCGGTGATGGTGGTGCGCGCCCGGGCAGGTCTCCTGGCTCTCGGATCGTCCTACTCCCCGCGCCTTCCCGGCCTCACGGCCAGTGGCTTTCGCGGGTTTCGTCCCCGATCACAGTGACGGGGTCGCGGCGGTTTCGCACCGCCTTCCCTGGGCTCTTTCGAGCACCCTGGGCGCCAACGACGCGCAGACGGTAGCAGAAAGCCCGAGGGCCCGCAACGCGCGACAGCGCCGCGTGGTAGAGTGAGCGCGCCAACGGGAGGGACGGATCATGGACCGACGTGACTTCCTCAAGGCCAGCGCGGCCGCGACGCTCACGCTCGCCGCGGACACGACGTGGGCCCAGAACGCGAAGACGGAAATTCACTGGCTCGGCCAGGCCACCGCCAAGATCACCACGCCGAGTGGCAAGGTGATCGTCATCGATCCATGGCTCGTCAACAATCCGAAAACGCCGGCTGACTATAAGAACCTGGACAAGCTCGGAAAGGTCGACGTGATCCTCGTCACCCACGCTCACGGTGATCACGTGGGCACGCTCGGCCGTTCCGATGGCACGAGTGACACGGCCGATCTCGCCAAGCGCACGGGCGCCAAGGTGTTCGGACCGGCCGGGCTGATCCAGACGATGATCGACCTGGGCTGGGTCACCGGCGAGCAGGGTGTCCGCTTCGGCAAGGGCGGTACCGTGACGCCGCTCGGGCCGCAGATCAAGATCACGCAGGTGCGCGCCGAGCACTCGTCGGAGCTCACCCTCGTCGATCCGACGACGAAGAAGAGCCAGACGTACCCGGGCGGCGAGCCGGCGGGCTTCATCATCGAAGTCGAGAACGGCCTCAAGGTCTACCACATGGGTGACACCGGGCTGTTCGGCGACATGCGGCTCATCGGCGACTACTACAAGCCCGACGTGATCCTGATGCCGATCGGCGGGCACTTCGTGATGGACCCCCGCGACGCCGCGTACGCGACCCGGGAGATGCTCCGGCCGAAGCACGTCATTCCGATCCACTACGGAACGACGCCGGTCCTCAAGGGCACGCCCCAGGAATACCAACAGTTCCTCGGGCAGACGACGACGCAGGTCCATCCGATCAGCCCGGGCGACCGGCTCACCTTCTGATCGATTCGCGATCCGATCGAAGGCCCGCCGCGGTCGGCGTCGGTGCGTTGCTGACCGTCGGCGGCCAATCACCGCCCGCGCAGCTGGTCGATATCCCGACGCTCGCGCTTGGTCGGCCGGCCGGCGCCCGGCGGGCGCAGCGGGGGACGCGCCTGACGGATCCGCGGTGGTTCCGGCGGCGTCAGGTCCTCGTAGAGCCGGCGGGCGGCCTCGCCGGAACCACGGCGATCGTCGAGAACGAGAACGCGGGCCACGCGCCGTCGGCCTTGAGGCAACGTCACCTTGATGACATCACCCGGACGGACGAGACGCGCGGGCTTGGCCGCGTCGTCGTTCACGTCGACCTTGCCGCCGGCGCAGGCGGCCGCGGCCAGGCTGCGCGTCTTGAAGAAGCGCGCCGCCCACAGCCACTTGTCGACGCGCAGCGACGACGGCGGCTCCATCCGCGCGACGGTATCATAGGCGCCGACCAGCCATGACGTGGGAACCGGAGATCGAGGAGCTGAAGCGACGCCAGCAGCTCGCCCGGCAGATGGGCGGGGCCGAGAACGTCGAGCGCCAGCACAAGGCGGGGCGACTCACCGTGCGCGAGCGCATCGAGCGCCTGCTCGACGCCTCGTCGTTCCACGAGACCGGCGCGCTGGCCGGCGCGCCCACGTATCAGGATGGAACGCTCACCGCGATTCGCCCGGCCAACTTCGTGATGGGGACGGGACGGATCAACGGCCGCCGCGTCGTCGTCGGCGGCGACGATTTCACGGTGCGGGGCGGCGCCAACGACGCCTCCATCGGCGGCAAGCAGGGTTACGCCGAGAAGATGGCGCGTGAATTGCGGCTGCCGCTCGTCAGGCTGGTCGACGGCACCGGAGGCGGCGGCAGCGTGAAGACGTACGAGATCACCGGACGCACGTACGTGCCGGGCAATCCCACCTGGGACGTCATCGCCACGGCGCTGAGTGAGATCCCGGTGATCGCCGCCGCGCTGGGCCCCGTCGCCGGCCTCGGCGCGGCGCGCGTCGCCTGCTCGCACTTTTCGGTGATGGTGCGCGGCATCTCGCAGGTGTTCGTCGCCGGCCCGCCGGTGGTCCAGCGCGCCTTCGGCACGCCGATCGACAAGGAAGCGCTCGGCGGCTCCCAGATCCAGATCAGCGCCGGTGGCGTCGACAACGTCGTGGACTCGGAGGACGAGGCGTTCGATCAGATCCGGCGCTTCCTCGCCTACCTGCCCCGGAACGTGTGGGAGATGCCGGAGCGCGTGACCCCCGACGACGACCCGCAGCGCCGTGACCAGGACTTGCTCTCGATCATTCCGCGCAACCGCCGACGTCCCTACAACGTGCGCCAGGTGCTGACGCACGTCCTCGATCACGATTCATTCTTCGAGATCGCGCCGAAGTATGGGCCCTCGCTCGTGGCCGGAGTGGCGCGGCTCGACGGGTATCCGGTCGGCGTGATGGCCAACGATCCGATGCACTCGGGCGGCGCCCTGACCGCGGCCGGTGCCGAGAAGATGACGAAGATGGTGGACCTCTGCGACACGTTCCATCTGCCGGTCGTGAACTTCGTGGACAACCCCGGCTTCCTCATCGGGACCCAGGCCGAGAAGGACGGCACCATCCGGCGCGGCGTACGCGCGCTCCAGGCGATCTATCAGGCGACGGTCCCCTGGGTCACCATCATCGTGCGTCGCGTGTTCGGCGTCGCCGGCGCCGGTCACGCCAACGTCCAGGCCCTCAATCTGCGTTACGCCTGGCCGTCGGGTGACTGGGGCTCGCTGCCGCTCGAGGGGGGCATCGAGGCCGCCTACCGCCGCGAGCTCGACGCGGCTCCCGATCGCGCGGCCCTGCTGGCCGAGATCGAACGGCGGCTCAACGCCGTGCGCAGCCCGTTCCGAACCGCCGAAGCCTTCGGTATCGAGGAGATCATCGATCCGCGCGACACCCGCCCGCTGCTGACCGACTGGGTCGCGCTCGCTTACGAGAATGAACGGACGCGGCTGGGCGTCAAAACCCGTGGGATGCGGCCGTAAATGAGGATCCTCCGAGTCCTCCTGTGTGCCGTCCTCGTATTCACCGCGCTGAGCGCCGCCGTTGCGGCCGACCTCTTCCTCGTCGAGGACTGGTCGAAGATTCCTGTCGGCACCACGGGCATCCCCCCCGGCTGGAAGGGGCAGGACTGGGGCAGCCCCTCGTACGATCTGGCCCTCGTCGAGGACGAGGGCCAGCACGTGCTCCGTCTCCGGAGCAAGGACGACAGCTCGACGATCGCGAAGGACATCAAGGGCAAGATCAACCTCAAGGAGACGCCCATGCTCGAATGGGCCTGGAAGTCGACGGTCCTCCCCACGGGCGGAAACTCCTGTCGGAAGGCCACCGACGATCAGGCCGGACAGCTCTTCGTGGTGTGGCCGCGCTTCCCGGAGGCCTTGCGCTCGCGGATCATCGGCTACGTGTGGGACACCACGCAGCCCGTCGGCACGATCTGCAAGAGCGAGAAGACCGGGACGGTGACGTACGTCGTGGTCCGTTCGGGCACGGCCGACGCCGGCAAGTGGTTCACCGAGCGCCGCAACGTCGCCGAGGACTTCAAGAAGATCTATGGTGACGCCCCGGACAACCCTGCGGCCGTCTCACTCTCGATCGACTCGAACGACACCCATAGCTCGTCGGAAGCGTTCTTCGGCAAGATCCTCTTCCGCGGGCCCTGACGTCCTCGACCACGCCGCCAACCAGCCAGGCTTGGCACGCGACCTGCCAGGGACTGAACGAGCGGGTCACGATTGCCTGATCGCGGGCGCCGCGCCCGTGCCGATCGAGGCCAATACCGCCGCCGGCGGCAACACTGGCCGCCCACGCGCGATCGACGCGACCGGGAACTGGTCGGCGTGCAGGACGTCGTGGGCGGTCAAGATCGCCCGGGGCGTGGCCGATAACAGGGGCAGGAGGGCACGAGCCCATGAATGCCGCGATCGAGATCATCTCCGTCAAGGCGCTGTTCACGGAGGCGCTGCGGGAGAGCTTCGACGACCTCGACATTGCCGACAAGGGCGCGACGGGCTACCTGGCCGACCTCCTCGCCCGCTTCGCGGCGACCACCGAGATGCTGCCGGAGGGCGTCACGGGCGAGCGGCTCCAGTCGATCGCCGAGCGGATGGCGGAAATTCAACGCTCGTGGTCGATCGATGCCGAGCAGTTCGATCCCGCGCGCGAGCTCCAGATTCGCCGGTCGCTCGCCGACTACACGCTGTTCATGAGTGGGTTCTTCTGGGAAGCCGTCAAGGAACGCTCGGTCACGCGTCACTACGTGCGTGAGGGCAAGCGGGCCTACCGCTTCCTGGCCGAATACCACCGGGCACAGGGTCAACCCGACGCCGCGCTGTATCAGACACTCAGCGCCCGCTTCGAGACCTACGCCGCCGTCATCAGCTACATGCGGGACGTCCACCTCGGCGCCGAGTTCGCGCCGTGGCCGCATCCCGTGTTCGCCCGGATCATTCAGTAGCACCCGCTTACGAATCGTGGCGCCAGGCCAATCACAGCGGCCGCCGACGCCCGCGCCCGTCGCTCACGCGTTGGGGACGCTCAGTCCGGTTGCTCGTTGAGCACGCGCAGCCGCCAGGCGCCATCGATGGTCTCGAGCACGGTCAGCGCAGCGTAGTCCTGGCCGAACGCGAGCAGGCGCGCGAGGGGCAGACCGAGCGCGCGACAGAGGATCGCGCGATTCGTGCCGCCGTGGGCGACGATGGCAATCGATTGCGCATGGTGTTTCGTCACGATGGCGGCAACGGCGGGCCACACCCGTGCGACGAGATCCGGAACGCTTTCTCCACCGGGAAAGGGGAACTCACCGATCTGCGCCATCCATTTCTCGAACGCCTGGGGCTCACGCTCCGCGATCTCGGCGCCGGTCAGGCCGTCCCAGCGGCCCATGTCCATCTCACGCAACGCGGGCACGACGGTGGGAACGAGGCCATGGGCCGCGCCGATGATCGTGCCGGTCACGCGGGCTCGGCTGAGATCGCTCGTGTAGATCGCGGTCAGGGGAACCTGACCGAGACGAGCGGCCTGGATGCGCGACTGGGACTCCCCACGCGGTGAGAGCGCCACGTCGAGATGCCCGATGAAGCGCCGCGTCTGGGCGCCCATCACCTCGCCGTGGCGGAGCAGGTAGATCAGCGTGGCACGTGCGTCCACGCGGAAACGGTCAGGAGCACCGCCAGCTCGGTCAGCTCGACGGCGGCACCGAGAACGTCGCCGGTCACGCCGCCCAGGCGCGTGGTCATGAAGCGCGCGACGGCCACGCTCGTGAGTCCGGCGACCACGACCGCCGCGATGCCCGCGACGCCCAGCACAGCGACGGAGGCGACGACCGCGCACCCGAGCGCGACGGCCACGGCTCGCGGCGTCACATCCGCCTGGAACCGGGCGCCCTGCCCCTCGCTCCGAGCCGAGGGAAACCACCGGGCGAGAAGGGCCGGCATCGCGCGCGCCACGCAGGGCGCCGTCAGCAACGCTCGCCAGCGTGGCGCCGACGCCAGCTCTGCGACGGCCGCGAGCTCCAGCAGCAGGAACAAGATCAATCCGATGGCGCCGAAGGCGCCGATGCGGCTGTCGCGCATGATCATCAGCCGCTGCGAGGGATCGTGGCCGCCGAGCGCGTCCAGGCAGTCGGCGAGCCCATCCAGATGGAGTCCACCGGTCATCAGCTTCCACGTGGTCACGGTCAACAGCGCGGCGAGCAGCATCGGGAAGGCCCACGCGACGAGACGGTCGACGAGGACGAGGACGCCGCCGATCAGGAGTCCGATCGCAGGGAACCAGGCCACGGCCCGACCGGGCGCCGCGCCAACGGTGGTGCGCCGGCCACCGACCGGAACGATGGTCAGGTAGCGGGCGGCCTCCAGGGCGCCCTTCACGGCGACTCTCGCACGTTTGGCTTGACGACCGCCGTGACCCGGCGCACGCTAGGCGGCATCACGGCCTCACACGCCCGATCGTTCGCCCGGGACAGCTGCGAAGTCATGAAAAACATTTCCTACCTCACCGCGAGGATACGCGCATGAGCCTGACTAGCGTGGTCGAAAAGTGGGTCGACGAAGTCGCCGCACTCACCCAGCCTTCCCGGACCATCTGGTGCGATGGGTCCAAGACCGAATACGACGGCCTCGTCGAGGCGATGCTCCGGGACGGCACGTTGTTGCCGTTGAATAGCCGCACGTATCCCAATTGCTACCTGCACCGCAGCCATCCTCAGGACGTCGCCCGCACCGAGCAGCTCACCTACATCTGCGCGCGGGAGCGTGAGGGCGCGGGGCCGACCAACAACTGGATGTCGCCGTCGGACGCGAAGGCCAAGGCCACGCCGTGGTTCCGCGGGAGCATGCGCTCGCGCACCATGTACGTCATCCCGTATCTGATGGGGCCGGCCGGCTCGGCGATGAGCCGCGCGGGTGTGATGGTCACCGACAGCGCATACGTCGTGGCCAGCATGCACCTCATGACGCGCGTCGGCTCGGTCGCGACCCAGCACATGCGGGCTGACGACGACTTCATCGCCGGGCTGCACTCGATCGGCGATCTCTCGCCCGACCGTCGACTCATCCTCCACTTTCCCGAGGAGAAGCTGATCTGGAGCGTGGGCTCCGGCTATGGCGGCAACGCGTTGCTCGGCAAGAAGTGCCACGCGCTTCGGATCGGCTCCTCGCAAGCGCGGCAGGAGGGCTGGCTGGCCGAGCACATGCTCATCATCGGTGTCGAAGACCCGGAAGGCCGCGTCACCTATCTGGCGGCGGCCATGCCGAGCGCGTCCGGCAAGACGAACCTGGCCATGGTCGTCTCATCGCTGCCGGGTTGGCGAGCGTGGACGCTCGGCGACGACATCGCCTGGATGTGGGTGGACGCCCAGGGCCAACTGCGCGCCATCAATCCGGAGCGCGGCTTCTTCGGTGTCGCGCCGAACACCAGCCCCAAGACGAATCCCAATGGCACCGCGATGGTGCGCTCGAACACGATCTTCACCAACGTCGCGCTGACGCCGTCGGGCGAGCCGTGGTGGGAAGGCCTCACGCCCGAGCCGCCGGCGGGACTGGTGGACTGGCAGGGGCGCCCGTGGCAACCGGCGAGCGGACCGGCGGCGCATCCCAACTCGCGGTTCACCGTGCTCGCGTCGCAGTGCCCGTCGATCGCGCCCAACTGGGAGGACCCGCAGGGCGTGCCCATCTCGGGGTTGGTCTTCGGCTCACGGCGCTCGGCGGTGATCCCGCTCGTGTTCGAGGCGTTCGACTGGACCCACGGCGTCTTCCTCGGCTCGGCCATGAGCACCGAGACGACCGCCGCCATCACGGGGAAGGTCGGTGTCGTGCGCCGCGATCCCATGGCGATGTTGCCGTTCTGTGGTTACAACATGGCCGACTACTTCTCTCACTGGCTGGGCATCGGCCAACGTCTCGCCAAGCCACCCAAGATCTTCCGGGTGAACTGGTTCCGGCGTGGGTCTGACGGCTCGTTCCTCTGGCCGGGATACGGCGAGAACATGCGCGTCCTCAAGTGGATGGTGGAGCGCATCCGCGGGACCGCGCGCGCCGCGGAAACACCGATCGGTTCGATTCCGGCTCCGGGGAGCCTCGACCTGCAGGGGCTCACGATGCCGGCGGATCGCCTGGCGCGCGCGCTCAACGTGGATTCGGCCGAGTGGTTGAGCGCGCTCGACGATCTCGACGAGTTCTACGGCCAGTTCGGAGGGCGTCTGCCCGAGACCATCTCGAAGACCCTCTCCCAGACGCGCCGCAAGCTCGGCGCGCACTGACGGGAGCCGTCTAGCTGTGAAGTCTCACCAGGTTGTCCGCAGAGACGACGACCCGGGTGATCGGGGCGTGGCCACCGAGGCTGGTGTGGCGCCGATGCCAATTGTAGTGATGCAACCATGCGGCGAGATCGAGCCGCCGCTCGCGAGAGTGAGGAAACCGGCGGGCATAGGCCCACTCGTGGAGGGCGGTCTTGATGAAGCGCTCGGCCTTGCCGTTCGTGCGCGGAGTGTACGGCCGCGTGAAGAGGTGGCGAATCCCGAGCCGCTGACAGGCCTGGCGAAAGCGCCGCGCTCGATAGCACGAGCCGTTATCCGTCATGACGGCCCGCACGCGCACCCCGAGGCCGGCCAGGCAGCGCACCGTGCGGTGCAGAAAGCCGACGGCGGTGCCGCCCCGCTCATCCGGCAGGACATCGGCCGTGGCCCAGCGCGTGGCATCGTCGATGGCCACGTGCGTGAATTCCCAGCCGGCGCCGCGGACCGTGTCACGACGGTTCCCACTGATGCGATGGCCGGGGCGCACGATGCGGCCCAGCTTCTTGATGTCGAGATGCACCAGCGCGCCGCTGTCGCTGCGTTCATAGCGAATGACGGGGACGGGATCGATCAGCGGCAGGCGCGACCACCCGCAGCGGCCGACGATGCGCGCCACCGTCGCGCGGCTCACGCCGACTTCCGCCGCGATCTGGTGGCAGAAGCGCCGATGCCGGTGGCGCAGGACCTTGATGCGCAACGCTTGGGCCGGCGCGGTCGCCCGGGGCGAGTGCGTCGGTCGCGACGAGCGATCGCCCGCGCTGCCGACAGCGGCCATCCGAGCCACCCACTTGCGCACCGTCTTTTCCGAGACCGCCAATGTCCGCGCGACCTGGCGCGCCGACTGTCCGAGCATCGTCACGCGGCGGACGGCGTCCTCTCGACCTCGCGGCGTCAACCGGGCATTCTTGTGGATGTTCATCCGGGCCTCCTCATCGGGATTTCTGGTTGCTTGGCAGCCCCAGATTCCCTTGAGTCGGTCCGGATGGACAATCCCCCTGCAGACAACCTCTTGAGCCTTCACGTCTAGCGGCGAACGACGCTGGCCACGGTTCGACACAGCTCCCAGGGATCGATAGGTTTCCTGAGATGAGCCTGGAACCCGGCCGACAGCGTCCGGTGCGGACCGTGCTCGTCGCCGTAGGCGGTGATGGCGATGGCCGGAACGTTTCCGCCGTCTTCCGCGCTTCGCGCACGAACCTGCTCGACCAACCAATAGCCGTCATTGGTCGGCATCGCGATGTCTGTCACGATCGCGTCCGGGGTGACCCGCTGGAGGATTCGCAACGCCTCGCGGGCCGACCCCACGGCGGTGGCGAGTGCTCCACAGTACTCGAGCACGGTCTTCAAGAGCGCGCGCGAATCCCGGTCGTCGTCCACGATGAGCACGTGGACACCGATGAGCGCATCGGCCGGAAGCTGATCACGCCGGCCCACGACGTGTCCCCGCCCCATGCAACCGTGCTGCCGGAAGTTCCATTCCAGCGCCGATCATCGGGCCGCCGCTGGGCGAGCCCGGCCAGGGTTGCTGCGACGGTCGATTAGCCGCTCACGAGACTGGAGATCAGCCGGCACAGCATCCACGGGTCGAGGGGCATCGCGATGAAGGCATCGAACCCCGCCGCCCGGGCTTGATCTTCGGTCACGCCACTGCCGGCCGTCGCGACGGCGACGACGAGAATGACACCGCCGGCCTCAGGCTTCAGCGTCCTGACGCGGCGGACGACCCTCATCGTTGCGCCTTTCGGACGTACGCGCACCACCAGCACGTTCGCCTTCACCACCTCCATGACCTCGAGCGCTTCGGCCGGCGACCCGACCTCGGTCACGAGCGCGCCACAGTAGCGGAGGATGGCCGCGACGATCTCACGGCCACCGGTGTCGGGGTCGACGACGAGTAGATGAAGGCCATTGAGAGAATCTACCGAGTAAAAACCGCCTCGTGCCATGCCGTCTGATTTTTGCAAGGGCGCTGCCAGTGCGAGCCAGTCTACACCGGGTAGACACCGTTGCGCCGCGCCGGGAATTCGTGGGCTTTCGTCTCCGCGTACGCTAGACGCTTGATGAGTTCCGCCCGCAGGGCGTTGCCGGCCACGATGTCGTCGACCAGCATCTCGGAGGCGAGCTTGTAGATGTCCACGTCTTCGGCGTACTCGTCGCGCTTCTGCTTCACGTACGCGGCGCGCTCGCCTTCTGGCAGCTCCATGATCTTGTTGTAGTACACCGCGTTCACGGCGGGTTCCGGGCCCATGATGGCGATCTGGCCCTGGGGCAGGCTGAGCGCGGCGTCGGGTTCGAAGGCGGGGCCGCACATCGCGTACAACCCGGCGCCGTAGCACTTGCGGACGACGACGGAGATCTTGGGCACCGTCGCCTGCGACGTGGCGAAGACCATCTTGGCGCCGTGACGGATGATGCCCTCGCGCTCGACCTTGGTGCCGACCATGAAGCCGGCGACGTCGGCGAGGTACACGAGCGGCACGTTGAACGCGTTGCACAGCCAGATGAAGCGCGCCGCCTTGTCCGAGGAATCGACGAACAGCACCCCGCCCTTGACCTTCGGCTGGTTCGCGACGATGCCGATTGTCCGGCCCCCGATCCGCGCGAAGCCGGTGATGATTTCCTGGGCGAAGAGCCGCTTCAGCTCGAACCACGAGCCGGCGTCGATCACCCGGTCGATCACTTCGTACATGTCGAACCACTTCCGCTGGTCGTACGGCACGATCTCGTCGATCGCGCGCCCGGGCTTCGGGTCGGCCGGTTGCGCGCGGGCGGGGAGCTCGCGATACGACGACGGCATGTAGCTCAGGTACTGCTTGGCGATCTCGATGGCCTCCTCGTCGGAGCCGGCCAGGATGTCACCGCAGCCGGACACCGTGCAGTGCATGCGCGCACCGCCGAGATCCTCCAGCGTGGTCTTCTCGCCGATCGCCATCTCCACCATGCGCGGGCTGCCGACGTAGAGCGAGGCCTTGCCGTCGACCATGATGACGACGTCGGTGAGCGCAGGGAGATAGGCCGACCCGGCCGGTGACGGCCCGAAGAGAATGCAGACCTGCGGCACGACGCCCGAAAGCTGAACTTCGTTGTAGAAGATCCGCCCCGCGTGGAACCGGCCGGGAAAGATCCGGATCTGCTCGGAGATCCGCCCCCCGGCGGCGTCCACCATATAAAGGAGGGGGATGTTCAGCCGGGCGGCCTTCTCCTGGATGCGAATGATCTTCTGCACCGTCTTCTCGCCCCACGAGCCGGCCTTGACCGTGTAGTCGTTGGCCATGATGCAGACGGGGCGGCCGCCCACGCGACCGACGCCGGTGACGACGCCGTCGGCCGGTGTGTCCGCCTCCTGGGACCGGGCGAACAGCCAGTCCTCCTCGAAATCACTGCCGGGATCGAGCAGGCGCTTGAGCCGCTCACGGACGAAGAGCTTGCCCTCGGCCTTCAGCTTGTCGCGATATTTGACGTGCCCCTGCTCGATGCGGGCCCGTTCCTGCTGGTAGCGCTCCTCGCCCGCGCTCACGGTCGGCGGGTCGGGTTGGCGTTGGCCCACACGACGATGATCAGGACACCGTCGGCGTGCTTGGGGCCACCGATGACGGCGGGATTTCCCGACGCCGCCTGGATGCTGGTGTTCACCTCGGCGCGACCGTTACGCTCGAGTCGCACCCGCAACCTCACCGAGTTCCCGTCCACGCCTTCCGGCGTGACCTCGAGCTGGCGCTCCCCGGGCACCGGCCAGCGCTGCGTCGCGCCGACGGGCACTTCGGCCCGATACCGCTCGAGCGAGGTGTACTCCTGATAGCGGAAGAGCTGGCGCAGGCGCGGAAGGAACTGCGCGAGTCGATCGTCGACCTCCGGAGGCGCCGCGCGCGTGGCCAACGAGGGTGGGCCATCGGTGGCGAGGAGGACGCGACACCCGAACCGCACGACCTGCTGGGCGTGGGCGACGAGGGGCACGCCGAGGAGGCCGAGCGCGAGGACGACGATCAGGAGACGTCCGAGGATGTCGCGCAGACGCTTCCGCGCATTGTGCAGTCGGGACATGACCGTTCCCATCGGAATGTCGAGCACCTCAGCGATCTCGCGGTACGAGAGACCTTCGAGATCGCTCAACATGATAATCGCGCGATGATGCTCCGGCAAAGCATCGAGGCCGCGCCGGATGCGCTCGCGCTGTTCGGCTCGCGACGCCGCGGCGTCGGGTCCTCCGCCCGGTTCCACCAGCACCCGATCCCAGTCTTCCTCGGGCACGGCCTCGGTTCCGAGCGCCCGGCCACGGGACGATCGCTGCCGCGCGCGATCGGTCGCCACGTTGATGACGATGCGGAACAACCACGTGTAGAACGCCGACTGGCCGCGGAACGAGGGGAGCGCCTGCCAGGCCCGGATGAACGCGTCCTGTGCGACGTCCCAGGCTTCCTCGCGGTCGCGCAGATAGTTGTAGGCGAGCCGCCAGACCCGCTCGCGATACTTCTCCACCAGCGGCTCGAAGGCAGCGACATCGCCGTTTCGGCATCGTTCAACCAGCGTCTGATCGTCAGTATCCACGGGGCGTTCGTTGGCCACCCCGCCGTCACATGTTGGACGTCGAGGTGAGCGGACCGATTCACTCGTGTCGGGCCAGCGGCCCTTTCTTCACCGGTGTGCAGCGTGGTGCAGGGTTCATCGACGCGAGCCACGCCGGCCCGGCGCTTGCCGACCACGCGCCGGGCGAGGCACCGGTGAGCCGGCCCGTCGAGGCGGCTGACGCGCGTCGTTCATCGTGAGGAGCGCGTCGATGCCCAGCACATAACTCTCCGGTCCGAAGCCCGAGATCTGCCCCCGGCTCACGGCCGCGATCACCGAATGCCGGCGGAATTCCTCGCGGCCGTGGATGTTGGAGAGGTGGACCTCGACGACCGGGACCCGGATGGCCGCGACGGCATCGCGCAACGCAATCGAATAGTGCGTGAACGCGCCCGGGTTGAACACCACGCCGCCGTAGCCCTCGCGCTCGGCCCCCTGCAGCCACGTGACCAGTTGCCCTTCGAGGTTCGACTGGCGGCAATCGACGACGACGCCGCGCCGCTGACCATGCTGGCGCAGCGCTCGGTCGACCTCGGGCAACGACACAGAGCCGTACACGGCGGGCTCACGCGTGCCGAGCAGGTTGAGGTTGGGGCCGTGCAACACCAGCAAGCGCTTCATGCCCGGGAGGATATCTCAGGGACGGTGGCCGCCGCCAAATTCACCGAGCGTCCAGTCGGCGGCGGCGAAGAGCACGAGGCCGGCGAAGACCGTCCACGCCAGCGCCGCGCTGCCCTCGCGATTCACCTCGGGAATGAGATCGGAGGCCGCCACGTACACGGTCACGCCCGCGGACAGCGCCAGCGCGATGGCGAGATGCGCCCCGGCCAGGAGCGTCGTGAGGACGGCGCCCACGATGGTGCAAGCCCCCAGCGCGAGTCCGGCGCCGACGGCGGCGGTCCGCGAGCGACCGCTGGCGAGCACGATCGACGCGATGGTGAATCCCTCGGGCAGCTTGTGGATCAGCACGGCCAGGAACAGGACGGCGCCGAGTGACGGCGCGATCATGAACCCGGCCGCGATGGCCACACCGTCGAAGAGCGTGTGGACGCCGAGACCGAGGATGGCCAGATAGCCGGCCGACGGCCGCAAGAAGGCGTCGGCGTGCGTCTCTTCACCGAAATGGAAATGCGGCGCGATGGCGTGCTCGAACAGGTGCACCCCGAAGTAGCCGACGAGCACGAAGAGGAACGCGTGCGGTGCCTGCATGCTCTCCGGCAGCATGCGCACGAACGCGGCGGCCAGCATGAAGCCGGCGCCGGCGGCGACGAAGTAACGGAGCGGCGCCCGTCCACGCTGGTGGGCCTTCGTGACGAACGCCGCGCCGGCCACGTCGGCGGCAGCCGCGACGGCCACAAAAACCCACTGTGCTAACATGGTGGGCTGGAGCATAGCATGTCGCTCATCACTGGAACCCGGCTGCTCGGAGAGATTCTGGTCGCCGACGGCGTCACGACGCCGGAGATGATCACGGCCGCTCTCAATCGGATGCAGACCACGGGCGAGCGGCTGGGCGAGGCGCTGGTGGCCCTCAGCGCCGTGACCAAGGACGACGTGCTCAAAGCCTTGGCGGTCCAGAACAATTTGCCCTACCTCTTCCGTGGCGAGTTGCCCTCTCCGCTGCCGGTGGTCAAAAACCTGTCGCCCAAATATCTGCGCCAGTACGTCGTGTGCCCGATTGCCGTCGAGGGCGGATTGCTCACGGTCGCGACCGCCGATCCGCTCAATCCGATGATCGTCGACGACCTTCGCCAGTCCACCGGCCTGGACGTCCGCATCGTGGTGAGCCCGGGGGAAGGCATCCTGGAGGCGATCGACCGCACCTACGACGGCGCGGCCACGCCGCTTCAGCGCATCGTGGAAGGCCTCGAGGAAGAGCGCGGCCCTGAGGGCGAGGAAGACGTCAACCACCTGCGCGACATGGCGTTCGAAGCGCCGGTCATCCGGTTGGTCAACCTCCTCGTCGAGAGCGCCATCGCTGCCGAGGCTTCCGACATCCACATCGAGCCGTTCGAGGACACGCTGCGCGTCCGCTACCGGATCGACGGCATCCTGTTCGACCAGGAGTCGCCGCCGCGGCGCCTGCGGGACGCGGTCACCTCGCGCATCAAGCTGATGGCCGAGATGAACATCGCCGAGCGGCGGCTGCCTCAGGACGGACGGATCCGCGTCTCGCTGCACGGCCGGCGCGTGGACATCCGCGTCTCCACGATCCCGACCGTGCATGGTGAATCGATCGTCATGCGACTCCTCGATCGGGCCAGCGTGTTCCTGCCGCTGGAGAAGCTCGGCTTCGGCGCCGACACGCTGAAGCATTTCGAGGCGCTCATCCAGCGGCCGCACGGCATCCTGCTGGTAACCGGTCCCACCGGCTCCGGCAAGACCACCACGCTCTACGCGGCGCTCGAGAAGATCAACTCGCCCGACCGCAAGATCCTCACCATCGAGGATCCCGTCGAATACCAGCTGAAGGGCGTGAATCAGATCCCGGTGAAGCCGAAGATCGGGCTGTCCTTCGCCACCGGCCTGCGGCACATCGTCCGCCAGGACCCCGACGTCATCCTGGTCGGCGAGATCCGCGACCTGGAGACGGTCGACATCGCCATCCAGGCCGCCCTCACCGGACACATGGTCTTCTCCACGCTGCACACCAACGACGCCCCGGGCGCCATTCCGCGACTGCAAGACATGGGCGCCGAGCCGTATCTGATCGCCTCCGTGCTGGAGGGCGTGCTCGCCCAGCGGCTCGTGCGGCGGATCTGCCAGGCCTGCCGGGCCCCGGAAACCCCGTCGGCGGCCGACATCGAGGCCCTGGGCGTGGAAGCTCCGCCCGGCGTGACGCTCTATCGCGGCCTCGGGTGCGACGAGTGTCGCAACACCGGGTACCGCGGCCGAACCGCCATCTACGAGTTGTTCACGATCACCGAGGACGTTCGCAGTCTCATTCTCAGGCGCGCGTCGAGCCGCGAGATCCGTCGCTTGGCCGTCGAGGCCGGCATGACGACGCTGCGCATGGACGGCTGGTCGAGAGCCTGCGAAGGCGTCACCACCGTCGAGGAAGTGCTGCGAGTCACGCAGGAAGACGCCTGAGCCGCTGATGCCGGTCTTCATGTATCGGGCCGCCGACCGGCGGGGTCAAACCATCGACGGCGTCATGGAAGCCCCCGATGCGCGCGCCGTCATCGAGCGGCTTCACCGCGAGGCCTACTATCCCATTCGAGTCGCCGCGCACGCGGAGCGGCAAGGCTGGCTCAGCGCGCCCGCCTCGGGACGCGTCCGGCAGCGCGACCTCCTCGCCTTCACCCAGCAGCTGGCCACGTTGTTCGAAGCCGGCGTCCCGCTCGACCGCGCGCTCGCCATCCTCGAAGACCTGGCGCTGGGGCCACGGCTGCGCGTCATCGTCTCCGACCTCTTGCGCAGCGTCCGAGGCGGCGCCTCGTTGTCGGAAGCGCTGGCCAAGCATCATCCGCGACCGTTCTCACGCCTCTACATCAACATGGTGCGCGCGGGTGAGAAGGGCGGCGTCCTCGAGGTCACGCTGCGCCGGCTCGCCGAGTTCCTCGAATCGAGAGCGGCGTTCACCGAGGCCATCCTCTCGGCGCTGGCCTATCCGCTGGTGGTCACGGCCGTGGGAGGCGCCGCCGTCGTCTTCCTGCTGACGTTCGTCATCCCCCGCTTCGCCACGATCTTCTCGGATCTCAAACAGGCGATCCCGCTCCCCACGCAGATCCTCATGGCCGTCAGCAGCACGCTGCGCGAGTACTGGTGGGTGGGCGCGATCGTCATCTTCGCCGGTATCTTCGCCTGGCGGGTCTGGACGCGCAGCCCGGAGGGACGGCTCCAGTGGGACCGCACGCTCCTCGGCATGCCGCACGTCGGCTCGCTCGTCATGAAGATCGAGGCGGCGCGGTTCGCACGCACGCTCGGCACGATGCTGAAGAGCGGCGTGCCCGTGCTCGGCGCGCTGGCAGTCGTGGGCGACATGATGTCGAACCAGGTCGTCGGCCGCGCCGTCGATCGACTCGGGGAAACCGTCAAGCGCGGCGGAACGCTGGCCAGCGGACTGGCCGAGCACGCGAACTTTCCCCCGCTGGCCGTGCACATGGTTCGCGTCGGTGAGGAAACCGGGCGTCTCGAGGAGATGCTCCTCAAGACCGCGGAGACGTTCGAGACCGACGTGCGGACCGAGCTCAAGCGCCTGATCGGTCTGCTCGAGCCCGCGATCATCCTGCTCATGGGGGTACTCGTGGCCTTCATCGTCGTGGCGATGCTGATGGCGATCTTCTCGATCAACGAGATACCACTGTAATGGGCATGGGCGCCCGGATGACTGAACAGGGCGCGGGCCCCCGGGCCATGATTCAACAGGGCACGGGCACCCGGTCTCACGACGCGCCCGTGCCCCGCCGCGACCGTCCGTGGCGGTTGTTTGCTCAGCCGATGCGAGTCGCGACCCCGCGAGACTCGGTCAGCCTCCGTAACGAAGCGGGGTTCACGCTGATCGAGCTGCTCGTGGTCATCATCGTTCTCGGCTTGCTCGTCGGCCTGGTGGGGCCTCGTCTCTTCGGCCGCGTCGGCCAGTCCAAGCAGGCAGCGGCGCGAGCCCAGATCGAGCTGCTCGGTGCCGGCCTCGACGGCTATCGGTTGGACGTCGGGAAGTAT
This sequence comes from Candidatus Rokuibacteriota bacterium, assembly GCA_003220615.1. GTDB lineage: Bacteria > Methylomirabilota > Methylomirabilia > Rokubacteriales > CSP1-6 > 40CM-68-15. Next base: position 23,032 of record QHTB01000161.1, read on the forward strand.
CCGGATGGCGCCCAGGGGCTGGACGCGCTCCAGCGCAACCCCAACGTGCCCAACTGGAACGGGCCCTACCTCAAGAAGGAAGTGCCCAAGGACCCGTGGGGCAATCCGTACCGGTATCGCTGCTGCCCCGGGCAGCACGGCGAATACGACCTGTGGTCGGAGGGCGGCGACGGCGCACCGGGCGGCGAAGGTGAGAACGCCGATGTGACGTCATGGTCTCAAAGGTAAACGCGCGCGGCTTTACCCTCATCGAGCTGGTTGTCACCCTGCTGGTGCTGGCCATCGCCGTGGCTGTCGTGACACCGACCATCGGTCGAAGCACGGAGAACCTGAGGGCACGGGCCCAGGTCGCCCGCCTCACCGCGATGTTGCGGCATGCGCGCGAGCAGGCCATCACGACGCGCCGGACTCACGCGCTCGTCGTGGACCCGGCCGCTCACCGCCTGACCATCATGGCCGGCGAGGACGTCACCGCGACGCGAACGCTCCCGGCCGATGTCATGATCGAGGCGTTTCCGCCCCCGGCGCTGACGGTACGCTTCGAGCCCTACGGCGTGTCGAACGGCGGTGATTTCCGCGTGCAGTCAGGGCCCGTGCGCTATCGGGTGGTCGTGGACGGCCTCACCGGGCGCGTGAAGGTCGACCGAGAGTGAAGCGCGCCGACGCCGGCTTCACGTTGCTCGAGGTCATCGTGGCCCTCGCCATCTTGAGCCTGGCCGTCGTCGCCGCCATTCAGGGCTTCGCCCAGGGTCTGCGTCTGCTGAAGCTCGCTGGCGACCATCAGCGTGCGATGCTGCTCGCCGACGAGAAGGCGCGTGAGGTCGTCGACCCCGAGGAGGGGCGCGAGCAGGGGACCGAGGGCAACTTCCGCTGGGAGCGGCAGACGACCGTGATCCCCGCCCCCGATCTGGTCCCCACGGTCGGCGTTCCGCGCTGGCGCATATACGAGATCGACGTGAAGGTATTCTGGGACGAGCGACGTCAGGTCGAAATCAACATGCTGCGTACGATGCCGCTCACGGTCGTGGCCACCACACCGACGACGCCGACCCCTGGCTCGCGCCCAGCGACACCGGCGACGCCGCCAGTGCCGGCGCCACGCTGATGCGCCGTCGCAGCGAACGCGGCTTCACGCTGCTGGAGTTGATCATTGCCCTGTCCATCGTGGGCGCCCTGCTCATCGTCGCCTTCGGCGGCTTGCGCGTCGGGATCGCCGCGTGGGGTCAAGGCGAGAACCGGGCCGAGGCCCACGCCCAGCTTCGCGGCCTCGCGGTGACCTTGAGTCGGGCCCTCGGCTCGACCTACCCGTACCGCGCGTCCCTGGGTCAGGCGCCCGATTCGGTGCTCCTCTTCCGAGGCACCGAGTCGCGCCTCGAGTTCGTCACCCAGACGCCGCCGTTTCCGCCGCCGATTCCGGTGGCCTTCACGGCCGTCGTGCTGGCGACGGAGAATGAAAACGGCCCGGCGCTCGTGGTCAGGCAACGTGTGCTCCCCAATCGCGAGCCCTTCACCGAAGCGGCCGTCGTCCTGCGCGATACGGCAGTCCAGCAGATGGCGTTCCGTTATCTCAACGATACCGGGTCCTGGCAGGACACCTGGGACGCCGACGTGGAGAACGGCCTGCCGCGCGCCGTCCAGGCCACGATCACCACGATCCGTCAGGGCCGGACGGAAACCATGCCTCCGTTGACGGTCGCGATCAAGACGGCCATCCAATGACGACACCGGCGTCGATGACCAATCGCGGCTTCGCGCTCGTTGCCGTGCTGCTGGTGCTCGGCATGCTCGGCCTGATCGGGGCCGAGTTCGCGTACTCGATGCGGCTCGAGGCGACCGCGGCGCGGACCTACAAGGAGGGGATTGCCGCGGCCCACCTGGCCGAGGCCGGGGTGGAGCAGGCGATCCGGGAAATCGCCGCCGACTCTGCGTTCGTCGTGGTCGACGACCAGGGGGTCATGACGTTCTACGGCCGGGACGGGAGGGCCCTGCCCCGATTGCCGCGGACGCGCGTGCCGCTCGGCACCATGGGGACCTTCTCCTATCGCCTCAGCGACGAGGAGGCCCGGCTCAACCTCAACACGTCGCCGCCCGACCGGCTCGACCAGTTGCTCCACGGCTTCGGGCTCGCCAAGTCCAACCGCGACACCATCAACGACTCGCTGCAGGACTGGCGCGATGCCAACGACGAGCACCGGTTGAATGGCGCCGAGAGCGACGACTACTACTTGAAGCTCCCCGTCCCGTACCGTGCCCACAACGCGAACCTCGAGTCGGTGTCGGAGCTCCTCCAGATCAAAGGGGTGACGCCCGAGATCTACAACGGCCGCGAGGGAAAACCGGGGCTGGCGGATCTCGTCACCGTCAAGACGCCGGGCCAGATCAACATGAACACCGCCGGCCCCGAGGTTCTGCGGGCCCAGGGCCTCTCGGACGCCGAGATCATCGACATCGTCCAGGCCCGCCGCGATGGTCCGTTCATCCAGGTGCCCGGACGCTTCGGCGGCAAGGGGCTCATGGTCAACACGCGGACGTTCCGGATCGAGGCCGAGGGCCTGGTCGACGGCCAGCCGCGTGCCCGTCTGACCGCGATCGTCCAGCGCCGGCAGGACGGGAGCCGTCAGCCGATGGTGATCCTCGAGTGGTCGGGGGTCCGCTGATTCAAATTCACCGCCCAATATCTGGGCGACTTTCGTAATCACGACAAGTAGTTGCTACGCGGGACGCGTTCAGCGTAATCTGATTTTGTGATGCTTGCTCGGGCTCACTTTGCTGTTCTTCTGCTCGGCGATCGTCTCGTTGCTGCCGCAATGCAACGAGGGCGCGTCGAGGTCTTCGTCGTGAGCGCGGAGAATCCCGTCGAGGCGCTCCGCGCGGAGATCGAGCAGCGTCGCTTACCCGTCCGCACGATCGCGCTCGCCCTGCCTCGCGCGTCGGTCACCGTGAAGCCGATCGAGTTGCCCGCGCTCGGAGGCGAAGTGCGCGAGATGATCAGCTTCGAGCTCGAGCGGCACTTGCCGTTTCCGAGCGACGACGCTACGTTCGATTACCTCCTGCTTCCCGACGAGCGTAACGGCGCCACGCCGCCCGCAGGTCGTCAGGTCGTGATCGCAGCCGCCGATCGCCGCGTCGTGGAGGGCGCGCTTCGCGTCGCCGAGGAAGTGAAGCTTCGCCCCGTGTCGTTGACCGTCGCCGCTCACAACCTTCCCGCGCTGGTCGGACGTCGCCCGCGCCAGGAAAAGGTCGTGTGGATCCATCGCGCGGGCGACACGAGCGATCTCCTGTTCCTCGTCGGAGGCACGATCGCGCTGAGCCGCAGTGTCGCGAGCACCGATGCCGCCACGGTGGTCGGCGAGATCCAGCGCAGCTTCACGCTCGTTCGCTGGCGCGGTTGTGACGCCGTGTGGGTGTCGGGTGACGGTCAACCCGAAGTCACCTCGGCGCTGACCGAACGCGGGATGACGGTCACCGAACCGCCGTACACGCCTCGCGCCCGCGGGCTACTTGCCGCTGTCACAGAGACGCCCCGGGGTGCACTCGACCTGGCGGTGGCCGTGGCCGCGGGTCGGCTCCGTCCGCTCGAGCTGTTGCCGGTGGGGTTGCGCCCGCGGCAGATCACGCGCCCCCAGCTCGTCACCGCCGGCTTCGCCGCGGCGACCATCTTGCTGGCCTTGGGCGCCCTGCTGGCCCCCGGCTGGCGAGAGACGCGGCGACTGGCCGACCTCAACGCGCGAATCACGCGGCTCGACACCGACGTGCGGGCGACCGAGCGCGTGCTCCAGGATCTCGAGCGGAACCGCCGGTTGCTCGCCACGATCCAGTCTCTGGAGAACAGCAGCGTCCGGCCGCTGCCCCTACTCCGCGAGCTGACCGAGCTCCTGCCGAACGACGCGTGGCTCACACTGCTCTCCGCCGACACGAAGGGCGTGGAGCTCACCGGCCAGGCCTCGGCCGCCGCCGCCCTCATCCCGCTCCTCGAGAACTCGCCACGCCTCGAGCGCGTGGAGTTCTCGTCGCCGGTCACACGCGGACGGGACAAGGAACAATTCCGGATTCGCGCGTCGTGGGAGGGTTCGCCCGGCGCGGTGGCGGCATCCGTGACGGCCCCCGCCACGCCGGCACCGGTCCCGGCTGGCATTCAGCCCCGACGTCCATCTTCGGCACCTCCCGCCGCGAGTCCCGCGCGATGATCGGCAACCTGTCGCACCGCGAGCGGATGTTGATCGGTGCCGCCGGCGGTATCGCTGTGATCGTGCTGGGTTGGGTCGTCGTCGTTCAGCCGATCCGCGAGGGCAATCGCACCGCGAGCGAGCTGGTGCCGGTGCGCGAGCAGGTGCTGACACGCCGTCAGGATCTCGTCGGGCGGAAGGCGGCGATTATCGCCGAGCTGGAGGCGACGAACCAGCGACTGGAGAGCCTGAGCGAGCGCTTCCTTCCCGCCGGCACGCCGGCCGTGGCAGCGTCGGAGCTCCAGAAGCTGCTGAAGGGCATGGCGGCCCAGGCGTCGACCGACGTGCGCAGCGAGCGCATCCTGCCGCCGGTCGAGCGCGGCGATCTGCTCGAGATCCCCATCGAGATCGCGGTATCCGGTGAGATCCGCCAGCTCGTCGATCTGCTCGCGTTGATTGATCGCGCGCCGAAGCTCCTCGCCGTCCAGGATCTGAAGGTACGTGTGGTCAACATCACGCAGCCCAAGGAGCTCCTGGCCACCCTGACGCTCTCGGGCTTCATCCTTTCCGGGAAGCTTCGCACCTGATGTCCAAGCGATTGCTCATGCTCAACGCCCTGCTCGTCGGCGCCTCCGCCGGCCTGATCGCGTACATCGGCTGGCAGGTCGCGAGCCCAAAGACCGATACACCAGGGCGCCGAGCGTCGAGTGCGCCCGTCGCGTCGACGGCCACCGCCCCCGCCGCCACGGACCGATCTGGCGGAGCGTTCGGCACCATTGCCAGCCGCAACCTCTTCAGCCCCGATCGCACGGAGTCGGCGTCTGCCAACGCTTCGAACGCGCTGGCGGCCCTGCCGAAGCCCAGCCTCCACGGCGTGATTCTGCGGGACGGGGCGCCGGTGGCGTACCTCGAAGACCCCATCACCAAGCGTGTCGCCGGTTACCGGGTCGGTGACTCGGTCGCCGGTGGAACGTTGCAGTCGATCAGTGAGGATCGGGTGATTCTCACGCGACCGGAGGGCCAGGTGGACGTGCGGCTCCACGATCCGAGCCGCCCGCGTCCCCAGGCACCGCCCACGCCGGGTCAGGCCGAGGTGCAACCGGGAGTCCAGCGGCCAGCGTTCCCGATTCCGCAACCAGGAGTGCCTCAACCATTTCCCGGCGCGGCGCCGCAACCCGGTTTCCAGCCGCCGGTGACAACGATGCAACCAGACCTTCAGGGACAGCAGCCGGGTCGTCGGCCGCTTCCCCCAAACCTTCTCCGCCGTGTGCCACCTGGGATGCCTGATGCGCCAAACCGCTGAGCGTCGTTTCGGCTGTCGCATTGTCGCGCTCGTCGCGCTGACCTCCTTCGTCACCGCCTGCGCGACGCCCGCGACGCGCCCGGCCCCACGAGCCGCGCGGCCCCCGCTGCCGCCGGCTGCACCAGCGGCACCGGCGCCGGGCGCGCCGCCACCTCCGCCGGCTCCGACGCCGTCGGTTGGGCCGCGTGAGGCCCAGGCGCCGCCGCCCGCTCCGCGTGTCGAGACGCCGCCGCCGACCCTGGCGCCACAACCGCCGACGGCCCCACCGGTGCCGCCCGCCCAGCGTGGCCGCTTCGTCGTCCTCAACTTCGACAACGCCGACATCGAGACCGTCGTGCACGCGGCCAGCGAGATCGTCGGGTTCAACTACGTGCTGGCTCCCGACGTGCGCGGCAAGGTGACGGTGCAGACGTCGGGCCGCATCCCGCAGGAAGACGTGTTCGGTGTCCTGCTGGCCATCCTCGAGGTTCACGGGTTCACCGCGGTGAAGAGCGGCAACCTGTACAAGATCGTCCGCATCGAAGGTGCGCGTGAGCGCGCGGTGCCGACCATCGTCGGGCTCGAGCCCGACCCCAACCGCACGGCCGACGAGATCATCACGCAGATCGTCCCCGTGCGCTTCTCGTCCGTCGCCGACCTGGCGACCCTGCTGCGGCCGCTCGTCTCCCAGCGCGGCAATCTCGTCGCCCACCGGGAGACGAACGTGCTGATGGTGACGGACTCCGCGAACAACGTGAGGCGTCTCCTCGACATCATCCGCATGGTCGACGTGGAGATCGCTCTCGACGAGCTGCAGATCATCCAGATCCGATACGCGGACGCCGCCGATCTGGCGACGATCCTCAATCAGCTCTTCGCGAGCGGCCGCCTGCGCCGCGCGGCCGCCAGTGTGCCGGGTGTTCCGGCGGCGCCGACGCCGCCGGTGGCACCGCCGCCCGCGGCCCCGGGGGCTCCGGCCGCCGCCCGTCCGCCGGGAGCCGAGACGACCGGCGCCGAGCGCGCGCCGCTGATCGTCGCGGAGCGCCGGTCGAACTCGCTGATCGTCCACGCTCGCAAGCACGAGCTCGAGACCGTGCGGCGCTTGATCACGCAGCTCGACGTCAACATCTACGGTGGCCGGCGCGTCTTCATCTACTACGCCGAGAGCGGCAAGGCGAAGGACCTGGCGGCCACCCTCAACGCGATCTACGGCGCCCGCGAGACATCGCCCGGCGCAGGAGGACAGTCCTCGGCACAGCGCCCGGCCGGCTCGCCCCCGCCTCCGCCCTCGTCGCCGGCGACGGCGCCCGGGGCCGCACTCGCCGGCAGTGGCGTCGGCATCGGTGAGCTGGGCGTCCTCGAGGGCCAGATCCGGTTCATCGCCGACGAGCCGACGAACTCGGTCATCGTCACGACGTTCCCGCGCAACTGGCCGGAGATCGAGGCGACGATCAAGCAGCTCGACCGTCAGCCGCGCCAGGTCCTGGTCGAAGTGCTGGTGGCCGAGATCACGCTCACCGACGACCTCCGGCTCGGCGTCGATTGGGCCGTCAAGTCGGGCAAGTTCAACCTCGCATCCCAGAGCATCTCGACGGCGTCGCCGTCGATCATCTCTCCGATCTCACGGACGCTGCCCATCGCGGAAGGCGCGGCGCTGACACTTCCCGGCTCGGGATTGACCGCGTTCGCGTTCGCCACCAATCAGTTCATGCTGCTGCTCAACACGCTGGCCTCGATGGACCTTGTCAATGTGCTGTCCAACCCGCACGTGCTGACGTCGGAGAACAAGAAGGCCATCATCAACGTGTCCAACTCCATCCCGATCGTCACCAGCCAGCAGGTGCCCATCGGTGGGACGACGCAGGCCACGACGGGGACGACGACGACGCAGGCCATCGTTGGGACGCAGTCCGTCGAGTATCGCGACGCCGGCGTGATCCTCACCGTGACGCCGCGCATCGGCGAGCACGGCACGGTGGCCCTCGACGTCAAGCAGGAGGTCAACGACGTCGGCGCTCCTGAAGCGCCCACCGGCTCGCGCAGCATCATCAAGCGAGAGGCGGAGACCTCGGTGGTCTTGATGAACAATCAGACGCTGGTGCTGGGCGGGCTGATCCGCGACCGCGTCGAGACGCAGGACCGGGGCGTCCCGTTCATGAAGGACATCCCGATCATCGGTTACCTCTTCGGCGCCAAAGTACGCACCGTGCAGAAAACCGAGTTGCTGATGCTCATCACGCCGCGAGTCATCGGCACCGCGCTCGACGCCGCTCGCATCACCGACGAGATCCGGCGCTCGACGCCGGAGCTGGAGGATACGTTCCGGCGCTCGCCGCGCCAGCCGTCCTCGACGCCGATGCCGCCGGCCCCCTCGTCGGGCCTCCCGCCGGCGGTCCCTCAGACGACGTCCGAGCCGGTCGCGCCCCGCCCGAACTAGGCCCCGGTAAACCGCGGCGCGCGCTTCTCGAAGAAGGCGGCCAGGCCCTCCTGGTGGTCTTCGCTCGTGATGGCAATCGCCTGCGCGCCCGCCTCCGCGTCGAGAGCGCTGGCCAGATCCGACGTCGCCGCGCGGTTCACCATCTGCTTGGCGAGCCGAAGCGCCAGCGGCGGCCCGGTGGCGATGCGCTCGGCGAGCGCTTGCGTCTCGGCGGCCAGATCGGCGGCCTTCACCACGCGATTGACGAGCCCGATGCGGTGCGCCTCGGCGGCCTCGATGATCTCGGCGGTGAAGATCAGCTCCTTCGCCCGGGCGAGTCCGACCACGCGTGACAGTAACCAGGTGCCGCCGCCGTCGGGCACCAGCCCGATCTTCCCGAAGACCTCCCCGAAGCGCGCGCGGTCGGCGGCCACGATGAGGTCGCAGCAGAGCGCGAGATTGCAGCCGGCCCCGACCGCGAAGCCGTCCACCTGGGCGATGGTCGGGCGCGGGAACTCGACGAGCCGTTGCACCATGCGGTTGAGCGACTCCACGCGCCGCCGCCCGTCCGCCGCGGTCTGACGCTTCGTACGCATCGTCTTCACGTCACCACCGGCGCAGAAGTGGCCGCCGGCGCCGGTGAGGATCACCACGCGCGCCTGAGGATCCGCCTCGACCTCGTCCAGCGCGGACAGCAGCTCTCCGCGCATGACCAGATCGAGCGCATTGCGAGCGTCCGGGCGGTTGAGCGTGAGCGTGGCGATCGCGCCGGCCCGCTCCAGCAGCAGCGTCGTATAGCCCATGATGTGACCTCCTGCCCGGCTCCTCGCGACGACGACCCGCGTCTTCACGGCGCGCGCGAACAACGGTCGTCGCATCGAGCAACGCCTGGGTGCGACCGACTATAGCGGACGAGTGCGCGTGTTACAATTTGCTGCCCGCATGCGTCTGGCCCGCACGCTGATCGGTATGGTCCACCTGCCACCGCTGCCCGGCAGCCCGCGGTGGGACGGTTCGATGGAGCGCGCGATCACGGCCGCCGTGACCGACGCCACCGTCCTCATCGAAGGCGGCATGGACGCGCTCCTCGTCGAGAATTACGGTGACGTCCCCTTCACACCGGGCCGCGTCGAGCCCAGCACCGTCGCCGCGATGGCCGTCATCGTGGCCGCCATCCGTCGCGCCGTCCCGCGCGTAGCCCTCGGGGTGAACGTGTTGAAGAACGACGCGCGGGCGGCGCTGGCCGTCGCCTGTGCGGGAGGCGCCCAGTTCATCCGGGTCAACGTCCACGCCGGGGCCGTCGTGGCCGATCAGGGCATCGTGCAGTCCGAGGCGTATCACACGCTGCGCGACCGGCGTCTGCTCGGCGCCGACGTGAAGATCTTCGCCGACGTCCAGGGCAAGCACGCGGCGCCGGTGGCGGCCGTCGAGCTCGAGCAGGAGGCGCGTGACCTCGTCCATCGGGGCCTGGCCGATGCGCTCGTCGTCTCGGGCAAGGCCACCGGTGAAGCGACGGCCATCGGCGATATCAAGCGCGTGCGGAGCGCGGTCCCGACCGTGCCCGTGCTCGTCGGCAGTGGCGTCACCGCCGACAGCGTGTCCGAGCTCCTGTCCGTGGCGGAAGGCGTGATCGTCGGCACGTTCGTCAAGCGCGACGGCAGCGTCCGCCAGCCGGTGGATTCCGAGCGCGTGCGGAGGCTGGTCGCGGCCGCTCGTGGCTAGCCGGCGCGCGCTCGGCGCGTTCCTCGCGCTCGGTCTCGCCGCCGTCCTCGCCGCGTGCCGGACCCTGGCGCCTCCGGATCCTGCCCGCATCGGGCCGCTCGCCGCCGACGCCGGCGAGCTCCTGCTCGTCGGATTCCGCGGCACCGAGCCCGCGGGTAACGAGGACCTCGACCATCTGCTCTGCGAGGCGAAGGTGGGCGGGATCATCCTCTTCGCCCACAACATCGTCGATCACGACCAGATCGCCCGTCTCACACGGGCCGCCGACGAGCGCGCGCTGGCCTGCACGGGACGTCGGCTCCTCGTGGCCATCGACGCGGAGGGCGGCTCCGTGATGCGCCTCGGCCCCAAGGTGGGGTACACGCCGACGCTCTCTGCCGAAGAGCTGGGCCAGCGCAACGATCTCGTGCTGACCGAGCTGGAAGCCCGGCGCATCGGCACCATGCTGCGGGGGGCCGGCATCCGGTGGAACCTGGCGCCGGTGGTCGACGTCGGATTCAATCCGGCCAACCCGGTCATCGTCGGCCGGAGCCGGAGCTACGGCGACAACGCGGCGATCGTCATCGACCACGCCCGCGCCTTCATCCGCGGCATGCACGAGGCGGGGGTGGTGACGACGCTCAAGCATTTCCCCGGGCACGGATCGTCCTATACCGATTCGCACAAAGGATTCGTGGACGTCACCGACACGGCCCACCTCGACGTCGAGTTGAAGCCCTATCGCGTGTTGATGGCCGAGCAGATGGTGGACACGGTCATGACGGCGCACGTCTTCAACCGCTCGCTCGACCGCCGACGGCCGGCCACGCTCTCGCGCCCGACGATCGACGGCCTGCTCCGTGGTGAGCTCGGCTGGCGCGGCGTCGTGGTGAGCGACGACATGCGGATGGGCGCGATCGAGCAGCACTACGGCCTCGACGACGCGACCATCTTGACGCTCGCCGCCGGGGTGGACGTCGTGCTGATCGCCGCCGACCACTTGCCCGACGGCCGTTCGGCCTCGACCGAGGCCCTGGCCGCCATTCGCACCGCGCTCGCCAGGGGCCGCCTCGACCCCGCCCGCATCGAGTCGGCGCTGGCCCGCATCCGCCAGCTCAAGTCGCGCATGCGCTGATTCCACCCTCCACCCGGCGTGACGCGTATACCGGTCGCGTCATGGTGGACACCGCGTCGCCGGCACGGCCTCCGGACCGGGAAGCGCTCGGCTTCGTCGCATCGCTGGTCTTCACCGCGATGGCCGCCGTCCGGGACGTCTACTTCGCCGGCGTCTTTCAAGAGGTGAGCCCGCTCCTCGTCGGTGTGGTCGCGTTCTCGCTCTGCTCGATCGTCTTCCTCCCGATCGCGCTGGTCAGAAGTCCCGCCAGCGTCGGCCGCCTGCTGCGGCGTCCACGCGAGCTCGTCTGGGTGAATGCGACGACGGCGCTGGCCTGGATCGCGTTCTTCTATGCGCTGAGGACGACCGAGCCGCTTCTGGTCCAGGTCCTGTTCTCCGGGATCGGACCGCTGACCATCGTGTGCCTGGACGGCCACGACCGCTCGCGCGGCGAACGCGTGGGCCATTGGGGACTGATGGCGACGATGGCCCTGGCCGCCGCCGTGGTGCTCGCCGGCCTGTCCGGCGGACCTCCGCAGCCGTTCGGCTTCGCCCTCCTCGGCGTCGTGCTCGCGCTCTTCGCCGGCTTCTCGATCAGCGTGAGCACCATGCTGTCGCGTCGTCTCAACGACGCCGGCATCGATCCGACGGCGTTGGTGGCGTTGCGCTTCCTGGGCGCGACGCTCATGGCCGCGGCCCTCACCTTGCCGGCCGGCCAACGCCTCGCGGCGGTCGCTGCACGCGAGACGATCCTCGGCGTTGCCGGCGCGTCACTGCTCCTGATCGTCGTGCCGATCTACGTGAACCAGGTGGGAATCGCGCTCGCGTCACCGTTGACCGTGCGGGTGGCTCTCGCCGTGGGTCCCGTTCTGATCTTCGTCCTTCAACTCGTCGAAGGCCGCCTGTCGTCCTCGCCCTACTCGCTCACCTGCGCGGTCCTGTACGGTGTGGTCGCGATCACCGCCGCGGTGCTCCGGCGGCGCGCCTTCTCCACGATCATCCTCCCGTCTGAGGATCGAGGGCGTCGCGCAAGCCGTCACCCAGCAGGTTGAGCCCACGCATGGCGCTCGCTCCGTTCATCCCATCACCCACCCACCACTCGGGTGCAGGATCTGGCCGGTCAGATAGCCGGCGTCTGCGGAGGCCAGCAGGACGGCGCAATACGCGACGTCGTCCACGCTGCCGAAGCGCCGCAGCGGCAGCTCGCGCAGCCGGCGCTCGCGATATTCCTCGGTCATCACGGCCTTGCTCATGTCCGTCTCGATGCCACCCGGGGAGATGGCGTTCACCGTGATCCCGTGCTGGCCGCACTCCTCCGCCAGCGCCCGCGTGAGTGCCTCCACGGCGCCCTTGGTGGCGGCGTAGGCCGCGAAGCCCCCACGGCCGACCGAGCGCTGGGCGAGCTGGGACGACAGATTGATGATCCGGCCGTACCGTCGCTCGATCATCGTGGGCAGGACGTGGTGGGTACACAGCATCGTGCCCGTCACGTTGATGGCGAACATCCGGTCGTGGGCGTCGACCCGAGTCTCGTGGAACAACCCCCGCGTCATGATGCCGGCGTTGTTCACGAGGATGTCGATGCGGCCGAAGTGACGGCGAGTGGCGTCGATCATCGCCTTGACCTCGTCGTCACGGGCCACGTCGGCCTTCAGTGCGATGGCGCGCCGGCCGAGCTTCTCGAGCGCTTTCACGACCTCACCCGCCGGGCCCGCGCTCGCCTGATAGTTGACCGCCACGTCGGCGCCTTCCTCACCGAAGGCGAGCGCGATCGCGCGCCCGAACCCACGGCCCGCACCCGTCACGAGGGCGACCCGTCCGTCGAGACGCCCGCTCATCGCTGGGACAGGTAGTGCTCGGCGATCTCGATCGGCCGCGCGATCCAGACATCGCCCTTGCCCAGGATCAGCTCGAGCAGCCGCGACACCATCCGCATGCGCGACGGCCGGCCGACGACTTGCGGATGGCCCATGAGGTTGAAGAAGCCGCCTTCCTCCCACGCGCCCTCGAACTCTTCCTTCCACACCTCGAACACGTCCTCCTGGCTCCAGATGCCGTTGCCGACGGGCGGCACGGCGCTGAAGCCGAAGAACGGCCAGTCGTTGTTGCACCACGCCGTCGGCAGCTCCACCAGCTCGCCGTGAGGCGTCGTGTGGCAGTAGGGCAGGTCGCTGTCCATGAAGTTCGAGTGATAGACGAAGCCGTGCTTCTTGAGCAGGCCCATGGAGTGCTTCGACGGATCGGCCGACGGCACGCGCGAGCCGAGCGGGCGCACGTCGAGGACTTTCTTGAAGACGTCGAGCGTCTTCAGCAGGAGCTGCTCTTCCTCCTCGACGCCGCCCTGCAGGAAGAACGGCTTCTCGTGCAGGTAGCCGTGCTGGCCCACCTCGTGACCACGGCGCACGATCTCACGGCAGAGCTCGGGATAGCGCTCGATGATCCAGCCCGGAATGTACCAGCCCGCCTTGATGCCGTAGCGATCCAGCACGTTCAGGATGCGCGGCGCGCCGGTCTTCGGACCGTACGCGCCCATGGCCATGTGCAGCGGCCGCTCGGCCAACGCAGGGTCGCGATGGATCCACGGGCTCTCCCCGTCGAGATCGAACGAGATGGCGAACGCGCATCGCTTCCCCTTCGGCCACCTGATCTGCCGCTCCATGCCTACCTCCTGTCAGCGATCGACGCTCTGAAGCTGAAAAAATGATCGGACGATGAACGATCACGCGCGATGGTATCTCAACTCCTCAGGAGCCGCTCGACCTCGGCCCGTCGTGGCAGCGACGGCTGGGCGCCTCGCGCCGTGCAGGCGAGCGCCGCCGCCGCGTTGGCGAAGGCGAGCGCGGCCGCGAGCTCTCGCCGCTCGCCCAACGCCACCGCCAGGGCTCCGCTGAACGCGTCGCCAGCGCCCGTGGTGTCCACGACGGTCACGCGGCGGCCGGCCACGTGGGTCACGCCCTCATGGCCGATCCCGAGGGCCCCGTCTTCCCCGAGCGTCACGATCACGGTTGCTGCACCGCGGGCGCGGAGCGTTGACGCCGCCTTCTCGGCACCGTCGCGGCCGTCACCACCGATGCCGCTCAAGCGTGCGGCCTCACCGGCGTTGGGCGTCAGGTAGTCCACGAGCGGCAGCAGGTCGAGCGGGGCATCGGGCACGGGGGCTGGATTCAGGATCGTGATCGCGCCGTGCCTGTGCGCGGTCTCCAGCGCCCACGCGACCGTCGCCAGCGGAGTCTCGAGCTGGCAGGCAACGATCTGAGCCCAGGCGAAGTCGTCGGCCCGCGCCTTCACCTGCTCGATGGTCAGCAGGCGGTTGGCGCCGGGAGCGACCGCGATCTGGTTGCGGCCCTCACGGTCCACGGCGATCAGCGCGGTTCCCGTCGCGCCGTCCGCGGTGAGCGTCACACCATCGGTGACGATGCCCTCGCCGCCGAGAGCTGCGAGCACCGCGCGGCCCGACGCGTCGTCGCCGAGGCAGCCGATGAATCTGACGTCTGCGCCGAGCCGGCGGGCGGCGACGGCCTGGTTCGCGCCCTTGCCGCCGTGGGCCACCGTCAGCGTGCCTTCGGACACGGTCTCGCCCGGCCGGGGCAGGCGGGACAGCGCGACGATGTAATCGACGTTGGCCGAGCCGACGATCAGCACGCGCGGGCTCACAAGCGCTCCAGGAGCAAGCGCACGAAGCGCGCCGTGTCGACGCCGACGGCGACGCGACAGTTGGGAGGGCCGGGAGTGCGCCGCGTCTCTCCGTCGCTGCCGATCGTGAGCCGCGCTGGCTCCCACTCCATCAAGGTCTCGTCGATAGCCGCGCCGATGGCGAGCGGGTCGTGCAGGCTCAGCCGGCCGCCCTCGCGCGCGAACGCGTGTCGGGTGAATGCCAGCACGCGCGTCGCCACGGGTCCCGGCCGCGCGCCCAGCGCGCGCTCGAGCTCCGCGCGCGTCACCGTGGCCCGACGGGTCGCGTCGAGCGGCACGAGGTCCAGCGAGAGGCCCGCGTCCAGCACGCGCGCCGCCGCCTCGGGGTCGACGTGGACGTTGAACTCCGCCGTCGGCGTCACGTTGCCCCGGACGTCCACCGCCCCGCCCATCGCGACGACGCGCCCGATCCGTCTCATCGCCGCGGGATCGGCTTCGCAGGCCAGGGCGATGTTGGTCAACGGCCCGAGAGCGACGAGCGTCAGCCGGGCGCCGTGGTGCCGCGCCTTTTCCACGAGGAGCTCGACCGCACCAGATGGCCCCGGCCTGGCCTCGACCTCCGGCCAGTCGCCGAGGGCGCCCAGGCCGTCGGCGCCGTGATAACCCTCGGCCGTCTTGAGCGGGCGCGCGAGCGGCGCCTCGGCGCCGGCGGCGACGAGCGGCCACGGCTCCGGGCGGCGCAGGGCGAGCAGGCGGAACAGGTTGACCGTGCACTGGCCGAGCGGGACGTTGCCGGCCACCGTCGTGATCGCCTCCACCCTCACCCCCGGCGATCCCCACGCCAGGAGTAGTGCAAGCGCATCATCCACGCCGGGATCGGTGTCGATGACGAGGAGCGTCAAAGAATCGCTGCCTGCCGTCGAAGCATCGCAAGAGACGATGATAGAATCGACCCGCGACACATCACGCGGGAAACCAAGGAGGAGCCGGATGGACCTTCGGATCTTGTACTGCGGAGAGTGAAACTACCTCCCCCAGGCCTCCAGTTTGCAGGCCGCCATCAAGGACAAGTACGGCATCACCGCGACGCTCGTCGAGGGCGCGGGCGGGATCTTCGAGGTCTTCATCGACGGGACCACGGTCTACTCCAACCAGACGACCTACCGTTTCCCGGAGAACGAGGAGATCTTCGCCAAGATCGACGCCGCTAAGAAGTAACACCGCGCTCCAGCTCCTCTCGAAACCTCGGGTGCGCCACGGCGATCAGCGCCGCCGCCCGGGCCCTGTCTCCCTTTCCGCGTAGCTCGGCCACTCCGAACTCCGTCACCACCCGGTCGGTCAGGTAGCGTGGTGTCGTCACCGCCGCGCCCGCGCTGAGGCGCGTCACGATGCGGGACACCGTGCCGTCGCGCCCCGTGGACGGCATCGCGATGACCGACACGCCCCCGCGCGAGCGCGACGCGCCCAGCACGAAGTCGAACTGGCCGCCGATGCCCGCGACCTGGCGCGGCCCCAGGCTCTCGGCCGTCACCTGACCCGTGAGGTCGATCTCCAGCGCCGAATTCACGGCGACGAAGCGGTCGATCTGGGCGATGACGCTCGGATCGTGGACGAAGGCCGACGATTCCATGTTGACGAGCACGTTGTCGTGGACGAAGTCAAAGAGGCGGCGCGTGCCCATCGCCTCGGCGATGTCCATGCGTCCGCGATGGAAGCGCTTGGCCACGTTCGTCACGACACCGCGCTCGACGAGCGCCACCGACGCGTCGACGAGGAGCGAGTGAAGGCCGAGGTCCCGATGATCACCGAGGGCTTCGAGCACGGCTTGCGGGATGGCGCCGACGCCCACCTGCACGGTGGCGCGGTCGGGCACGACGCTCGCCACGTGGCGGCCGATCGCACGCTCGAGATCGGTGATCGCGGGGGGCGGATACTCGAGCAGCGGGGCATCGACCTCGACCCACCGGTCGATCTGGCTCCGATGCAGGGACGCATTGCCGCGGGTACGCGGCATGTTGGGATTGACCTGCGCGATCACGAGCGGAGCACGTCGCGCGGCTGGCAGGACGACGCCGACGGACACGCCGAGGCTCAGGTAGCCGTGATCGTCGGGAGGAGCGCAGTGCACGAGGACGGCGTCGGCGGCCCACTCGCCGCCCGCCGCGAACTCGCTGACGGCCTCGAAGTACCGCACGGGAACGAAGTCCACGCGGCCACGGCTGCGCGCGTCCTCGAGACGCGGCGACATGTGCCAGGTCGCGACGCGCAAGCCAGACGACTCGGGGCGAGCGTAGGGGTAGTCGCCGAGATGGATGCCGCCCATGAGCGTGAGATCGGCGAGCCGCGCCGCTTGACGGGCGATCTCCTCCACCAGCGCGACCGGCTCGCCACAGCCGGGAGGCATCAGTACCCTCATCCCCGGCCCGAGCGCCCCGACGGCGCCGGAGAGCGTGGTCTTGTCGAACGCGCGCATGAGTGGCCAGTTATACCCGAACGGACGCTAGAATGGCGCCATGAACGCCGCTCCCTTCCTCGTGCTCGCCGTTGTCCTCGTCACGATCGCCGGGTGTGGCTCCGGTCCCAACATGGGCTGGCGCACGGGCTGCTACAGCGACCGGAACGTGCCCGACGCCGATACGCCTCCTCCCGCGTTCTTCCTCGTCTGCCGCCAGTCGCCATGACGATGCGCGTCGCGCTCGTGACCGGTGGCGGCCGCGGCATCGGACGCGCCATCGCCGAAGCGCTGGCCGGCGAGGGACTGGCCGTCGCGGTCGCCGCGCGCACCGTCGGCCAGGTCGAGGAGACCGCTGCGGCCATTCGTGGGAGCGGCCGCATGGCTCTGGCGCGAGGGCTCGACGTCACTGACGCCGACGCGATCGCGCGGGCCGTGGCCGACGTCGAGCACGCGCTGGGGCCGATCGACGTCCTCGTCAACAACGCGGGCATCGCTGAAGCCGCGCCGCTGGCGAGAACCGACCTGGCGTCGTGGCAGCGACACCTGAGCGTGAACGTCACCGGCCCGTTCCTGCTCACGCGCCAGGTGCTCGCCGGCATGCTCGAACGCGGCTGGGGCCGGGTGATCAACGTGGCATCGATGGCCGGCCTGATGGGCGCGCCCTACGTCAGTGCCTACACCGCGTCCAAGCACGCGCTGGTCGGGCTCACCCGCGCTCTGGCCGCGGAGGTCGGAGCGAAAGGCGTCACCGTGAACGCGATCTGCCCGGCCTACGTCGCCACCGACATGGTGTGGAACGGCGCCCGGAACATCGCGGCGAAAACGGGCCGCTCCTTCGACGAGGCCGTGGCGGCGATGGCGAAGATGAACCCCGGAGGCCGCCTGATCGAGCCGGAGGAGGTCGCGGCCGCCGCGCTGCGCTGCCTCCGGGACGGCGGCCTCAACGGCGAGATCGTCGTGCTGGACGGCACTCAATCGCAACCCCGGGAGGCACGGTCATGAGCCGCTTCATCGAGCCCGTCAACCCCAGCACTCTGATGCCCGCCGTCGGCTTCTCTCACGGCTTCGAGGCGCGTGGTGGCCGCACGCTCTTCATCGCGGGTCAGGTGGCCAAGGATGCCAGGGGCGCCGTTGTCGGCAAGGGCGACATCGTCGCCCAGTTTCGTCAGGTGTGCGAGAACCTCAAGACCATGGTCACCAGCGCCGGCGGCGCCATGACGGACATCGTCAAGCTGACCATCTACGTCCTCGACGTTGCCGGCTACAAGGCTCAGCTCCGCCCGATCGGCGCCGTGTACCGCGAGTACTTCGGTAAGCACTTTCCGGCCATGACGCTCGTCGGCGCGCGGGATCTCTTCGACGCGTCCGAGGGCTGTCTCATCGAGATCGAGGGCATCGCCGTCCTGCCATGATCCCCGACGTCCGGGACTCGCTTCCGCCGCCGTCGCTCATGCCCGACCGCATCTACACGTTGCCCGAGCTGCGTTATCCCGAGCATCTGAACGTCGGCGAAGCGCTGCTCGACGCCAACGCCGACGGCGACCACGGCGGCCGGGTGGCGATCCAGGCCGGTGAGCGCCACCTGAGCTACGCCGAGCTGGCCAAGCAGGTGAACCGCCTCTGCCACGGCCTGCGCAGCGCCGGCCTCGACACGGGTGACCGCGTCCTGCTGCGCATGCCCAACGTCCCCGAGTTCATCGTGACGTGGCTCGCCTGCCAGAAGCTCGGCATCGTGACGGTCGGCACGATGCCGATGCTACGCGCGCGGGAGCTCGCCTACATCGCCGAGGACGCGGGCACGAAGACCGCCGTCGTGTGGGGCGACCTGCGCGACGAGCTCGAGCGCGCCCGCGCGCAGGCGCCCGTCCTCGAGCGCCTCATCGTCGTCGGCAAGGCCAGCGACACGGACACGACGCTGGCCTCGCTGATGATCGGGCGGCCCGAGAAGTTCGGCGCGGTGACGACCGGCCGTGACGATCTCGCGATGATCGCCTACACGTCGGGCTCGACCGGCGTGCCCAAGGGCTGCGTCCACTTCCACCGCGACATCCTCGCCTCGGCCGACGCCTACGCCCGCTCCGTGCTGGCGCCGTCCCCGGAGGACCGCTTCGGTGGCCATCCGACGCTGGCGTTCACGTTCGGGACGGGAGGCTTGCTCGTCTTCCCGTTCCGCTTCGGCGCCACCACGGTGCTCTCGGGAGGGTTCACGCCGGAGTCGATGCTCGAGACCTTCGCGCGGCAGCGCGTGACGATCTGCTTCTGCGCCCCGACGTCGTATCGCCTGATGCTCGACGTCCCGGAGATGAGGAAGCGCTTCGATCTCGGCGCGCTCCGCCTCGGCGTCTCGGCGGCCGAGCCGCTGCCGGCCGCCACCTTCAAGCACTGGCGCGAGGCCACCGGCATCGAGCTGCTCGACGGCATCGGCTCCACGGAGATGTTCCACATCTTCATCTCGTCGCAGCGCGGGCGCGTGCGGCCCGGCGCCACTGGCGTCCCCGTCCGCGGCTACGACTGTCGCGTGGTCGACGAGTCCGGCCGCGAGCTGCCGCCGGGCGAGGCCGGGCTCATCGCGATCAAGGGCCCGACGGGCTGCAAGTACTGGCGCAAGCCGGACCGGCAAGCGGAGTACGTGCGATGGAACGGGTGGAACGTCACCGGCGACGTGTACACGATGGACGTGGACGGTTGCTTCACCTACCAGTGCCGTTCCGACGACATGATCGTGTCCGGTGGCTACAAGATCCCCGGTCCCGAAGTGGAGCACGTGCTCGAGGAGCACGCCGCCGTCGCCGAGTGCGCGGTCGTCGCCGCGCCCGACCGCACGCGCGGCTTCATCGTGAAGGCCTACGTGGTCCTCAAATCGGGGCAGCAGGCATCGGAGTCCCTCGTGACCCAGCTCCAGGATCACGTCAAGCACGAGCTGGCGCCCTACAAGTATCCGCGCGCCATCGAGTTCCTCTCGAAGCTGCCGCGCACCGAGACCGGGAAGATCCAGCGCTACATCCTCCGTCAGTCCGACGTCGTTCCCTACGACCCGAAGGGTCAGGAGTGACCGAGCCGCGCATCAAGCATTCGATCCCCGACGCTCGCTGGCCGACGGAAGCCGAAGCCGCGGCCTCGTTGTGGTTCTCGCCCACCCACATCGGCCGCCTGGCCGTCGAGCAGCGAACGTGGGTGCCGGCGATGGTCCCGTGGCGCGCCACCGAGGACGGCTTCGTCACCGCCGAGGTCCTCGACTGGTACGCACGGTTCGCCGAAGGGCGCCCGGGCGTTCTGGTCGTCGAGGCCACCGGCATCCGCGACATCGCGAGCGGCCCGCTGCTCCGCATCGGCGACGATCGCTTCATCCCCGGGCTCCGCCGGCTCGTCGAGACCGTCCGCGAACAGAGCGCAGGCCACACGCGGCTCTTCATCCAGATCCTCGACTTCCTCACGGTCCGCCGGCGCCCCGAGCCCGCGACGTTCTTCGCGAGATATCTGCCGATCAGCTCGCCGCTGCGCGAGCGACTGGCTCGAGCGCTCACCGACGAGCGCTGGCGGACCGCGGCCGAGGGCGACGTCCGCGCGCGCCTCGCGGCGGCCGAACGGTCACTGGTAGAGGCCGTGCTCGACGAGCGCGAGCTGGAATCGCTCGACTACGGCTATCGCGAGCGAGTCTGGGACACCCACTTGCCGTGGATCCGCGACCTTCCTCGCGTGCTGCCCGCGCTCTTCGCGGCGGCCGCGCGGCGCGCCCGCGACGCGGGCTTCGACGGCGTCGAGCTGCACTACGCCCATGCCTACACGATGGCGTCCTTCCTCTCGCGGCTGAACGATCGCGCCGATGGCTACGGCGGCTCGCGCGAGCAGCGGGTGCGCGTGCCGCTCGAAGCGCTGGCCGCCGTGCGTCGAAGCGTGGGCGACGAGTACGTCGTCGGGATCCGGTTTCTCGGCGACGATGTCGTCGCCGGCGGGAGCCGGATCGACGACGCGATGTTCTACGGTGTCGAGCTCGCCGCCGCTGGTGCCAACTATCTGTCGGTCTCCAAGGGCGGGCGCTTCGAGGACGCGCGCCAGCCGAAGATCGGCGAGGCCGTGTATCCCTACACCGGCGCCTCCGGCTACGAGTGCATGCCCACGGTGCTCGGCGACGCGCGGGGCCCGTTCGGACGGAACGTGCCGCTGGCCGCCGCGATTCGCCGCGCCGTTCGCGAGGCCGGTCACGAGACGCCCGTCGTGACGAGCGGAGGCATCCACTCGTTCGAGCAGGCCGAGGGCATTCTCCGCCGCGGCGAGGCCGACTTCGTCGGCGCCGCCCGTCAGACGCTGGCCGACCCCGACTGGTTCCGGAAGATCCGGCTCGGCCTTGGGCCCCAGGTGCGACGCTGCCAGTTCACGAACTACTGCGAGGGCCTCGATCAGCGCCACAAGCAGGTGACGTGCAAGCTCTGGGACCGTGACGTCGCGCCGGGCGAGCGCGACGTTCGGATGTCACTCGACGGCAAGCGACGGCTCGAGCCGCCGGCCTGGCGCCCGCCCACCCCGTCCTGACTGCGCAACCCAACCGTAGTCGGCCACTCGCCCCCAATAGGTCAATCACTTGCACACGGGTGCGAGTGGCCTGGCCCCGAGGTGCTCGAAACTCCCCGGAAACATGGCGGCAGCTGTCTATCGCGACGCGTCGGTCGTTGGCACCACCATTGCCCTATTGAAGGACGACAATGGCTCACGACATCGTCCCGTCCGCGATTCACTCTCGATCCAGTGACGCTCCAACGCACATCGCCGTCACTGATCGCCGGCACGTCCTGACCTACGAGGCGCTCGACGTCCAGGCCCGGCGGCTCGCGCGCCGACTGCGCGAGCTCGGCGCCGGCCGCGACCTGCTGGTCGGCGTGGCGATCGATCGCTCCGCGGAGTTCGTCGTCGCCACGCTCGGCGCGCTCTACGCCGGTGCCGCGTACGTGCCGCTCGACTGTGAGTACCCGGCCGAGCGGATCGCCTTCATGCTCCAGGACGCCGCGCCCGCCGTCGTCGTCTCGAACGATCGGCTGGCCGCGCGCCTGCCCCGTGGCGCGTGGCACACGCTGATGATCGACGAGGCGGCCGGCGGCGACGCGCTCGCTGCCGAGGCCGTGGGTGGCGACGCGACGGCGGCCAGCCTCGCCTATGTCATCTATACGTCCGGCTCCACGGGGCGGCCGAAGGGCGTGGAAGTCACGCACGCGAGCCTCGCCAATCTCGTGAGCTGGCATCGACGCGCGTTCGGCGTCACCGCGGAGGATCGCGCGAGCCAGCTCTCGAGCCCGGGCTTCGACGCCGCCGTGTGGGAGGTGTGGCCGTCTCTGGCGAGCGGCGCCACCGTGCACATCGCCGAGGACGAGCGCCGACTCGATCCCGCGGGGTTACGGAACTGGCTGGTGGAGCAGCGCATCACCGTCGGCTTCGTGCCGACGCCGGTCGCCGAGCGCCTGCTCGCGCTCGAGTGGCCGAAAGAAACCGCGCTGCGCGTGCTCCTGACCGGCGCCGACACGCTCCACCGCCATCCGCCCGCCGGCTTGCCGTTCACCCTGGTGAACAACTACGGCCCGACCGAAGCCGCTGTCGTGACGACGTCCGGCGCGATCGGATCCGCGCCGAACCACGGCCGGCCGTCGATCGGCGCGCCCATCGACAACGTCGACGTGCACATCCTCGACGAGCACCTGCGCCCCGTCCCCAACGGCGCCGTGGGCGAGCTGTGCATCGGCGGCGCCGGCGTGGCCCGTGGCTATCGCAACCGGCCGGAGCTGACGGCCGGCCGGTTCGTGCCCGATCCGTTCAGCGCCCGGCCCGGCGCGCGGCTCTATCGCACCGGCGATCGCGCCCGCCGGCTTGCCAACGGTGACATCGCCTTTCTCGGCCGCATGGACGGCCAGCTCAAGGTCCGCGGTTTCCGGATCGAGCCCGCCGAGATCGTGGCCGCCCTCGATGCCGATTCCGCCATCGTGGCCAGCGCGGTCGCCGTCCACGACGACGGCGCGGGTGACCGTCGGCTCGTGGCCTACGTGGTCCCGGCGCCCGGCACCGAGCCGCTGCCCTCGATGCTGCGCGATCGGCTGAAAGCCTCGCTGCCCGAGTACATGATCCCTGCGGTCTTCGTGCGGGTCGAGGCGCTTCCGCTGACGGCGAACGGCAAGATCGACCGCGACGCGCTGCCGGCGCCCGACGTCGCCGACGTCCTGCGTGACGAGCCGCTCACCGCGCCCCGCACGCCCGTGGAGCAACGGCTGGCGCTGATCGTGGCCTCCCTGCTCGACGCCTCCGACGTGGGCGTCACCGACAACTTCTTCCTGCTCGGCGGACACTCCCTGCTCGGCACCCAGCTCATCGCGCGCGTGCGCGACGCCTTCGGCGTGGACTTGCCGCTCCGCGCGGTGTTCGATCACCCGACGGTGGAAGCGCTGGCCGCCGAGGTGGAGCGCGCGATCCTCGCCCGTATCGAGGCCGCCGCTT
The DNA here is from genome assembly GCA_003220615.1 of Candidatus Rokuibacteriota bacterium. GTDB lineage: Bacteria > Methylomirabilota > Methylomirabilia > Rokubacteriales > CSP1-6 > 40CM-68-15. Next base: position 46,273 of record QHTB01000161.1, read on the forward strand.
CCACGCGATGACTCCGGCCGGAACTGCCAGCCCGCCCGCGCAGGATCCCACGCTCAGCCTCTATCACCTGCTCGATCCGGAGGTCCTGGCGAATCCGTATCCGCTCTACCACCGTCTGCGCGCAGAGGATCCCGTCCACTGGGATCCGTACCTGCACGCGTGGATCGTCACGCGCTACGCCGACGTGATCCAGGTGCTCCATCGGTTCGTCGCCGACCGGACGCCGACGCCGGCGCAGCTCGACGCCATCGGGCTCCCCGAGCTCGGCCCGGTGGCCCAGGTGATGGTGCGGCAGATGCTCTTCATGGATGCGCCCGCCCACACGCGCATTCGCGGCCTCGCCGCGCACGCCTTCACGCCGCGGCGGGTCGCCGTCCTGCGCTCGCACATCCAGGAAATCATGGACGGCCTGCTCGACGCGGCGATTCCGCGCGGTCGGATGGACGTCATCGGCGACATCGCCGAGCCGCTGCCCGCGATCGTGACGGCCGAGATGCTCGGCGTGCCGACCGAGGACCATCCAAAGCTCAAGAGCTGGTCGGCCGACTTCGCCGAGATCCTCGGCAACTTCCAGCACAACCCCGACCGCGCCGGTCGCGTGCTGCGCTCCACCGAGGAGATGTGCGCCTACTTCAAGGCGCGCATCGCCGAGCAGCGAACGACACCGCGCGAAGGGCTGATTCACGCCTTCATGACGGCGGAGGTCGACGGCGATCGGTTCACCGAGGAGGAGATCGTCGCCAACTGCATCGTCACGATGGTCGGCGGCCAGGAAACGACGACGAATCTCATCGGCAACGGCGTCCTGTCGCTGCTGCGACATCCCGACGAGCTCCGGCGCCTGCGCGCCGATCTCTCGCTGATCCCGTCGGCGGTGGAGGAGCTGCTCCGCTACGAGAGCCCCAGCCAGCACACGGCGCGGCTGGCTCCCGACGACGTCGTGATCGGCGGCCGCGCGATCCGCAAGCGCCAGGCGGTGATCGCCGTGATGGGCGCGGCCAATCGCGATCCCGAGCGCTTCCCGGATCCCGACCGGCTCGACGTCACCCGGGCCGACAACCGGCACGTGGCCTTCGGCTGGGCCGCGCACTTCTGCTTCGGCGCGCCGCTGGCGCGCATCGAAGGCCAGGTCGTGCTCGAAACCCTGCTCCGCCGTCTGCCCGAGCTCCAGCTCGAGCCGGGGCCGCTCGTCTGGCGCCAGAACCTCGGCTTGCGCGGCCTCACCGCGCTGCCCGTGGCCTTCGGAGCCGCAGGCGTCTGATGAGCTCGGCGGTTCCCGCGGCCGATGACAAGCGTCGCCGCCTCGTCAAAGCGTACCTCGAGCGCCGCGGCGATCGCGCGGGCACCGCCGATCCGATCCCGCACCGTCCGGCCGGCGCCCCGGCCCCGCTGTCGTGGGCCCAGCGCCAGGTCTGGTTGCACGCCCAGGTCGCGCCCGACGTCCCCGTCTACAACGAGCCGATCACGGTGCGCCGGCGCGGGCCACTCGACGTCGATGCGCTGGAGCGCGCGCTCTCCGAGATCGTGGCCCGTCACGAGATCTGGCGCACCGTCTTCGCGGTCGAGGACGGTGAGCCGGTGCAGCGAATCGCGCCGCCGTGGCGGTGGAGCGTGCCCGTCGTGGACCTGCGGGGGCTGCCCGCCGGCGTCCGGGAGGCCGAGGCCCTGCACCTCGCGCGCCTGGACGCGGTCCGTCCGTTCGATCTCGCACGCGGCCCGCTCGTGCGCGCGCTGCTCGTCCACGTCGATGACGACGATCACCGTCTGTTCCTGACGCTCCACCACATCGTCCACGATGGCGTCTCCGTGTTCGGGCTCCTCATCCCCGAGCTCACGGCGCTCTACGGCGCCTTCGTGGCCGGTGAGCGCTCGCCGCTGGTCGAGCTACCGATCCAGTACGGCGACTTCGCGCGCTGGGAGCGCTCCGTCCTCGATGGCGAGGCTCTCCAGCCTCACCTCGATTACTGGCAAGGCCGGCTGGGTGGCGACCGGCCGGCCACCGAGCTAACCAGCGACCGGCCGCGGCCGGCGCGCCAGAGCTTCCGCGGCGCGCGTCAGGCCTTCGCGCTGCCGCCGGCGCTCGGCGACGGCCTCAAAGTCCTGAGCGCCCAGGAACGCGTCACGCTGTTCATGACGCTCTTCGCCGCCTTCGCCGCGGTCGGATTCTTCGCCAACCCGCTGGCGCTCCGCGTCGTCACGGCCGGCGATCCGACCGTCCGCGAGCTGCTGCACCGCGTGCGCGACTCGGCCCTCGACGCCCTCGCTCACGACGAGGCGCCCATTGAGCAGGTGGTGAACGCGCTCAAGCTTCCGCGCGACCCGAGACGCAACCCGCTCTTCCAGCTCGTCTTCGCGCTGGAGGCGCCGCGGTCGGCCTTGCCCGCGGGCTGGGAGCTCAGCCACCTCGACGTCGATCCCGGCACGTCGAAGTTCGACCTCTATCTCGAGCTCGCCGATCACGGCCCGCACATGGTCGGCCGCTGCGTCTACCAGACCGATCTCTTCGACGCGCCCACGATCGGGAGGTTCGTCCAGCACTATCGACGCACGCTCGAGGCCTTCGTGGCCGATCCGGAGCAGCGGCTGTCCGCGCTGCCGCTGGTCGACGAGGTGGAGCGCGCGCGGCTCCTCGAGTGGGGCACGCGGCGCGGCTCGTATCCCGAGATGCCGATTCACCGGATCTTCGAGGCCCACGTGGCCCGCCGGCCGGACGCGGTGGCCCTGGTGGCCGACGACCGGCGGCTGACCTACGCGGAGCTCGATCGCTACGCCAACCAGCTCGCTCAGCGACTCCGCACGCTCGGCGCGCGGCCCGGCGTGCGGGTCGGCGTCCTCATGGAGCGCTCGCTCGAGATGGTGGTGGCCCTGCTCGGCGTGCTGAAGTCCGGCGCGGCCTACGTGCCGCTCGGCGCCGCCTATCCGAGAGACCTCCTTGCCTTCATGCTCGAGGACGCCGACGTCGCCGCCGTGGTGACGGTCGATCGGCTGCGCATGGCGCTGCCCGACACGGCGCCGACCACGATCGTGCTCGACGCCGACGGCACGCTGGCCGGGCCGGCGCCGACCACGATCGTCGACGTCGGCCCCGATGACGTGGCCTACGTGATGTACACGTCGGGCTCCACCGGACGGCCGAAGGGCGTCGCGGTGCCCCATCGCGGGATCGTGCGGCTGCTCTTCGGCCAGGACTACACGCGCTTCGCGCCCGACGAGGTCTTCGGTCACGTCTCCGCGTTCACGTTCGACGTCACGACGTTCGAGATCTGGGGCGCGCTCCTGCACGGGGCCCGCTGCGTGATGCTGCCGCCCGGCGTGCCGACGCCCGCCGTCGTCGCCGACACGATCGGCCGTCACGGCATCACCACGCTGTGGCTCACCGGCTCACTCTTCAACGGCCTGATCGAGGACGCGCCGGGCGCGCTCGCGGGCCTGCGTCGCCTGCTCGTCGGCGGCGAAGCGCTCTCGGTGCCCCACGTGCGCCGCGCGCTCGGGCTGCTGCGCGGCACGCAGCTCATCAACGGCTACGGCCCCACCGAGGCCTCGGTCTTCGCGTGCTGCCATCCCGTGCCGCGCGACCTGCCCGCCGACGCTCCGTCGGTGCCGATCGGACGGCCGATTACCAACACCGACGCCTACGTGATGGACCGCCATGGCCAGCTCACGCCCATCGGCGTGCCGGGCGAGCTGCTCCTCGGCGGCCCCGGCGTTGCGCTCGGCTACGTCAATCGGCCCGACCTGACCAGGGAGAAGTTCATCCCCGATCCTTTCACCGGCGAGCCGGGCGCGCGGGTCTACCGGACCGGTGATCTCGTGCGCTGGCGGCCCGACGGGACGCTCGAGTATCTCGGCCGGCTCGACAACCAGGTGAAGGTCCGCGGCTTCAGGATCGAGCCTGGCGAGGTGGAAGCGGCGATCGCCCAGCATCCGGAGGTCCGGGAGGTGGCCGTGGCGGCGCGACCCGACGGGCACGGCGGCAAGCGCCTGGTGGCGTACGTCGTCCCCCGCGCGGCGAGCGGCCCGCCGCTGACCGAGCTGCGGCCATTCCTCGGAGAGCGACTGGCGCCGCACATGATCCCGTCGCTCTTCGTCACGCTGACGTCCTTGCCGCTCACGCCGAGCGGAAAGATCGATCGCCAGCGGTTGCCGGCGCCCGAAGCCCTGACCACGACGCCGTCCGGCGAGGCCGTCGAGCCCCGCGATGCCGTCGAGGGCCAGCTCGTCGAGCTCTGGGAAGACCTGCTCGGCGTTCGTGGGATCGGCGTCACCGACGATTTCTTCGATCTCGGTGGCCATTCCTTGCTGGCCGTCCGCATGCTCCAGCGGCTGGCGGAGTCGTATCGCGTCACGCTGCCGCTGGCGGCGCTCTACGCCAACTCCACGGTGGAGCGGCTGGCCGAGGCGCTCCGCCAGGGCGACGACCACGGCTTCCGCGCCCCGATGACCCGCTTGAATCCCGAGGGGCGCCAGTCTCCCCTCATCTTCTTCCACGGCGACCTGCACGGCGGCGGGCTCTACTGCGTGCGCCTGGGCCGACGGCTCGGGCCCGACCAGCCGCTCACCGTCGTCCATCCGCTCGGCCGCGCCGGCCGGCCCATGCCGCGGACGATCGAGGCGATGGCGGACGAGCACCTCGAGGCGCTGCAGGCCCTGCCCCGCACCGGCGCCTGGCGGCTCGGCGGCTACTGCAACGGCGCGCTCGTCGCGTTCGAGATCGCCCGCCGCCTGACGGCCGCGGGCGAGAAGGTCGACCTGCTCGCGCTCATCGCCGCCGATGCCGACACGCGGATGTCGTCGCTGCACGCGGTGGCGTCACGCGTGGCGTCGGGCTCGGACTGGTTCGGACGGCTCCGCTCGTTCACGACGATGCTCGAGGGCCGCCCGCTCCGCGAGCGCATCAGCCTCACCTGGGACAAGGCGACGAACCTGACGGCGGCGCCGCTCCGCCGCGCGCGCGGCAAGCCGACGCGCCCGCGTCGCGACGACGTGTATTCCCGCTACTTCCGCGCCGTCATGGGCTACGTGCCGCGGTACTTCTCCGGACGGGTAGTGCTCTTCTGGCCCGCCGACGAGCCGTGCCGCCACGTCGACGATCCGACGCACGGCTGGAGAGGCTTCGCCGACAGCGTGGAAGTCTTCACGGTGCCCGGCGACCACAGCACGATCATCACCGACCACATCGACGCGATCGCCGCCCAACTCGCCAACTACCTGTGATCCCCCTCGCGGGCTCGACCGTGCACCTCTGGCGGGTCGGGCTCGACGTGGAAGACAGCGTCGCGGTCGCGCTCGAGGCGTTGCTCGAGCCCGACGAGATCGCACAGAGCCGGCGCTTCCGTCCGAGCCGCCAGCGCCGGCGTTTCGTCGTCAGCCACGGGGTCCTGCGCCAGATCCTCGGCGCCTACCTCGATCGCGCTCCCGCCACGCTGCGCTTCGTCCCGGGGCTCCACGGCAAGCCGAGGCTCGCCGTACCGGCCTCCCCTGATCGGCTCGAGTTCAGCGTCTCGCGCTCCGCAGATCTCGCGCTCTACGCCGTGGCCCGCGGGCGATCAGTCGGTGTCGACGTCGAGCGCGTGCGCCCGGACTTCGACTGGAGGCCGATCGCCGCGCGATATCAGGGGCGGCAGGAGCGCGAGCGCATCGCGGCGCTGCCGCCCGAGTCCCGGCTGGTCGCGTTCTTCGAGTGGTGGGCGCGCTCGGAGGCGTACGTCAAGGCGTGCGGCGAAGGCCTCGGCGCCGGCGAAGCTCGCCTCGGGGAGGAGCCCGATCCTCGGTGGTCGATCGTCGCGGTCGATGCCGGCCCGGGCTTCGCCGCGGCGCTCGCGATCGACGGCCCTGACGTGCGGGTCGTCGCCTCCGACTGGCCGTTCACCGCTGACGGCTCAGCGGCGTTCGGCGGGAGGCAGCCCCAGGAAGTTCGTCGCGGGTGAGCGGACGAACTCGTCGCAGGAAAACGGGGGCCAAACGCGGACGACGTTGCCCAGCGGCTGGACCCGGTAGCCCGCGTCGCCCAGCAGGCTGAAGATCGCGCGCCGATCGCGCTGGGGCCACGCCTCGAACACCAGGAGGGGCCGCGCCTCGGTGAGGAGCCGCCGGGCGCCGCGAAGCACCGCCAGCTCGGTGCCCTCGACGTCGATCTTCACCACGTCGGGGACGAGATCGCACTGCGTGGTGAACGCGTCGAGCGTGATCATCGCGACCTTGGTCGTCGTGACGTCGGCGCGGCCGCTCCAGCGCGCCTTCACGGCGTCATCGATGGTCCCCATGTACGTGGCCCCGCCGGGCACGGCGAGCTCGGCGGTGCCCGGACGAGCGCCGACGGCCGCAGTGACGATCTCCGGAGTCACACTGTTCGCCGCGCACCACGCCTCGAAGTACGCGCGGCAGGCCGGGTTCGGCTCGAAGGCGACGACGCGGACGCCGTGCACCAGGAAGCGGATCGCGTGAGAGCCGTAGTTCGCGCCGACGTCGAACACGAGCCGGGGTGGGCGGCCCGAGGCGACGAGCTGCTCGTAGAACGCGTGGACCTCCGGGTCCCAGCCATGAAACGCGGTGGCCGCCTGCCACGACAGCGCGAACTCGCGCCGGAGCGGCAGCAGGATCGTCCGCCCGGCGAAGTCGAGCCTCCAGCCGCCGGTGACCGGATGCTCCATCTCGCCGAACGCGTGGAAGAAGCGACGCTTGCCGGCCAGGGTCAACCGCCGGTGGAGCGTGTTGATCAGCCAGAGGCCAGCCGGCGTCGAGAGCGCCGCGGGAAGTGCTCGACGAGTGAGCGGGAGGACGACGGACCGCGCGACTCCCATCCCAGGACGTTTCCGTTGCGGGACACATGCCACGTCCCTGCGACGTGAGACCTCGCGATTTCTCGGATCAGCGCAGGCGCGGCGTGAAGCCTTTTACCGAAACGTACTGATCCGGCCACGCCACCTCGAAGCCCTGTTCCCACGCCGCGTGGCGCGTCCAGTACGGGTCGTAGAGATGGCCGCGGGCCAGCGCGCAGAGGTCGGCGCGGCCGGCCGCCAGGATCGAATTGACGTCGGCGTACGACGCGACGGCGCCGACGGTCATCGTCGCGATCCCGGCCTCGTGACGGATGCGGTCGCTGAACGGCGTCTGGTAGAGCCGTCCGTACGCCGGATGCTGGTGGGCCACCGTCTGGCCGGTCGAGACCGTGACGAGATCGCAGCCGTGAGCCTTGAGCCGGCGCGCAAACTCCACGGACTCCTCCGGCGTCACGCCGCCGTCGGCCCAGTCGGTGGCCGAGATCTTCACCGAGATCGGCCGGGCGGCGGGCCACACGGCGCGCACGGCGTCGAAGACGGCCAGCGGGTAGCGCAGGCGATTGTCGAGCGTCCCGCCGTACGCGTCGGTGCGCGTGTTGGTCAGCGGCGAGACGAACGACGCCAGCAAGTAGCCGTGGGCCATGTGCAGCTCGAGCATGTCGAAGCCCGCGGCCTCCGCCATCGACGCCGCCTTGACGAAGTCAGCCTGCACGCGCTCCATGTCGGCGCGGTCCATCGCCTTCGGGATCTGGCTGTGCGGGAAGTACGGGATCGCCGACGCCGAGATCAGCGGCCAGTTCCCCTCGGCCAGCGGCTCGTCGATACCTTCCCACAACCGGCGCGTGGAGCCCTTGCGCCCGGCGTGGGCGAGCTGAAGCGCGATCCGCGCCGGAGAATGCGCGTGAACGAAATCCACGACGCGCTTCCACGCCGTCACGTGCTCGGGCTTGTACATCCCCGTGCAGCCCGGGCTGATCCGGCCCTCGCGGCTCACGTCGGTCATCTCGGCGATGACGAGCCCCGCGCCGCCGACCGCGCGACTGCCGAGATTCACCAGGTGCCAGTCGTTCGGCGTGCCGTCATCGGCCGAGTACTGGCACATCGGCGAGACGACGACCCGGTTGGCCAGGACGAGCTCGCGCAGCCGGAGCGGTATGAACATGGGCGGCGGCACCGGCTGGGCGGCAACGGACACCTTGCTCTGGTCGGCGGCCTTCGCCGCGAACCAGCGGTCCACCGTCTCGACGAACTTGGCGTCGCGGACCTTGAGGTTGTCGTGCGTGACGCGCAGGCTGCGGGTGAGCAGGCTGAAGGCGAACTGGAGCGGCTCGAGCCGTCCGTGGTAGCGCTCGGTCTGCTCGAACCACTCGAGGCTCACCTGGGCCGCCCGCTGGATCGACTCCACCTGGGGCCGCCGCTCCTCCTCGTAGGCGTCGAGCGCGCCGGCGACGTCGCGGTGACGGTGGAGCGCCGCGGCCAGCGCGATGGCGTCCTCCATCGCGAGCTTGGTCCCGGAGCCGATCGAGAAGTGCGCGGTGTGGGCGGCGTCACCGATGAGCACGACGTTGTTCCAGTGCCAGTGCGCGTTCTTGACCGTCGGGAAGCTGCGCCACAGCGAGCGGTTCTTCAAGAGCCGATGGCCTTCGAGCTCGCGCGCGAAGAGCCGCTCGGCGAAGACGACGGTGTCGTCCTCGCTCACCTGGTCGAGGCCGGCGCGCCGCCACGTCGTCTCCGTCGTCTCCACGATGAACGTCGAGTGTCGGGCGTCGTAGCGGTAGGCGTGGACGCGCCAGAGGCCGTGCGGGCTCTCCTTGAAGATGAAGGTGAAGGCGCGGAACGGAAACGTCGTGCCGAGCCACACGAACCGGTTCGGGCGCCAGTCCACGTGCGGCTGGAAGTGCTCGGCGTACTCGGAGCGGACCAGGCTGTTGACGCCGTCGGCGGCCAGCACCAGATCGGCGTCGCGATACGGCGTGAGATCGGTGACGTCGGTCTGGAACCTCAGGGCCACGCCCAGCTCGGCGCAGCGTCGCTGGAGGATGTCGAGCAGGGCCTGGCGCGACATCCCCGAGAACCCGTGGCCGGTGGAGGCCAGAACCTGGCCCTGATAGTGGATGTCGATGTCGTCCCAGTGCGCGAAGGCGCGGGTGATCGCCTCGCCGGTGGGCCGGTCGGCCTCGATGAAGGTGTCGAGCGTGGCGTCGGAGAAGACCACCCCGAAGCCGAAGGTGTCGTCGGCCCGGTTGCGCTCGACGACGGTGACGTCGTGGCCGGGATCGGCCTTCTTCATCAGCAAGGCGAAGTAGAGCCCGGCCGGACCGCCGCCGATCGAGACGATCCTCACGCCTCGATTGTACCGAAAGCCCGTGGAGACCGACGCTCAATGCCGCCCTGGCGGCCCGATGCAGGCGACGCGTGGGCGGCCGATGCTGTATAAGATCGCCACCGAGCCATAACAGCGAGTTTCGAGCCCGAGGAGGCGGAGATGAAAGCGACGGCGGCCGTGCTGTACGAGGTGAAGAAGCCCCTGGTGATCGAGGAGGTCGAGTTGCTCGAGCCCCGGGCCCACGAGGTGCTCGTCAAGTGGGTCGCCAACGGCGTCTGTCACAGCGACTATCACGTGATCAACGGCGACGTGCCGCATCCGCTGCCGGTCGTGCTGGGTCACGAGGCGGCGGGCGTGGTCGTGAGCGTCGGCCCCTTCGTCGAGAGCGTCAAGCCCGGCGATCACGTGTGCTCCTCCTACATCCCGTCCTGCGGCAAATGCGGCTACTGCATCGGCGGTCAGCCCACGATGTGCGCGCTGCGCGACAAGCCGCGCTGGCTGATGCTCGATGGCACCACCCGCTTTCGCAAGAACGGCACGAGCCTGAATCACTACCTTCAGGTCGGCGGCTACGCGACGCACTCCGTGCTGATGGAGGAGAGCGTCATCCCGATTCGCAAGGACGCACCGCTCGACGTGGCGTGCCTCGTGTCCTGTGGCGTCCTGGCCGGCGCCGGGCCGGTGTTCAACCGCGCGAAGGTTCCGCCGGGGGCCAGCGTGGCGGTGTGGGGCTGCGGTGGTGTCGGGCTCAACACGATCCAGGCGGCGCGGCTCGTCGGCGCGGGCAAGATCATCGCCGTCGACGTGGTGCCTCAAAAGCTCGCGTGGGCCGAGGAGTTCGGCGCCACGCACGTCGTCAACGCCGCCACCGAGGATCCCGTCACGCGCGTCCAGGCGCTGAGCGGCACCGGAGGCGTTGACTTCGCCTTCGAGATCGTCGGCACGCAGGCGACGATCGAGCAGGCGGTGCTGGCCACTCACCGCGGCGGCACGTGCGTGGTCGTCGGCGTGTGCCCGGCGGGCACCAGGATCTCGCTCGATCCGACGCTGTTCCTCCAGCAGCGCGTGCTCACGGGGAGCTCGTTCGGCGCGGGGCATCAGCGCACCGACGTGCCGATGCTGATCGACCTCTTCATGGACGGCAAGTACAAGCTCGAGGAGTTGATCACTCGGAGGGTGCCGCTGACGGACGTCAACCTCGCCTACGACGCGATGCTCAAGGGCGAGGTCAAGCGCAGCGTGGTGGTGTACGACTCGCAGTAGGAGGCGAGACTCGAGGGTGATGTGACCCTCGTGAGACCCGTTCCCTCCGGGTCGGACGAGGCGCACCGTTGAGCGAGGAGACGACACAACGCGAGATCGCTTCAGGGCACGTGGTCGAAGAGGGTCACATCACCCTCGAGCGTCACCTCCTACTGCCGCCGGTCGATGAACCGTGGCGCCTTGACGCTGGCTTCGAACTCCCGGGCGAGCGTCCCGAGCGCCAGGACCTCGACCTCCGGCATCACCTCGAAGGTGTTCTTGACGGCCGCGGTCAGCGTGGCCCTGGTGGCGGCCGCGTCGGCACCGCGCACCACCTCGATCAGGAGCCTCAGCACCTCGCGGTCCTGACGCGTCACCAGCTCGGCGCGGAAATCGAGCACGCCCGCCTGCCGGAACATGAAGTCCTCGAGCTCGGTGTGATTCACGTTGACGCCGCGGAACTTGAAGAACCCGCTGGTGCGGTGGGCGTGCTTGAGAACCGGGAACACCGAGAAAGGATCGGCGTTGGGCTCGGGCCACCGCAACGTGACGATGTCACTGGAGAGCCAGCGCAGGAACGGGGTGGCCGTGTGGCTCCACAGCGGCGTCATCACGAGCGCGCCGGGCTCGCCGTCGGCCACGGGCTTGCCCGTCACTTCGTCGACGACCTCGACCAGGAAGAGATCGGCCCACAATCGCATCCCGTCGATGCCGTCGCGCTCGGACGCCATCATCGATCCCTCGGTCATGCCGAAGGTGTCGTAGACGCGGGCGCCCCACGCGCGCTCGAGCTTGGCGCGCTTGGCCGCGGTGAGCTGCTCGGCCGAGCACACGAGGGTGCGAACGCTGCTGGCCGCGAGATTCACGCCCTGGGCCTCGGCCAGGTTGGCCAGGTGCAGCGCGTAGCTCGACATCCCGGCCCACACCGTGGGCGCGAGCGACGCGATCAGCTCGAGCTGGAGCGCTGATGGCGTGGTCGTCCCCGCGCCCGCCCACACGACGCCCGCGCCGACGTCCTGGGCGCTCCGCGCGATCATCTGACCGATCGGGTGGATGCCCAGCGGAAACGAGTCGTGGACGACGTCGCCGGCGCCGACGCCGATGCACTCCCAGATCCTGCGAAAGCCCAGCAGGCAATACCGGAGGTCTTCGGCGGTGCGCGGATAGAAGAGCGGGCGCCCGGTCGCGCCGCCCGAGCGCCAGAACTCGACGGCGGCGCTCGGCGGCTGAATGCAGAACGCCGAATAGAACGCGTCGGTATCGAGGGCTCGCAGCTCGTCCTTCGTCAGCGGCGGGATCTTCCTCCACTCGTCGGGATCGTCGAGCCGGTCGACGTCGACACCGGCCACGCGCGGGGCCAGGAACGACGAGCGCCGCGCGTGCTCGACGGCCACACGCTTGCGAGTGCGCTGGAGCGCGAAGAGCGCGTCGCGGGAGGCGGGCAAACGGACCGGCACGTCAGGCCTTCGGCGCCACCGAGATGTCGCCGATCCAGCGACACTGGGCCGTGTACGACGCGGGCCGGTCGCCGGCGCGCTCGGCCTCGACCATGGCGTCGAGCCGCGCCTGCTTGGCCGCAGTGTGCTCGGGAATGTCCTCCAGCGCGTCCTTCAGCATCGCCTCGTAGTCGGCGCCGACCGGACAGACGTCTTCGCAGCGACGGCAGCCCGTGATGACGCCGGCGCCACGCAGGATCGACTGCCAGAGATTGAAGCTCTCTTCGGAGCGGATCAGCGTCTTCTGCTTGGCGGCGTCAGGCTCGCTGACGATGCGCTCGAGATGCTCGGCCAGCGTCGCGAAGCCGTGCGGCGAGCGATAGCGGTCGCACGTGGGCCAGTCGCGATCCCAGTGGCGGACGGTGTCGCCGGGACACGCCTTGAGGCAGCGGCCACAGGACGGGCCCAGGCAGAGCGCGGCCTCCCGGCGCTGGTCGGTGGCGCACGGGACCGAGCAGAGCACGGCGGTGAGAATCACGCGCGGGCCGAACTCGGGCGTCAAGAGCTGGAGGTTCAGGCCGAGCGTCCCGAGCCCGGCCTCGACGGCGGCGTGGGTCAGCGAGATCAGCGTCGTCTGATGGCGCTCGGGATCGCCGTCGTAACGCCAGGGATCCACGTGCGTGGGCGGGATCACGATGGCGGGGAAGCCGCGATCCTCGAGCCAGTACACCAGCTCGAGCGACGCGGTTTCGAGCAGGGTCAGCGCCAGCTCGTCGTTGTAATACTTGTGACGGTCGTTCCAGGCGAGGATCCGGGTCGAGCCGGCCGACACGCGCTTGGCCATCACGATCACGCGGCCGGCGTCGAGCGCGGTGACGTCCGACGGCCGCCGCGGGTCGCGCGGGTCCGGTGGATGAGCGTCCATGACTTTCCCGTCGGCGATGCCGACGAGGTCGGCGCCCAGCTCACGGGCCCGCGCCTTGATCGCCTCCGCGGTCGGCGGCGCCATCAGCGCTTTTTCGCGTCGCGGAACGCCTGGAGCTGGCGCGCGACGAGCCCCTGGTAGCCTTCGGGCCCCACCCAGCGAACGTTCCAGCTGTTGAGGCCGTCACCGGGCGAGCCGTTCCGCCGTGCATCGAGATAGGCGCGGCCCTTGGCCACTTTCTCCGCCGTCTTCTCGGGGATGGTGCGTTGATGGTCGGCGAGGTGGGCGTGGTAATCGAAGCCGACCGGACAGACGGCGAGACAGCGCGGGCAGTCGCCGAAGGAGCCGACGACGCGGAGCAGGCCCTGCCAGAAGCCGAACATGTCGCGTGAGCTCATCATCGCCGACTTACCTGCCCGATCCGCCGCGACGAACTGCTCGAAGAACTGGAGGATCGTCGAGAACCCGAACTCCTGGGCGGCGCGCGCGCAGTCGCGCTTGTCGAGGCCGAAGTGGAGCACGGCGTCGGTCGGGCACGAGTGCAGGCAGCGCGAGCACGTCTCGCCGATGCAGACCTGCTCCGTCATCGGATGATCCGGCTCCAGCGAGAGCTCGGTAAGAATGCCGGTCAGGTAGATGCGCGGCCCGAACTCGGGCGTGAGGATGTTGACGTCGAGCCCGAGCGTGCCGAGCCCGGCTTCGACACCCAGGTGGCGCGTCGAGAGCCGCCCGTACGACGCGCGCTTCAGTGCCCAGTCGGTCTCCTGGGCGGCGAGGATGAACGATGGATGCCCGGCGCGCTCGAGCGTGTCGGCCACCTGATAGGCCACGCGGTCCATCTTGCGCAGCACGAGCATGTCCATGTACTGCACGGGGACGTACGAGCGGCAGCGGAAGGCGCCGGCCGGGATGCGCTGGGCGACGACGATGACGCTCTTCACGTAGGGCGAGATGCGCTCGGGAGTCTGAGGCCACTTCGGATCGGGCGGGTGGGCGTTGAGCGTCGCCGCCGAGGCGACGCCCACGAGGTCGGCCCCGAGGTCCTTCGCGAGCTGCTTGACCTGCGCGGCATCCACGGACCGGATTATAATCCGCCACGAATCCAACCAGCCGGGAGGAACCCCATCGTGCCGAACGCCTTGATCATTCTCGTGCTCGCGGCCGTGCTCTCCGCGACTCCCGCGGCGGCCGCCGACCGCGTGAAAATCGGGTTCATCGCGACGTTCTCGGGGCCGATCGGCGTGATCGGTCAGCACGGCCTCGACGGCTTTCTGCTCGGCGTCGAGCACGCCGGCGGCAAGCTCGGCGGCCTGACGACCGAGGTGATCAAGGAGGACGACCAGCTCAAGCCCGACGTCGGACTGCAAGTCGCCAAGAAACTCCTCGAGCGCGATCGCGTGGACTTCGTCGTCGGCACGATCTTCTCGAACGTCATGATGGCGATCTACAAGCCCGTCGTGGACTCGAAGACCTTCCTCATCAGCCACAACGCGGGGCCCTCACCCATCGCCGGCAAGCAGTGCTCGCCGTTCTTCTTCTCCGCGTCGTGGCAGAACGACGGGCCGCACGAGGCGATGGGCAAGCACGTCAACGACAAGGGTCTGAAACGCGTGTACATCATGGCGCCCAACTATCAGGCCGGCAAGGACGCCCTCGCCGGCTTCAAGCGCTATTACAAATCCGGCGAAGTCGTCGGCGAAGTCTACACGACCATCAACCAGCCCGATTATTCGGCGGAGCTCGCTCAGCTGCGCGCGGCCAAGCCGGACGCTGCCTACGTCTTCTATCCGGGCGGCATGGGCGTTCAGTTCGTGAAGCAGTACGTTCAGGCCGGGCTGCTCAAGGACGTGCCGCTCTTCTCGGCGTTCACGATCGACGAGACCAACCTGGCCGCGATCGGCGATGCGGCCGTCGGGACCTTCGGGACCGCGTTCTGGAACCCGGACCTCAAGAACCCGGCGAGCGAGCGCTTCGTCGCCGACTTCCAGAAGAAGTACGGCTACACGCCGTCGACGTATTCGGCCCAGGCCTACGACGCCGCGCTGCTCATCGACAGCGCGATCCGGGGCGTGCAGGGCCGCCTCGAGGACAAGGACGGCTTGCGAGCCGCGTTCCGTCGTGCCGACTTCAAGTCGGTGCGCGGCGCCTTCCGGTACAACACCAATGGTTTCCCGATCCAGAACTTCTACCTGCACGAGGTCGTCAAGGACGGGGCGGGCAAGCTCAAGTGGGCCAACCGCGGCGTCGTCTTCACCGACCACGGCGACCCCTACGCCAGCGAGTGCCCGATGAAGTAGCCACCCTCGGGGGAGATTCACGATGAAGCGGAGCACCGATCGCATCCTGACCACGCACTGCGGGAGCCTGCCTCGACCGAAAGATTTGCTCGACCTGATGAAGGCGAAATGCAGCGGCGAGCCGTGCGACCAGGAGGTGTACGCCGGGCGGGTCCGGAGCGCCGTGGCCGAGATCGTCCAGAAGCAGATCGAGGCCGGCATCGACGTCCCCACCGACGGCGAGCAGGGCAAGCCGGGATTCTTCACCTACGTCTGCGAGCGGCTCAACGGCTTCGAGCCGAAGCCGGGCGCGACGTTCTCGCTGTTCGCGGCCGAGGTGGCGGCCTTCCCCGAGTACTACAAGCAGTACTTCAGCCAGGCCATGCTCGGCGGCGCGGCCGCCCCGATGGCGCCGGTGGTCTGCACCGGGCCCGTGAGCTATCGCGGCCAGGACGGCGTGCGCCGGGACATCGACAACCTCAAGGCGGCGCTCCAGGGCGTGCGCACGCAGGACGCGTTCATGCCGGCGGTGGCGCCGAGCGGTGTGGGCACGAACGCGTACTACCGGACGGAGGAGGAGTACTTCCACGCCGTCGCCGACGCGCTCCACGCCGAGTACCAGGCCATCGTCGAGGCCGGCTTCACCCTCCAGATCGACGATCCGTTCCTGACCGACGTCTTCAGCTACTCGTTGCTCAGCCCGGCCGACCGGCGGAAGACCGCGGAGATGTACGTGGAAGCCGTCAACCACGCGCTGCGCGGGATCCCGTCGGAGAAGGTGCGCTGGCACACCTGCTACGGCATCAACGAAGGCCCGCGGGTCCACGACGCGCCGATCCGCGACATCCTCGACGTCATGTTCAAGGTCAACGCCGACGCCTATTCGTTCGAGGCCGCCAACCCGCGTCACGAGCACGAGTACCACGTCTTCGAGCACGTGAAGCTTCCGGCCGGGAAGCTCATCATCCCCGGCGTGATCACGCACGCCAGCAACATCGTCGAGCACCCCGAGCTGATCGCCGAGCGCATCGTCCGCTACGCGAAGCTGGTGGGGCGGGAGAACGTCATAGCCGGGGCCGACTGTGGATTTTCCTCCCAGGCGACCTACAACCCGGAGGTGCACCCGACCGTCGTGTGGGCGAAATTCAAGGCGATGGCCGAGGGCGCGCGCCTGGCGACGAAGCAGCTCTGGTAGATCCCGGCCTCCTCGTCGTCCAGGGCCTCAACGGCCTGCAGCTCGGCGTCATGCTCTTCCTCATGGCGGCCGGCCTGACCCTCGTGTTCGGGATCATGAACCTGGTCAACCTCGCCCATGGATCGCTCTACATGGTCGGCGCCTACTTCGCCGCGATCTTCGCGGCCCGGACCGGGTCGTTCGTGCTCGCGCTGCTTCTCGCCTTGCCGGCCACGGCGCTGGTCGGCATCGCCGTCGAGGTCGTCGTGCTGCGCACGCTCTATCGGCGCGACCATCTCGATCAGGTGCTGGCCACGTTCGGCCTCATCCTGTTCTTCAACGAGGGCGTCCGCCTCATCGGCGGCAAGGCCGCCCGGTACATGGCGCTGCCGCACGGCCTCGAGGGGAACGTGGCGCTGCTGCCGGGCCTTCGCTATCCCGCCTATCGCCTCGTCGTCATGGCCGTCGGACTCGCCGTCGCCGTGTTCCTCTACCTCCTCGTCACGCGAACCCGGATGGGCATGCTGATCCGGGCCGGCGCCAGCAACCGCACGATGGTCGGCGCGCTCGGCATCAACATCACGCGGCTCTACACGCTCGTGTTCGGCCTCGGCGCCGCACTGGCCGGCGTGGCCGGCGTCATGGCCGGCCCCATCGTGGCCATCGAGTCGGGCATGGGCGAGCCGATCCTGATCCTCACCTTCGTCGTCATCGTCATCGGCGGCATCGGCTCGATCCGCGGTGCCTTCGCAGCCGCGCTGCTCGTCGGCCTCGTCGACACGATGGGCCGCGCCTTCCTTCCGCCGTTGCTGGTGAGCGTGCTGGGACCCCAGGCTGCGAACCAGGCCGGGCCGGCGCTCGCCTCGATGCTGATCTACGTCCTCATGGCCGGCGTGCTGGCGGTCCGGCCCGAGGGCCTCTTCCCCGCCCGGACCGGCTGACGTGCGGCGATCCGTCGCGGCCGTCGTCCTCGCCCTCGGCGTCGCACTGCTCGTGGCGGTGCCGCTGCTCGCCCGCGCGCTCGACCAGCCGTTCTACGTGACGCTCTTCGGGCGGATCATGATCTGGGCCATCGCCGCGCTCAGCCTGAACCTGATCCTCGGCTACGGAGGGATGGTCTCCTTCGGCCACGCCGCCTACCTCGGCGTCGGCGTCTACACGGTCGGCATCCTGTCAGCGCACGGGATCGAGAACGGCTATGTGCAGTGGCCGCTGGCCATCGCGGCCAGCGCGCTCGTCGCGCTGGGCGTCGGCGCGGTGTCGCTCCGCACCAGCGGCGTGTACTTCATCATGATCACGCTCGCCTTCGCGCAGATGCTCTACTTCCTGGGCGTGAGCCTGAAGGCGTACGGCGGCGACGACGGGATGACGCTGGCGGCGCGCAGCCAGTTCGGTCACTGGCTCGACCTCGAGAACAGCGTCGTCTTCTACTACCTGGTGCTCGCCGTCCTGCTCGCGTTCCACGCGCTGGCCGCCCGGGTCGTCAACGCGCGCTTCGGCCTGGTCGTGCAGGGCGTGCGGGTCAACGAGCGGCGCATGCGGGCCATCGGCTTTCCCACCTTCCGCTACAAGCTCGCCGCCTTCGTCATCGCCGGCGCCATGTGCGGCGTGGCCGGCGTCCTGCTCGTGAACTTCACCAAGTACGTGAGCCCGGCCTTCATGCACTGGACGCGCTCGGGCGAGATCATGGTGATGGTCATCCTCGGCGGCATGGGCACGCGGCTCGGCCCCGCCCTCGGTGCGGCCGTCTTCCTGCTCCTCGAAGAGGTGCTGTCGGGCTACACCGAGCACTGGGCGCTCTTCCTCGGTCCCGTGCTGATCGTCATCGTGCTCTTCGCGCGGCGCGGCCTGGCCGGGATCTTCGAGCCGGCGCGCTCGTCCCCGGCCCCGGAAGCATGACGCTCCTCGTCGCCGAGCACCTGCGCAAGCAGTTCGGGGGCGTCATCGCCACCGACGACGTCGGCCTCACGGTCGACGATGGCGAGATCCACGCCGTCATCGGCCCGAACGGCGCCGGCAAGACGACGCTGATCGCGCAGCTCGCCGGCGAGCTCGAGCCCGACGCCGGGCGGATCTCCTTCGGCGGTACCGACGTCACCCGGCGGCCCGTGCACGAGCGCTCACAGCTCGGCCTGGCCCGCTCGTTTCAGATCACGAGCATCTTTCGCGACTTCACCGTGCTCGACAACGCAGCGCTCGCCGTGCAGGCGCACCGCGGATCGAGCTTCCACTTCTGGCGCAACGCCCGGCGCGACCCGCAGCTCCGCGAGCCGGCGCGAGAAGCCCTGGCCGCCGTCGGCCTCGGCGGCCGTGCCGACGCGGTGGCCGGCGAGCTGGCCCACGGCGAGCAGCGTCAGCTCGAGATCGCCATGGCGCTGGCGACGCGCCCGAAGCTGCTGCTGCTCGACGAGCCGATGGCAGGCATGGGGCGCGAGGACGGTGAGCGGATGGTCGGGTTGCTGCGTGGCCTCAAGGCCGGTCACGGCGTGCTGCTCGTCGAGCACGACATGGACGCCGTCTTCGCGCTGGCCGACCGGATCACCGTGCTCGTGTATGGCCGGGTGATCGCCTCGGGATCGCCGCACGCGATTCGCAACGATCCTCGCGTCATCGAGGCCTATCTGGGCGACACGGAGGCGGCTCCTGCTTGAGGTGGAGCGGCTCGAGGGCGGCTACGGCCAGAGCCAGGTGCTCTTCGGCGTGAGCTTCGCCGTGCACGGCGGCGAGGTCGTCACGCTGCTCGGCCGCAATGGCGTCGGGAAGACGACGACGGTGCGGTCGATCATGGGGCTCTTGCCGGTGCGCGCCGGGACCATCGTGTTCGAAGGCCGGCCGATCCACGGACTGCCATCGTTCCGCGTCGCCCAGGCCGGGCTTGGCCTGGTGCCGGAGGGGCGACAGATCTTCCCCAATCTCACGGTGCGCGAGAACCTCGTCGCGACGGCCGCCAACCGGAGCGGGGCGGCGGCGCCGTGGACCGTCGAGCGCGTCTTCGGCCTGTTCCCGGCGCTGGCCGCGCGGCAGGCGATGCTGGGCGCGAATCTCTCGGGCGGCGAGCAGCAGATGCTCGCCATCGGGCGTGCCCTGATGACCAACCCGCGATTGCTCGTCCTCGACGAAGCCACCGAAGGGTTGGCGCCGCTCGTGCGCGCCCAGATCTGGGCCTGCCTTCGAGAGCTCAAGGCGCGCGGCCTGTCGATCCTCGTCATCGACAAGAACGTCGAGGCCCTCACGCGCCTCGCCGACCGCCACTACATCATCGAAAAAGGGCGTATCGTGTGGCGGGGCACGTCGCCCGAGCTCGCGGCCGACGCCACGCTGCGCCGGCGCTTCCTGGGGGTCTGATGCTGCAATTCGCCAAGCCCGCTCCCGACTTCTCACTGCCATCGACGGACGGCAAGACGGTCACGCTGGCCGAGCTGCGGGGCAAGGACGTCGTCCTGGTCTTCTATTGCTACGACTGGGGAGGCATCTGAACGCCCGAGCTCTCTGGCCTCGGTGAGGTCGCCAAGCAGGTGCAGGACCGCGGCGCCGTGCTGTTCGGGGTCAGCGGCGACAGCCCGTTCTGCCATACCAAGTTCCTCGAGGCGCGCAGGTTCCCCTTCCCGCTCCTGAGCGACGTCCACCGGACGACGATCGCCGCGTACGGCGTGCTCGATCGGGAACGCAACGTCGCCTTCCGCTCGACGTTCATCGTGGACAAGAACGGCGTGCTGCGCTGGGGCCAGGCCGGCGACCGCGAGATGGTCCGCGACGGCGCCGAGATCGTCCGGGTGCTCGACCTGATCGAGCGCCTCAGAAAGAAGGCGTGACGATCTTCCGAGGCGAGGCGCGAACGCGCTGGCTCCTGCGGTTCGCTCTCGTGGTCTTCTCGTTCGCAGGCTGTGCGCCGGCGTTGAGCGATGTGAAGCCCGCGCTCTCCGAGACGGACTCCGGCAATCTCTGGTTCGCCAGCGCCCGAAGCCTGGTTCGGAGTTGGGATCAGTCCCGCCTCGTGCTCGGTGCTCCCGTCGTGATCTCGGGAGAGCTGAGGTTCCCGCCCGGAGCCGGGCCGTTTCCCGCCGTCATCCTCGCTCATGGCTGCGGCGGCATCAGGACTCCTGAATTGGGGTGGGGCCCGCTTCTTCGTGAGTGGGGGTATGCCACGTTCGTCGTCGACAGCTTCCGCGGGCGCGGCTTGACCGAAGTCTGCACCAACGCGAGGACGCTGACGGGCATCCAGCGGATTCCCGACGCCTACGGCGCGCTCCGCATCATCGCGACGCATCCCAGGATCGACACCCGGCGCGTGGTTCTGATGGGCTTCTCGCACGGCGGCATCTTGACGATGGGAGCCTCGACCGTCTGGGCGAAGGAGACCTTCGTGCCGGCCGGCCAGTCGGCCTTTCGTGCGTTCGTGGCCTTCTATCCCTCCTGCAACTTCGCGTACCCGGAACGTCAGCGCATCTCGGCTCCCGTGCGGATCCACACCGGCGAGCTGGATGACTGGACCCCAGCCGGACCGTGCGTCAGCCTCGCGGAAATCCTCAAGGGCTCTGGCCAGGACGCGACGATCACGGTCTACCCGGCGGCGCACCACGGCTTCGATAGCATCGGACTCACATTCCTCTATCGCCCGGACGTGGATAGCGGCGCGGCCTGCAATCTTCAGCTCGCCAGCATCCTGGGACCATTTCCATCCATACGTGAGACGGGAGGGTGCCTTCGGAAGGGCGCGACCGTCGCCTGGAATCCCGACGCCGCTCAGCAGGCACGGCGGAACGTACGAGCCCAGCTGGCCGAGCTCCTCCAGGAGCGCGGCCGGTGACCCTCGTCTTTCGCGGCTACGACAGGAAAGCGCTCAATCGCGAGTACAACAACCGTGAAAAGGTTCCCGACGCCCAGGTGTGGCTGGCGCGCTACGCGCGCGAGAGCGAGCGGGCGCGGCGCGAGCTGACCGCCCGGCTTGACGTCGCGTACGGGAGCCATCCCGGCGAGACGCTCGACGTGTTCCTGCCTGCCGGCCACGGCCCGAAGCCCGTCCACGTCTTCATCCACGGCGGCTACTGGCACCGGCTCGACAAGGTCGATTTCTCGTTCGTCGCCCGCGCGTTCCTGCCCGCTGGCGTCGCCGTCGTCGTGATCAACTACGCGCTGGTGCCCACCGTGGACCTGGACGAGCTGGTCCGTCAGTGCCGAGCCTCCATCGCCTGGGTGTACCGGAACGCGACGAGCTTCGACGGCGACCCCAATCGCATCACGATTTCCGGACACTCGGCGGGCGGCCACCTCGTGGCGATGCTCATGGCAACGGACTGGGCGGCGTTCGGTGGATTGCCACCCGACCTGGTCAAGGCCGGCTGCGGGATCAGCGGCCTCTATGACCTCGACCCCATCCGGCTCTGCTACCTCAATGACGTGCTGGGCCTCACGCCCGCGACGGCACGGCGCAACAGCCCGGTCGAGCTGCGGCCCTCGACGGCCCGTCCCGCGCTGATCGTGGTGGGCAGCAGCGAGGGGCCGGAATACTTCCGGCAGAGTCAGGATCTGGTGTCGGCGTGGCGTACACACGGCGCCCCGTGTGAGCTCATGAGCATGGCCGGCCATGACCACTTCTCGATCATGGGCGAGCTGGAGCACCCGGACAGTCAGCTCAGCCGTGCGATCCTCGCCCAGATGTGACGTCGGTGTCTGCTTCCGACGACGTTGACGGACGTCTCGTGGGCCGCCAGGGTCGACACATGGCGCGCGCGGACGTCAAAACCCGCCGGTGGAAACGGGTCGAGTACGAGCGGTTGATCGAGAGCGGATTCTTCCAGCCAGGCGATCCCATCGAGCTGGTCGGCGGGCCTGATGTGGCCGTGGTGCCGGGCACGTTTCGCGACTACGTGATCGGGCACCCTTCGCAGCCCGTTCTCGTCGTCGAAGTCAGTGAGTCCAGCCTGGCCCTCGATCGGGAACATAAAGGAAGCGTCTACGCCCGGGCCCGCGTTGCCGATTACTGGATCGTCAATCTGGTGGATCGAGTCCTCGAGGTGTACCGCGAGCCGATCGGTGACCAGGCCGCGCCGTTCGGCTGGCGATATCGCTCGATCGAAGTGCTCGAGCCCAGCGCGTCCGTCGCCCCGCTCGCCGTGGCGGACGCTCGCCTCCTCGTCGCCGACCTCCTGCCCTGACCTACGCGATGAAGCGCGGCATGATCTGGCTGCCCAGGATCCCGAGGTAGTGCGCCTGGGTGTCGAGATCGTGTCCGCTGATACCGATCCAGAGCCGGCTGGCCCCGAGCGCTGCGACCTGCTCGATGCGCTCGATCCAATCACGGGCGTTCCCGGCCAGCGCGAAGCGCTCGAGCGCATACGGCGTGAGCCCGAGCGCCTCCATCCGCTTGGGGTTCTGGCCTTCGTGGAGCACGTGGTCGTAGAGGACGTAGTGGTCGAGATAGGCCTCGATCTTCGCGCGGAGATCTTCGGGCACGTGCTTGCCCTCGAGGCCGAAGCGCATCGAGTGGTTCAGGATCGACGACACCGACGCCTTGACGTTGTCGATCGCCGTGTCACGGTCCTCGTGTAACGAGCTGCGCGCGGTGAACCAGATCTCGACGTCCGACGGCCGGCGGCCGGCCTCGCTCGCGCCGGCGTGCACGCGCGCGATCGTGTCCTTGATCACCTCGGGTAAGAGGCCGGTGCCGGCGACGACGCCGTCGCCGATCCGGCCGCCCAGGTGGAGCATCCGCGGGCCCTCGGCGCAAATCGAGATGGGCACGCGCGGGCGGACGGCGCTCGACGACCAGCGCACTCGCTGCGGGCGCCCCTGATAGGTGGCCTGGCCCTTCGCCAGCAGATCGCGCACGCAGGTCACGTAATCCTCGATGCGCGCTCGCGATGCGGCCCGGTACCCGATGTTGAGCACGGCGCTGTCGCCGCTCGCCATGTCCATGAAGGCCCGGCCGTCGGTCAGGTGGTCGATGGAGGCGAGGAACGAGGCCATCACCTGCGGCTCGCGGGTCAGCGGATTGGTGGGGCGAAGCCCGACCCGCGCCCGCGCGGAAGCCTGGGCGATCAGCGTCGCGCGGACGTAGGCGTCACCCCCGATGAACGCGGTGTCGAACGTGCCGATCGCCTCGGCGCCGTAGTCGTCCGCCATCTTCACGAGGTCCATGAACTTCCGCGTGTCCTCGCGGCGCAGGAGCGGCGTCGACGAACCGACGCTGATCCCGAACGCGACCTTCATCGAGCGGGCTCTTGAAGTGGACGCGGCTCAGTGGACGCTGCCGCCGCCGTCCACGAGGAGCGTCTGGCCAGTCATGAAGTCGCTGTCATCGGAGGCGAGGAAGACGAACGTCCCCACGAGATCCTGCGGCACCTCCGCCCGCTTCAGCATCCGCGACCTGACGTTCTCCTGCTTGCGCTCTTCCGAGATGTTGCTCTCGTTCTCACCGCTCAGCGTGAACCCCGGGGCGATGGCGTTCACGCGGATGCCGAACTCCCCCAGCTCGCGAGCCAGCGAGCGGGTGAATCCGACCACGCCGCCCTTGGACGTCGTGTAGTGGATGTAGTGAGGAACGCCCTTGAAGAAGGTGCTCGACGAGATGTTGATGATCGTGCCCTTGCCCTGGGCCTTCATCGCCGGAAACACAGCGCGCGCGCACAGGAAGAGGCCCCGGAGGTTGATGGCCATGACCTTGTCCCACTCCTCGACGGGGATCTCCATGAACGAGCGCCGCTTGAGCGTCCCGTAGAGCGCGGCGTTGTTGCCCAGCACGTCGATGCGGCCGAAGCGCGCGATGGTCTCGGTGGCCAGCCGCAGGGTGTCGGCCTCGCGCGAGACGTCGCACTCGACGCCGAGGGCCTGACCGCCCCGCGCCTCGATCTCGGTGACCGTCGGCTTCGGATCGACGATGTCCGCCACGACCACCCGGGCGCCCTCCGCCGCCACGCCCAGGCTGTACGCGCGACCGATCCCTTTGGCGCCTCCCGTCACGATCACGACCTTGTCCTCGAGTCTCATGGCTCCTCCTTGTCCACCTCAGTCGGTCGCGGTCGGAAGCCCAGGGTCACGCGCCGCCGCCGCCTCGCCTCGCTCGGCCGGCGCGCGAACGCGGCGCATGAAGGGCACCAGAACCACCACCAGACAGGAGGCGACGAGCATAAGCCGGAAATCGTCGGCATACGCCAGGACCTGGGACTGGGTCAGCAGCTCGCGATAGATCATCGCCATCGCCTGCTGTCCCGCCGTCACCGTGTCGGCGCCTCGTTCCAGGAAATGCCCGGTCCACTGGTGAAGGCGAGCCGCCATCTCGTGGCTGCCGAGATTGATGTGACTGCCCAGCGTCGCCTGGTGTCCCTGGGCGCGGCGAACCAGCATCGTCGTGACCAGGGCCACGCCGACGCTTCCGCCGACGTTCCGGACGAGATTGTAGGCGGAGGTCGCGTTGCTCAGTCGCTCCATCGGGATGTTGGCCAGGGCCAGGGCCTGCAGCGGGACGAAGATGAAGCCCGCCGAGAACCCCTGGACGAAGCGCGGCCAGGCCAGTGCCTCGAAGTCCATGGTCGACGTGACCTCGGTCATGAGCCAGAGCGCCACGGCCTGCAGCAGACAGCCCCCCACCAGCATGAGTCGCTGGTCCATCCGTGAGACGAGGCGTCCCGAGATCATCAGCGCGATCATCGTGCCGAGCCCGCCGGGCGCCAGCGTGAGCCCGGCCGTCCACGCGTCGTAGCCGAGGATCTTCTGGGTGTAGAGGGCCACCATCAGGATGCTCGAGTTGAAGGCGAGGCCGACGAGGAAGATGGCGACGGTGCCCAGCCCGAAGTTACGTTCGGCGAAGACGCGGAGATCGAGAATGGGCTCGCTGGCCATCAGCTCCCGAGCCATGAACCCGATCAACATGACCACGGCAACGACGGCGAGCATCACGATCATCGTCGAGTCGAACCAGTCGTTGCGCTCCCCGAGATCGAGGACGAGCTGCAGACAGCCGAACCCGATCACCATCAGCGCGATGCCGGCCAGGTCGACGTGCCGGGGGCGACGATGGAAGGGCGCGTCGAAGAGGAACGCGCTGATCATGAAGAAGCCGATGATACCGATGGGAAGGTTGATGTAGAAGATCCAGCGCCAGGACCAGTTGTCGCAGATCCAGCCGCCCAGCGTGGGCCCGAGGATGGGCGCCAGCATGATGCCGACGCCCCACACCGCCATGGCGGTGCCCCGCTCGGCGAGCGGAAAGATCTCCCACATGATGGCCTGCGCCATCGGAATCACCGGACCGCCCCCGAGTCCCTGGAGCACGCGCATGGCCACGAGGAACTCCAGATTGGGGGCCAGGCCGGAGAGGAACGAGCTGACCGTGAACACGACCGTGCAGATCAGGTAGAAGCGCCGGCGCCCGAACACCGACGTCAGCCATCCCGTGGCCGGGATCACGACGGCGTTGGCGGCCAGGAACGAGGTGATGACCCACGACATCTCGTCGATGCTGGCCGAGAACGAGCCCTGCATGTGCGGCAGGGCCACGTTGGTGATGCTGGTGTCGAGCACCTGCATCACCGTGACCATCATCACCGAGAACGTGATGGCCCACTTGCGGGCGGAGCCGAGGGGCGCGGTGGGCGCCTCAGCCACGATAGTGTGCCGAGGGCCGCTTCATCTCGAAGATGTCGTGCACGTGGGTGTAAAGATTTCCGGCCAGGCGG
>QHTB01000162.1 GCA_003220615.1 Candidatus Rokuibacteriota bacterium
ACGATCTCACCGATCACGAGATTGGCCGGCGCGTTGCCAACCGGGATGATCTGGACCAGCCGGCACTCCATGCTGATGGGCGCGTCCGCCACGCGCGGGGGCTTCACCTTCGCGCTCGGCGCCGCTGTCAGCCCGGTGACCGCGAACTCGTCCACCTCGGGTGGATAATCGCCCGACGTCAGGTTCATCTGCTCGGCGAGCGCGTCGTCGACGACGTTGACGACGAACTCGTGCGTGACCTCCACGTTACGCAGCGTGTCCTTCTTGGTGCGCTCGGCACCCCGCTCGCCCCGGAGGGACGACGAGAACGCGATCGTCGGCGGGTCGTCGGTGATCGCCATGAAGTAGCTGAACGGGGCCAGGTTGCGGACCCCGTCGGCATCGACGCTCGACACCCAGGCGATGGGCCTCGGCACCACGCAGCCGATGAGCAGCTTGTAGACCGCGGTCTGGCCGAACGATTGCGGATCGATCTCCACGATGTCTCCTTTCGACCCGAGCTGAGCGACTCCGGTATTGGCGACTCCTTATTACTGTCGCAGATTATTGATGTCGCGGACGGCCTCGGGGCCGCCGCCCCCTCCAGGCGGTGAGCCGGGCGCGCAGCGCAGCGATGACAAAACGCCAC
>QHTB01000014.1 GCA_003220615.1 Candidatus Rokuibacteriota bacterium
CTGCGCTCCATCACTGGGTTCTCCGAGCAGGCCGGTCAGGGACTCTGCGTCTGAGCGTGCGGCCGAGGGGCCGCACTCCGTCCAGGGATCTTTTTCCAGCAGCCTGCACTAGAAGCGGCGGCGGCCGCCTAGGGCTTTTTTACGCAGACGGAGGGACTTGGGGGTGATCTCGAGGAGCTCGTCCTCGCGGATCCACTCCAGGGACTGCTCGAGGTTCATGGTGCGGGGCGGAGTCAGACGCACGCCCTCGTCCGAGGTGGACGCGCGCATGTTGGTCAGCTTCTTTTCCTTGGTGATGTTGACGTCGAGGTCGCTGTCGCGGTTGTGCTCCCCCACGATCTGTCCCTCGTAGACCATCTCGCCCGGCCCCACGAACATCTCGCCGCGCGGCTGGAGGTGATCGATGGCGTACGAGGTGGTCCGGCCCGACCGGTCGGAGACGAGCGCGCCATTGGCCCGGTGGGGGATGTCGCCCTGCCACTCGGCATAACCGTCGAAGAGATGGTTGAGGAGGCCCGTGCCGCGCGTGTCCGTCAGGAACTCCGAGCGGTAGCCGATGAGGCCGCGGGAGGGGATGCGGTACTCGAGCCGGACGCGCCCCGTGCCGTGGTTGACCATCTTGGTCATGGCGCCCTTGCGGGGGCCGAGCTTCTGGGTCACGGCGCCGATGAACTCCTCGGGGATGTCCACCACGAGGTGCTCCATCGGCTCGAGGGTCTGGCCGCCCTCTTCCTTGGTGATGATCTCGGGCTTGCTCACTTCCAGCTCGAAGCCCTCACGCCGCATCATCTCGATCAGGATGGCGAGCTGGAGCTCTCCCCGGCCGGACACGCGGAACGTATCGGGCGAGTCGGTCTCCTCGACGCGGATGGCGACGTTGGTCCGCCGCTCCTTCCAGAGCCGCTCGCGCAGCTGCGTGGAGGTGACGAACCGGCCTTCCTTGCCCGAGAAGGGCGATATGTTCGAAGAGAAGAGCATGGACACCGTGGGCTCGTCGATGTGCATGACGGGCAGGGCCACGGGCTTCTCGGCGTCGGCGAGCGTCTCGCCGATCTCGACATTGTCCGTGCCCGCCACGGCCACCAGATCGCCCGCCGTCGCCTCGGCGATCTCGACCCGCTTGAGCCCCTCGTACCCGTAGAGCACGGTGATCTTGGCCGGTTCCGTGGAGCCGTCCCGGTGGACCACGGCCACCCGGTCGTACTGGCGCACCTTGCCGTTGACGATGCGGCCGATCACGAGCCGGCCGACATAGTCGTCCCAGTCGAGCGAGGTGGCCCGGAGCTGGAGCCCCATCTCGGGATCGAAGCGGGGCGGGGGGATGGTGTTGACCAGCGTCTCGAAGAGCGGGGCCAGCGTCTTCGAATCGTCGTCGAGGGAAAGCTTGGCGATGCCCTTGCGGGCGTCGGTGTAGAGGACGGGGAAGTCGAGCTGGTCCTCCGCGGCCTCGAGATCGATGAAGAGATCGTAGACCTCGTCGAGCACCTGCACGGCCCGGGCGTCCTGGCGGTCGATCTTGTTGATCACGACGACGGGGGTGAGGCCGGCTTCGAGCGCCTTCTTGAGCACGAAGCGCGTCTGGGGCAGGGGGCCTTCCGCCGCGTCCACGAGGAGGAGCACGCCGTCCACGAGGGTGAGCGTCCGCTCCACCTCGCCGCCGAAGTCGGCGTGGCCGGGGGTGTCCACGATGTTGATCTTCACGTCCTTGTAATGAATGGACGTGTTCTTGGCCATGATGGTGATGCCCTTCTCGCGCTCGAGGTCGATGGAATCCATGACACGCTCGACCACGTGCTCGTTGGCCCGGAAGATGCCCGACTGCCAGAGCATGGCGTCGACGAGCGTGGTCTTGCCGTGGTCGACGTGCGCGATGATGGCGACGTTGCGAATGTCGTGACGCTCTTGCATGTTTCCACTTTAGCATGGATTTTTCGAATGCCGCAGCGCGTTGACCTTGCTCGGAGCTTCATGCATGGGGCATAATGACGCCCTACCCCCGCTCGAGGAGGAGTGCACTCGTGAAAATCCGACTGATGTTGCTGGCCGCGCTGATCGTCGCGCTCGCGGCGCCCACGGGCGCCTGGGCCCAGGCCCCCAAACCCGCAGAGCCCGAGAAAGGATCCTCGCGCGTGAAACAGACGGCCGAGATCACCATGGACAAGGGCGGCGTGATCAAGATCGAGTTCTTCCCCGAGGACGCGCCCAAGACGGTGGAGAACTTCGTCACGCTGGCGAAGAAGGGCTTTTACAACGGCCTGACCTTCCATCGGGTCGTGCCCGATTTCGTCGTGCAGGGCGGCGATCCCAAGGGCAACGGGACCGGTGGCCCGGGCTACACGATCAAGGCCGAGTTCAACAAGCAGAAGCACGTGCGGGGCTCGCTGGCCATGGCGCGCAGCCAGCATCCCGACTCCGCGGGCAGCCAGTTCTACATCACGTACGGTCCCACCCCGCACCTCGACGGCAACTACACCGTGTTCGGGAAGGTCACCAGCGGGATGGAGCACGTCGATCGCATCAAGCAGGGCGACCGGATGAAGTCGGTGGTCATCGTCGAGGCCTGACCGTGACCTGGTCGCTGCTGATTCGGGGCGGCACGGTCATCGACGGAAGCGGCGCGCCCGGACGCGCCGCCGACGTCGCAGTGGAGAGCGATCGCATCGCGGCGATCGCGCCCCATCTCATCGGTGAAGCCGAGCGGGTGGTCGACGCCTCCGGGCAGGCGGTGACGCCGGGCTTCATCGACGCCCACTCGCACTCCGACCTCTTCTACTTCGCGTGCCCGTCGGCGGAATCGAAGGTGCGCCAGGGCGTCACCACCGAGGTCGTCGGCATGTGCTCCTTCTCCCAGGCGCCGCTCGCGCCCGGACAGGAGGACGTGGTGAAGGGGTGGGCGGGCGGCATCGGCGCCTCGCTCGACCTGCGCTGGCAGAGCTTCGGCCAGTACCTCGACGCGCTGGCGTCGGTGCGGCCGGCGGTGAACGTCGCCCACTTCGTCGGCCACGGCGCCCTCCGCATCGCGGCCATGGGCTTCGACTCCCGGCCGGCGGGCGGCGATGACATGAAGGCGATGGGGCGTCTGCTCGGCGAGGCGCTCGACGCCGGCGCCTTTGGCTTTTCGACCGGCCTCGTGTACGCGCCCAGCGCTTACTCCGACACGGCCGAGCTCATCGGCCTGGCCAAGACGATGAAGGCGCGCGGCGGGCTCTACTTCTCGCACATCCGCGGGGAGTCCTCGATGCTGCTCGACTCCATCGCCGAAGCCATCCGCATCGGTGACGAGGGCGGCGTGGGCGTCGAGGTCTCGCACGTGAAGGCCTCGGGGCGTGAGAACTGGCCGAAGATCGACGCCGCCCTGCGCATGATCGAGGACGCTCGCGCGCGTGGCGTGGACGTACTGGGCGACGTGTATCCCTACAACGCGGGCAGCACCAAGCTCGACAACCTGATGCCGGCGTGGGCTCACGACGGCGGCATCACGAAGTTGCTCGAGCGCCTGGCCGACCGCGGCATGCGCCGCCGTATCGTGGAGGAGTGCCTCATCGACGGCGAGCGCTGGGGGACGGTGTCCCAGGGCGGCATCGGGTTCGACCAGATCTTCATCGCCTCCTGCAAGCGCCGCGAGATCGAGGGCTTGAGCCTCGCCGAGATCGCGCGGCAGTCGGGCATCGCCCCCGCGGATTCGCTGATGAACCTGCTGCTCGAGCAGAAGTGCACGGTGGGGATGGTGAGCTTCTCGCAGAGCCTCGACAACGTGGCCAAGGTCCTCGCCCACCCGAACCTCATGATCGGCTCGGACTCGATCCCGCTGTTCGCCGGCGACGGCGACAAGCCGGGCAAGCCGCACCCGCGGACCTACGGGACTTTTCCTCGCGTGCTCGGCGAGTACGCCCGCGATCGCAAGCTGTTCTCGCTGGAGACCGCGGTTCACAAGATGACGGGCATGCCC
This sequence comes from Candidatus Rokuibacteriota bacterium, assembly GCA_003220615.1. Lineage (GTDB taxonomy): Bacteria > Methylomirabilota > Methylomirabilia > Rokubacteriales > CSP1-6 > 40CM-68-15. Next base: position 3,950 of record QHTB01000014.1, read on the forward strand.
GCCGCACGGCTGCGCCTGGAGCGGCGTGGCCTGCTTCGTGAAGGCTTCGCCGCCGACATCGCCGTGTTCAATCCCGCCACCGTGAGGGACGAGTCGACCTACCCCGATCCGCACCGTTACCCGACGGGCATCTCGTACGTGATCGTCAACGGCACCGCGGTGGTGGACGGCGGCCGGCTCGCCTCGTCGCGAACAGGGCGTATCCTCAGGCCGGATCACTAGTGAGATGGGGGCCCCGAGATGGCCCCCAAGCCCCCAACGCTCGGAACGCCCCGGCGAAGCCGTGGCGCTCCTCGACAACGCGCGGGACAGGAGGTAGCCATGCCGACCGGACAGATCTTCATCAACGGCAAGTGGCAGGCGCCGCTGACCGGCGAGACCTACGCGCCCATCAATCCCGCCAACGAAGAGGCGATCGCGCCGGTGGCCAAGGGCGACGAGCGCGACATCGACGCGGCGGTGGCCGCGGCCCGCAAGGCCTTCGACGAGGGCCCGTGGCCGCGCATGAGCCCCCACGAGCGCGGCCGCCTCGTGTGGAAGCTGGGCGACCTGATCCAGCAGAACCTCGACGAGATGGCAAAGCTCGAGAGCCTGTGCACGGGCAAGACGCTCTTCGATTCGGGCAAGGTCGAGATCCCGTTCGCCGCCGAGGTGTTCCGCTATTTCGCCGGCTGGGCGACGAAGATCCACGGCGAGACGCTCCAGCTCCGCGACAACGCGTTCACGTTCACGCTGCGCCAGCCCGTCGGCGTCGTCGGCGCCATCGTGCCCTGGAACTTTCCGTTCCTGCTCTCGTCGTGGAAGCTCGGGCCGGCGCTCGCCGCCGGCAACACGGTCGTGCTCAAGCCGGCATCGCAGACACCGCTGACGGCGCTGAAGTTCGCCGAGCTGGTGGCCGAGGCGGGGTTGCCCGAGGGCGTCGTCAACGTGGTGACGGGGCCCGGCGGCAAGATCGGCATGGCGATGGTCCGTGATCCGCGCGTCGACAAGATCGCGTTCACCGGGTCGACCGAGGTCGGCAAGCAGATCATGCGTGAGGCCGCCGGCACGCTGAAGCGGCTCTCGCTCGAGCTGGGGGGAAAGTCTCCGAACATCGTGTTCGCCGACGCCGACATGGAAGCGGCGATCCGCGGCGCCATGACCGGGATCTTCTACAACAAGGGTGAGGTGTGTGCGGCAGGGTCCCGGCTCTTCCTCGAGGACAAGGTCCACGACGAGTTCATGTCGAAGCTCACCGAGCGCGTGAAGGGCCTCAAGGTCGGTGATCCCCTGGAAAAGTCGACCCGCATGGGCCCGGTGGTCTCCAAGCAGCAGATGGACACCGTCCTCTCCTACATCGAGTCGGGAAAGCAGGAAGGCGCACGACTGGTCGCGGGTGGCGGGCGCGCCTCGGTCGGCAACGGCAAGGGCTACTTCATCGAGCCGACGATCTTCGACGGCGTGACCAACCGGATGAAGATCGCGCGCGAGGAGATCTTCGGCCCGGTGCTGTCCGTGATCCCCTTCAAGTCCGTCGAGGAGGGCATCGCCCAGGGCAACGCGACGACGTATGGGCTGGCCGCGGCGGTGTGGACGCGCGACGTCAGCAAGGCGCTCAAGGCGGCGCGGGCCATCCGCGCCGGGACGGTCTGGGTGAACGCCTACAACCTCTTCGACGCGGCGCTGCCGTTCGGCGGCTTCAAGGAATCGGGCTTCGGGCGCGAGATGGGCTCGGCCGGCCTCGATCACTACACCGAAGTGAAGACGGTGTGGGTGGACCTGAGCTGACGACGCACACCGTGAACCCGTTGACTCTGCTCGCCTGAGCAGATATCGTCCACCAGCGTGCGACGCTTCCACCTCGCCCTTCCGCGTAGCATCGAAGACTGCCTGAAGCTTCTCGCCGAGCGTGGCCCCGAGGCCAAGCTGGTTGCCGGCGGAACGGATCTCCTGCCCCAGATGAAGAACGGGCTCATCAAGCCGGCCGCCGTGATCGATCTCTCCGGCGTGGCCGATCTGCGCGTCTTGCGGCGCGAGGACGGCGCGGGGCTCCGCGTCGGTGCATCCGTGGCGGCGCGGGAGATCGAGCTCGACCCCTACACGCGCTCGGCGTACCCGGCGCTGGCCGAGAGCGGCGCGCTGGTCGGGTCCGTGCAGATTCGCAACCTCGCGACCGTGGGCGGCAACCTGTGCAACGCGGCGCCGTCGGCCGACATGGCGCCGCCGCTCATGGCGCTCGAGGCCGAGGCAATCATCGCCGGCCCGCGCGGCCGGCGTCGTGTGCCGATGGCCGATTTCTTCACCGGCGTGCGCCGCACCGTGCTGGCGCCCGACGAGCTGCTCGTCGAGTTGATCGTTCCGGCGCCGGGTCCGCGTAGCGGCGGCCAGTACCTGCGCCACACGCCGCGCCGCGAGCTGGATATCGCGGTGGTCGGAGTCGCGTCGCAGGTCACGCTGTCCGACGGCGTGTGCCGCAAGGCGCGCATCGCCCTCGCCGCGGTGGCGCCGACGCCGATCCGGGCGACCGCGGCGGAGCGAGCGCTGGAGGGCCAGCCGCTGACCGCCCAGCAGATCGCGCGAGCGGCTCAGCTCGCCGTCGAAGCGGCGCGGCCGATCAGTGATCAGCGCGGCTCCGCAGATTTCCGCCGCCACCTCGTGGGTGTCCTGACTCGCCGCACATTGACGACGGCGCTCGAGCGCGCCGGGCGCTGAGGCCTGTGGACAAATCGGGTTACCGAGGGGCGGCCCGGCTCCGCCGGGACGTCCCGCGCGCTGGGGGGTATGGGGGGCGCCCGGAGCCCTCCATTCAATGAGTCCGGGAGGGTTCGAGTGGCCAAGCAGGTGCTGAGCTTTACACTGAACGACGTCGACACCGAAGTCCTCGTCCAGCCCTATGTGACGTTGCTGGACGCGCTCCGCGAGGACCTCGCCTTGACCGGGCCCAAGGAAGGCTGCGGCACCGGCGACTGCGGTGCGTGCACCGTCCACCTCGACGGCAAGCCGGTCGCGAGCTGTCTCGTGCTCGCGATGCAGGCGCGCGGTCGCTCCGTGAGGACGATCGAAGGGCTGGGACGTTTCGACGCCCTTCATCCGCTCCAGGACGCGTTCGTGCGACTTGGTGTGCCGCAGTGTGGCTTCTGCATCCCCGGGGTGCTGATGGCGGCGGCGGCGCTGCTCGCCGAGAATCCACACCCGACCGAAAAAGAGATCCGCTACGGAATCGCCGGCAACCTGTGCCGTTGCACTGGCTACACGAAGATGCTGGCCGCGATCACCGAAGTCGCGGGCGCCGCGCCCGCCCGGAGGGCTTGAGTCCATGGCGACGACGATGAAGACCACGCGTGACGTCAAGGGCGTCGGGCTCTCCATCCCGCGGCCGGACGGACCGGAAAAGGTGACCGGCCAGGTGCAGTACGTCGCCGATCTCAAGCCGCGCGGCCTGCTGCACGCCAAGCTCCTGCGCAGCCCGCACGCCCACGCGCGCATCGTGAGTATCGACACGAGTCGGGCCCGGGTGCTTCCTGGCGTGCGCGCGGTCATCACGGCCGCCGACATTCCCCAGCTGAAGCGCAAGGCGCCGACGCGCGCCCACGCCGTGCTGGCCATCGATCGCGTGGTCTTCGTCGGGCAGCCGGTCGCGGCGGTGGCCGCCGACGAGCTGGCGATCGCCGAGGAAGCCCTCGATCTCATCGATGTCCGCTACGAGGTGCTGCCCGCCGCCGTCGATCCGCTCCAGTCCATGAAGCCGGGAGCGCCGCCCGTCGCCGAAGCCGGAACCGAGGCCGATACGAGCGAAGCGCTCGCCCACGGCAGCGTGTCGGGCGTGACGACGGAGACGAAGCCGGCCAAGGCGGTCAACATCTCCCAGCAGGCGAAGCTCGGGCGCGGCGACGTGGCCAAGGGCTTCGCCGAGTCCGACGTGGTCATCGAGAAGACGTACCGGATCCCGATGGTTCACCAGGGCTACCTGGAACCGCACGCGGTGCTGGCCCAGTGGGACACCAACGGCCAGCTGACGCTGTGGGCGAGCACGCAGGGGTCGTTCAACACGCGCTCCGAGGTGGCCGAGGTTCTCGAGCTGCCCGAGAACACCATCAAGGTCATCCCGATGGAGTGCGGCGGCGGCTTCGGCGGCAAGATCCGCGCGCTGTGCGAGCCGATCACCGCGGTGCTCGCGCGCGTCACCGGACGTCCGGTGCGCTACGTGATGACGCGGCGGGAGGAGCTGGAGGCTGGAAACCCGGCCCCCCAGGTCATCATCCGGCTGAAGTCCGGCGTGAAGCGGGACGGCACGCTGATGGCGCTCGAGGCCGAGACGGTCATCGAGTCCGGCGCATTCTCGGGCGCCGTGCTCGCGGTGAGCAGCGTGTTCCTCGCCAGCCTGTATCTGTGGCCCGCGTTCGAGGTGCGCGGCTTCGAGGTGCTCACGCACAAGCCGAGCATCGCGGCCTACCGCGCGCCGGTGGCGCCCCACACGATCTTCGCGATCGACTCCCACATGGAGCAGATCGCGCTCGTGCTCGGGATGGATCCGGTCGAGTTTCGGCTGCGGCATCTGCAGTCCGAGGGCAAGCCGATGGCCAACAACCAGCCCTGGCTGAACAACGGGGCCATCGAGGTGCTCCAGCGCATCGCCGAGCATCCGCTCTGGAAGAACCGTGCCCAGTGGAAGGCCAGTGGAGAAAACGGGCGGCTGCGCGGGACCGGGCTCGCGCTGGGTGGCTGGCTCGGTGGTCTCCAGCCGACCGGAGCTACGGTCCGGTTGAACCCCGACGGCTCACTGCAAGTTCTGACCGGCCAGGTGGACATCGCGGGCACGAACATCGCGCTGGCCCAGATCGCGGCGTCGGCATACGGCGTCGACATCGACAAGGTCAAGATCACCACCGGCGACACCGACGTGGCGCCCGTCACCGGCCTCAGTGCCGGCAGCAAGACCATCTACACCGTCGGCGTGGCCGTGATGGAAGCGGCCAAGAACGCGCGGCAGCAGACGCTGGAGATCGCGGCCAAGGAAATGGAAGCGGCCGTCCAGGATCTCGAGATCGAGAACGAGCGCGTGGTGGTGCGCGGCGTGCCCGATCGCGGCGTCACGCTGGCCCAGATCGGCAAGAAGGGCAACCTCTATATGTCCAAGGTGCCGCCGGTCCTCGGCGTGAGCCATCCAGCGTTCTCCCAACAGGCCCCCGCCTTCTGCGCCGAGCTGGCGCGGATCGAGGTCGATCCCGACACCGGCGAGGTCACGATCCACGACTTCGTGGTCGTGCAGGACGTCGGCAAGGCGATCAACCCGCTCGGCGTCGAGGGCCAGATGCAGGGCGGCGCCGTCCAGAGCATCGGCATGGCGCTGACCGAGGCCCTCACGTTCGATGACCAGGGCCGTCTCACGAATCCGAGTCTCCTCGACTACAAGAAGCTGACCGCGGCCGACCTTCCCAACATCGAGACGATCATCGTCGAGAAGCCCGCGCCGGCCGGCCCCTTCGGCGCCCGCGGCGTCGGCGAGCCCCCGATCGTGCCCGCGCCGGCGGCGCTCGCCAATGCGGTCCACGACGCCACGGGGGTGCGGCTCACCGAGCTGCCTCTGACGCCCGAGCGCATCGCGCTCGCGATGGCCCGCAGCTCCCGCTAGCCAGGCCCGCGGCGCTCCCCACCGCCTCGACCGCAAGGCCTGGGCAGGGCCTTGAATATGCTCCGAAGAGCATATATATCTGCATTCAGCCATGAAGCCGAAGCTCAAGGTGTGGGTGACGTTCGGAGACGACCTCAAGTTCGGAGATGGTCGGGCCCGGCTGCTGGAGGCCATCGAGAAGCGGGGATCGCTGCAGAGGGCGGCGGAAGAATTCTCAATGTCCTACCGCAACGCCTGGGGCTATCTCCGCGAGCTGGAGGCCGCCGCTGGCTTCAAGTTCGTCGAGCGGGCGCCGGGCGGCGGCCCCCGGCGCGGCATGCGCCTGACTCGCGCCGGAAAGCGGTTCCTCGAGCGTTACCGGAAGTTTCAGAACGGGCTCGAGGGCGCGATGAAGCGACAATTCGACCGGTCGTTCGACTGAGATCCGGCTCGCTGCGGCTTGTTCGCGCCGACGAGAACGGCGCGTCGAGGGAGACCGTGATGTCGAGGGGGAACGTGACCATAAGACGGCGGCGGGTGGCCCTGCTTCTGGCGGTGTTCATCGTCGGCGCGCTCGTCCCGCTGTCGACCGACGCTCAGCGTGCCCCGATCATCCTGGCCACCACGACCAGCACGCAGGACTCCGGGCTGCTCGACGTCCTCGTCCCGCTGTTCGAGAAGCAGACCGGCTATTCGGTCAAGACGATCGCCGTGGGCACGGGCCAGTCGCTGGCGCTGGCCGCCCGGGGCGAAGCCGACGTGGCCCTCTGCCACGCGCCGAGCCTGGAGAAGAAATACGTCGACGAAGGCAAGCTGCACGATCGCCGCCTCGTCATGTACAACGACTTCGTCATCGTGGGGCCTGCTCACGATCCTGCGAGGATCAGGGGAATGAAGGCCGCCGACGCGATGAAGGCGATTGGCACGACTGGTTCTCGCTTCGTGTCTCGCGGTGACAACTCGGGCACCCACGTGCTGGAGAAATCGTTGTGGAAGCTCGCCGGCATCGAGCCGAAGGGTGAGTGGTACATCGAGTCGGGCCAGGGCATGGGCGCGACGCTCGGCATCGCCGACGACCGAAACGCCTACACCATCACCGATCGCGCGACCTTTCTCGCCTTCCAAAAGCGCGTGCGGCTGCCCATCATGGTCGAAGGCGATCGCCCGCTCCTCAACATCTACTCGGTTCTCGAGGTGAATCCGGCCAACGGCCCCCGGGTGAACACGGCCGGCGGCAAGGCGTTCGCCGACTTCATGGTCGCGCCGGACACCCAGCGCGTGATCAAGACCTTCGGCCTCGAGAAATTCGGCCAACCGTTGTTCGTTCCGGTGGCCGGGATGAAGGAAGCCGAGGTGGGAGACAAGAGGTGATCGTCCGCATCGCGCTGCTCCTGGTCCTCGCGGCCAGCATCGGGGCCAGCGCTCAGCCACCGGAGCGTGGCCCGGCCGACCTCAAGACGTTGCCGTCGGATCGTCAGGTGACGTCGGTCGCGTACTGCAACGGCGCGTATCGGCTCGCACTGAAGGACGGAACCGTGCGCACGTTCAAGGAGTACGACCTGGCGTTCAAGATCGACACGGGCGCGGCCGGACCCGCCAAAGGAAGACCGGCGCTCGTGGCCACGGGACGCGTCGGTGACCGCGCGTTCCTCGTCTTCAGCGAGCTCGACGAGCTGAAGGACGCGCTCACGACGCGCTGCTGAATGGATCTCCTCGTCGACGGTTTCCGCCAGGCCTTCGGGCTGCTCGCCTCCGGCAACGCCGAGATCCGGGCCGTCCTCTGGCTTTCGCTGCTGGTGTCGAGCACGGCGACGCTGGTGGCGTTGCTGATCGGCGTCCCCGCCGGCGTCGCGCTCGCCCTCGGGCGTTTCCCGGGCCGCCGGCTGCTCATCAGCGCGGTGAACGCCGGCATGGGCCTGCCGCCGGTCGTCGTCGGCCTCTTCGTCTCGATCCTGCTCTGGCGGAGCGGGCCGCTCGGCGTGCTGGAGATCCTCTACACGCCGGTCGCGATGGTTGTCGCGCAGGCGGTGATCGCCTCGCCGATCGTGACCGGCATCACGCTGGCCGCCGTCCAGAACGTTCCCGAGGCGTTCCGTCTCCAGCTCGTCGCGCTCGGCGCCTCGCGCGCTCAGATGGTGTGGGTCGTGCTGCGGGAGGCTCGGCTGCCGATGCTGGCCGCCGTCATGGCCGGCTTCGGCGCCGTCATCTCCGAGATCGGCGCCTCGCTGATGGTCGGCGGCAACATCAAGGGCCACACGCGTACGCTGACCACGGCGATGGTGCTCGAGACGAGCAAGGGCAACTTCGACGCGGCCATCGCGCTGGCTGTGCTCCTGCTCGTCCTGATCTTCCTCGTGAACTGGGGATTCACGGTCGTCCAGCAGCGCCGGGCCCCCTGAGCGGGAGCGTATAATCCGCGGCATGAGAGCCCTGGCGCTCGCGTTCGTCCTCGTGCTGGCGGTTGCGGCGTCGGCCGTCGCGCACGAGCTGACGCTGTCGGCCGCCATCAGCATGAAAGAAGCCGTGGAGCAGATCGGTCGTCAGTTCGTGGCCGGCCACCCGGGGACGACGCTGCGCTTCAACTTCGGCTCGTCGGGCGAGCTGCAGAAGCAGATCGAGGCGGGTGCCCCCGTCGACGTGTTCATCTCGGCCGCCTCGCGCCAGATGGACGAGCTCCAGCAGAAGGACCTGATCCTGCCCGCGACCCGGCGGAACTTCGCGCGCAACGTCCTCGTCGTGATCAAGCCGGCGGATTCGACGATCGATCTCGTGCATCCCGGGGACCTCCTCGACCCGCGCGTGCGGCGCATCGTCATCGGCAATCCGAAGACCGTTCCCGTCGGGCAGTACGCGGAGGAGAGCTTGAGGTCGGCGGGGCTGTGGGAGCGCATCCAGCCGAAGCTGGTGTTCGCCGAGAACGTTCGTCAGGCCCTCGACTACGTGGCCCGGGGCGAGGTCGAGGCCGGCTTCGTCTACACCACCGACTTCGCCGCACGCACCGAGCGCGTACGGGAGGCGTTCCGGCCCGGCGAAGACACGTATCGGCCCGTGATCTATCCCGCCGCGGTCGTGAAGGCGTCCAAGTACCCCGCGGTCGCTCAGGCCTTCGTCGAGGGGCTGCTGAGCCGCGACGCGCGAGGCGTGCTTCAGCGCCTCGGGTTCCAGCCGTCCGTTCGAACTCCGTGAACCGTCTCCGGCCAGCCGTCGAAGCCCTGGAGGTCGATGATGAAGCTCAGCGCCCGTAACCTGATCAAGGGCCGCGTGGTCGACGTGACGCGCGGTACGACGACAGCCCACGTGCGGATCGACGTCGGCGGTGGCACCGTCATCACGGCGTCCATCACGAACGAGGCGGTCGACGACCTGAAGCTCACCTGCGGCGACACCGCCTACGCCGTCATCAAAGCATCCGACGTGATGGTCGCCAAGGACTGAGCACGCCGTGACGCCGGAGGCCACGAGCGCGCTGGCCCTGTCGCTGCGCGTGGCCTGCCTGGCGACGCTCCTGAACGCGGTCTTCGGCATTCCCCTCGCATACGTACTCGCCCGCCGGCGGTTCCGCGGGCAGACGCTGGTGGATCTGCTCGTGACGCTCCCGCTCGTCCTGCCGCCGACGGTGACCGGCTACTACTTGATCGTGCTGCTCGGCCGCCGCGGTTGGCTGGGATCGCCGCTCTACGCGGCGACGGGATGGACGGTCGCCTTCACGTGGTACGCGGCCGTCATCGCGGCGACGGTCATGGCGTTGCCGCTGCTCGTGCGCACCGCGCGCGCCGCCATCGAATCGGTGGATCGTGACCTCGAGCGCGCGGCGTACACGCTGGGCCGCCCCGAGTGGCGCACGGCGCTCGAGGTGACGCTGCCGCTGGCGCGCAACGGGATTCTGGCCGGGCTCGTGCTCGCCTTCGCGCGGGCCCTCGGCGAATTCGGGGCGACGCTGATGCTGGCCGGCAACATCCCGGGGAAGACGGCGACGGTGCCGCTCGCCATCTACAGCGCGGTGCAGACGGGGGAGACGGGCGACGCCCTCCTCCTGGTCGGCCTGCTCACCGCGCTCTCGTGCATCGTGCTGGTCGTGGCCGGCCGGCTCGGCGCCCGCGCCGCCTGAGATGGCGCGCCTCGACGTCAGCATCGTCAAGCGGTTGCCGGGCTTTATGCTCGACGCGCGCTGGGAGGCCCGGGAAAACGTCGTCGCGCTCTTCGCCCCGTCGGGGGCTGGCAAGACGCTCACGCTCCAGTGTCTGGCCGGGCTCTTGCGCCCCGACGACGGCCGCATCGTCGTGGACGATCGCGTGTTCTTCGACGCGCGGGCCGGGGTCGACCTGTCCTCGCAGTCACGACGGATCGGCTACGTGTTCCAGGGGTACGCCCTGTTCCCTCATCTGACCGTCGCCGACAACGTGGGCTTCGGCCTCCGAAACCGGTCGCGGGCCGAACGACACGCGCGAACCGGTGCCATCATCGCGCGCCTCGGCCTCAGCGGGCTCGAGGGCCGGTACCCGCGTGAGCTCTCCGGCGGCCAGCGCCAGCGCGTGGCGCTGGGGCGGGCGCTCGCCATCGATCCCGCCCTCCTCCTGCTCGACGAGCCGCTCTCCGCGCTCGACCTGCCGACGCGCGCCACGCTGCGCGACGAGCTGCGCTCGACGCTGCTGCAATGTGGCGTGCCCGCGGTGCTGGTCACCCACGATTTCGCCGAGGCCTATCGCCTGGGTGATCGCATCGTCGTCTACGAGGCCGGACGCGTCATCCAGTCGGCGCCACGCTCGGAGCTCTTGTGGCAGCCCGCGTCGGAAGCGGTGGCGCGAATCATGGGCATCCGCAACATCCTGCACGGCACGGTGATCAAGGCGTCGCCCGACCGCATCCAGCTCCGATGGCGTGGTCTCACGATGGAAGCGGTGAACTCGCCGACCCAAGCGTACCTGCCGTCGTCTGAGGCTCCGATTGCCTTCTTCATCCGTCCCGAGTACGTCCGGCTGATCCGGAAGGACCGAGGCGCGCCGGACCCGGGGCATCACATGAATTTGATGTCTGGCCGCGTGGTGGCCGAGGCCGACTTCGGCACCACCGTGGCGCTCATGATCCGACTCGACGAGCCGGGGGAGCCGGCGCAGGGGGAGTACGACCTCGAGGTCGAGGTTCCGCGTCTCGTGTACGAGATCCTCGAGATCGACCGCGACCGGCACTGGCAACTCTCCATCCATCGAGGATCGATCCAGGTCCTGCCCGCGTGACACGCCGTGCGGGTGCGCCGATCGTCGCGCTCACCGGCATCCGACTCGAGCGCACGCCGGGCTTCGTCCTCGACGTGCCCGAGCTCACGATCGAGGCGGGACAGGTGCTCGCGGTGATCGGGCCCAACGGCAGTGGCAAGTCCACGCTGCTGCGGGTCATCGGGCTCCTGGAGTCTCCGGATCGAGGCGAGGTGAGGGTTCACGGCCATATCGTGTCCGCGGCGACGGCGCTGGCAGAGCGCCGGACGATGGCGACGGTGTTCCAGCAAGCGCTCCTCGCCGACACGACCGTGACCGCCAACGTTGGATTGGGGCTGCGCTTCCGTGGTGTCCCCGCCGACGCGCGCCGGACCCGCGTGACGCGGTGGCTCGAGCGGTTCGGGATCGCGGACCTCGCTGGCCGGCAGGCCCGCTCGCTGTCGGGCGGCGAAGCCCAGCGCGTCGCGCTGGCGCGCGCGCTCGTGCTGGAGCCGGAGCTGCTGCTGCTCGACGAGCCGTTCGCCGCGCTCGACGAGCCGACGCGGTCAGCGCTGATCCCGGAGCTGGCCGGGATCCTCGCGGCCGATCGTGTGGCCACCGTGCTGGTGACCCACGACCGGGCGGAGGCGATGACCCTCGCCGACCGGGTGGCGGTGCTGCTCGCTGGCCGGCTCCGCCAGGTGGGAGACACCGCGACCGTCTTCCAGTCGCCGGCGGCCGAAGACGTGGCGCGCTTCGTCGGGGTGGAGACGATCGTGTCGGGCGAGGTGAGCTCCGTCCAGGATGGCGTCACCCTGGTCGACGTGGCGGGGCGCAAGCTGGAGGTGGCGGTGCCGGCCCATCCCGGCGAGCGCGTGCGAATCTGCATCAGGCCCGAGGACGTCACGCTGACCCAGGCGCCGGAGAGTCCGGTGCTCTCGAGCGCGCGCAACCACCTGGCCGGTACCGTCTCGCGGATCACGCCCTCGGCGCCCCAGGTGCGCGTGGTCGTCGACGTCGGGTTTCCGCTGGTCGCCGCGCTCACCCGCCGCTCGGTCGAGGAGCTGGGACTCGCCGAGGGCCGCGCCGTGACCGCCATCTTCAAGGCGAGCGCGGTCCATTTGATCCGCACCGCTACCTCGTGAGGCTTTCTTGACACTCACGCGGGTCGGAGGCTATAAACAGTCACCCGCAACCAGGAGCATCGGACGGGGGTAGCGTTATTGATGAAGGCCATCACGAAGCCAGCGCCCACCGGGACGCTGGCTTTGCTTGTTTTACACCGGTCCCGCCCACCGCACGGAGGCCATGCATGACCCAGGAGAGCCTCATTGACCGATTGATCGCCGAGAACGAGGAGTTTCGCCGCCTTCGCGACGAGCATCAGCACTGCGATCGCGAGCTCGAGACACTCAAGGGGGTCTCCCCGCTCTCGGCAGAACAACAGTGGCGGATCACCGAGCTCAAGAAGCTCAAGCTCATGGCCAAAGACCGCATGGAGAGTATCCTCCGGCACGCGCGCGTCACGGCCTGACGCCGGACCGGACACTCTAGGTCGGTCACGATGCCGCGGCGCGCCGGAACAGCGGGGCGCCGCGGTCTCAGTCACCTCTCGCCCCGCGGCGACGCCCGCATGGTGGACGTCTCCGCCAAACCCGAGACAGCCCGGGAAGCGGTCGCCTCCGCCATCCTGCGCATGTCGCCCAAGACCCTCCAGATCGTTCGCGCCGGCAACGCGCCCAAGGGCGACGTGCTAGGCGTCGCTCGTACCGCCGGTATCCTGGCCGCCAAGCGAACCCACGAGCTGATCCCGCTCTGTCACCCGCTTCGTCTCACCGGCATCGATGTGACGTTCAGCGACGATGACCGCGGTGTGCTCACGATCGAGGCGCGCGTACGGACCGTGGACAAGACCGGCGTCGAGATGGAGGCGTTGATGGCGGCGAGCATCGCCGCGCTCGCGGTCTACGACATGGTGAAGGCCGTCGAGAAGGGCGTGACGATCGAGCGCGTCGCCCTGCTCGAGAAATCGGGCGGGAAGTCGGGACACTGGAAGCGCACGCAGCCATCAGCACCGAGAACAGGCCACCCACGGCCCAAGCCGGCCTCGCGGACCCCGTGACAGTGAAAACGGCCCTGGTCCACTCCGATCAGTGGGCGCGGTTCGATTACGGCCCGGAGCACCCGCTGCGCATGGAGCGCCTCGGTCTGACGTGGCGCCTCATGGAGGCCTACGGACTGACGGCGCTCGCCGGGAGCGCCGTGAGATCGCCAGAGCCGGCCGAGGAGGCCGCGCTCCTCACGTTCCACACCGAGGAGTACCTGAACGTGCTCAAGGCGGCCAACACCGGCGCGGCGTCGGCGGCGGTGGTCTGTCGCTATGGCCTTGGCCCCGGCGACAACCCGATCTTCCCCGGGCTGTGGGACGCCGCGCGGCTGGCCGCTGGCGGCTCACTGCTCGCCGCGCGACTGGTCGCCGGCGGCGAGGTCACGCGCGCGTTCCACTTCGCCGGCGGCCTGCACCACGCGATGCCCGACCGCGCCTCGGGCTTCTGCTACGTCAACGACGCCGTGCTGGCGATCCTCCACCTGCGTGCGCGGGGGCTGCGCGTGGCCTACGTCGACATCGACGCCCATCACGGCGACGGCGTGCAGAATGCGTTTTACGCCGATCGCAACGTGCTCACGATCTCGACCCACGAGCGTGGTGACCGGTTGTTCCCCGGCACGGGCTTCGTGGAGGAGATGGGGGAAGGCGCGGGCCGTGGGTTCTCGGTGAACCTGCCGCTCGACGTGCTCACCGATTCGAGCATCTATCTGCCGGCGTTCGAGGCGGTCGTGCCTCGACTGCTGACGGCCTTCAAGCCGGACGTGATCGTCATGCAGCTCGGCATCGATTCACATCGGACCGATCCGCTTACGCATCTGGCGCTCGACGTCCAGGGTTTCGCTCGGGCCGTGGCTCGCATCACGGAGTTTGCACCTCGCGTCGTCGCCCTCGGTGGCGGGGGCTACGACATCGGCAACGTGGCGCGGGCGTGGACGGCGGCGTGGGCGGTGATGAACGGCGTCGAGGTCAACGCCGATCTGCCGGCTGACTTCGTCGACTACGCCCGGCGGCTCCATCTCCGCATGGGGTCACTCTGGGATCCGCCCGCGCGTCTCGACGACGACCGGCGCGCCCGCGTGCAGGAATACGTCGATCGCCAGGTGGACGCGATCCAGCGCCTGATCTTCCCGATCCACGGCCTCTGAGCCCGCGCCTTACTCGCTCCGCGGCTCGCCCCCGAGATCCTCGGTCACCTCGTAGCCAAGCCGGCGTGACTTCATCCAGCGGACGACCAGGACGTCGACGATCGTCACGAAGGCGCGGTTCATGACGCCGTACTTGGACCGCCCGAAGCGCCGGGGCCGGTGGCCCACCGGCAGCTCCACGACCCGGTAGCCGCGCAACCGCAGCAGGGTCGGGATGAACCGGTGGAAGCCACGGTAGAGCGTCAGCCCACGCACGCACTCACGACGGAAGGCGCGAAAGGTACAGCCGCTGTCCTCGATGGTCTCGTCGCTCACCCAGTTCCGAACGCCGTTGCCCAGGCGCGAGGAGAGACGGCGGACGAGCGAATCACCGGCCGCTCGGTTCGCCCGCCATCCGCAGACTGCGTCCCACTGATCGAGCCGGGCGAGCAGGCGCGGGATGTCCGCGGGGTCGTTCTGCAGGTCGGCGTCCATCGTCACGACCATCCGCCCGCGCGCGGCCTTGAAGCCCGCGTCGGTGGCCGCGGTCTCGCCCGCGTTGGCCTTGAGGCTGACGAGCCGCACGCGGGTATCACCTTCACGGAGCCGGCGGACGATCTCGGCGCTCCTGTCCTGGCTGCCGTCGTCGACGAAGACGACCTCGAAGTCGAGGCCCAGGCCTTCCAGTACCGGGCGGAGCTCGGCCCACAGCGGTGCGAGGTTCTCTTCCTCGTTGTACACGGGGATGACCACCGAGAGATCGAGCACGAACGCTCCCGTCAGTCTCGGCTCACCGCGGCTCGCGCAGCAGCGCCTGGATGTCCAGGAACGCCTGGCGCTCGTCGAACAGGCCAAGGCTGTAGATCTCGCGGATCCGGCCGGCGCGGTCGATCAGGTAGAGCCGCGCCGGATGGTCGATGTCGCCGTTGGGCAACCGTTTCGTCCACTCGTCGTAGCGTGTCAGCACTGGGCCCAGGCGATCGGGCTCGGAACGCAGGAAGCGCCAGCCGCGGGGACTGGCCGTGAAGGCCTGAGCGTAGCGGCCGAGCACGGCGGCCGAGTCACGCTCGGGATCGACGGTGACGGAGAGCAGCATCACCTCTCCGGGCAAGAGCCTGGCTTCGGTGAGCCGGCCCTGGAGCACGGCCATGCGCTGGGTGAGGAGCGGGCATGCTGCGGTGCACGACGTATAGATGAAGGAGAGCAGCACGATGCTGCCACGCAGCTCCGACAGCTTGACGTCGGCGCCGGCGACGTCCGGCAGCGCAAAGTCGGGAGCGGGCCGGATCACCGCCAGACTTGGCGCGGTCGTCAGTCGCCCGCCCGGCGACGCAGCCGGCGACGGCTGGTGCCCCCAGGCGGCGGGAGCTGCGCCGACGAGCAGCGCCGCGGCCAGAGCCCCGAGCTGGCGACGGCCCATCTCAGTTCAGCAGCATGTCGTGAGCGCGCGCGGCGCCGCTCGGAAATTTCGTGAAGTCCACGTCGAAGAACGGATCGACCTTGAGCCGGCCGTCGGGGCCGATGTGCACGAGACGGACCCAGAACTTCTCCGAGTAGTCCATGGTCGACAGCAGTGAGTTGGTGACGTACATGCGCTTGCCGTCGCCGGTGACGTGCATCATGTTCGGCGACACGCCGGCCACCACCGTGTCGTGAAGTCGCGGGCGGTCGGGCGTCGACACGTCCCACGCCTGGATCTCGCTCTTCATGAAGCAGGAGACGTAGAGATAGCGGTCGTCGGGCGACTGGCGGAGATCCGCGGGCAGGCAGCCCTTGCCCAGATCGGCGACCTTCTTCGTGGCGAACTTCCCGTCCTTGCCCTGGGCGAAGAACCAGATCGAGTCGCCGAGCGCCGAGTTCGTCCAGCCGTGGGCCTTTCCAGGCCTGACGCTCCAGCGGACCTCGAGCGGCACCGGATCGGTCGTGAGGGTCTGGATCACCTTGCGCTCCTTGAAGTCCCAGACGAGCAGCGTGTTGCCGCCGTCCTTCATGTCCCACTGGGGGAGCGGCTTCCGGTAGTTCCGGAGCGGCGTGAAGCTCGACGTGATCATCCGGTTCACGTCCGGCTTCACGGCGACGTCGTAGGCGTAGGGAGAGTCCGCGGGGTTCTTGATCACCCGGACGAGCTCGCCGTCGTTGGTGAACTCGGCCATGCCGCCCGGTGGATTGCCGTCGGCCGACGACAGGAAGGTCAGGAGCATCCGTCCGGGGAGCGCGTAGTAGGTGTGCGGCCCGTGCAGGCCGGTGACCGCCGAGATGTCCTCGATGGTCTTGACGATCGTCGGCCGGCTCGGATCGGCGGCGACGTCGACGATGAACAGTTTCTTGGAGAGGAGGGTCCCGACCCAGATCTTCGTCCGGTCGTCGCTCCAGCCCATGTGGTGTGGCTCGTTGCCAGCCGAGCCGAGGCTCAGCGTGTTCACCACGCGGCCATACGTCGGTGAGGGCAGGCTGACGTCGACCACCGCCAGGAAATCGTTGTCCCGCCCGTCCGCGTCGACGGCGGAGATGTAGAGGAATTTCTCGGGGCCGGCGAGGCGCTTGACGTACGGCGACAGACACACCTCGGCGAAGACGGCGCCGGCGGCCACGAGGACGACGAGGACAGCGGCGATGGCGATTCGACGTTTCATGGTGATCTCCTCAGAGTCGCGACGACGGTCGTCAGGGTGTCCGGGTGCACTGCATCGGCAGACCGTCCGCGACTCTACCACAGCCCTCGTCGCGTTGGTCGCCCCTAGTCCGCGTGCTAGAGTGGCGTATTGCATGAGCTGGAGGCTGGTGGCGTGCGGGGAGTGCTGATCACGTTCGAGGGCGTCGAGGGGTCGGGAAAGTCCACCCAGATCGCCCGGCTGCAGCGCTCCCTCAAGCGCCAGGGTTATCGTGTCGAGCAGACGGCCGAGCCGGACGGCACCGAGCTCGGCCAGGCCGTCCGGCAGTTGTTCGAGCTGCCGCGCGCCCATCCCACGCCGCTCGCGGAAGTCTTCCTCTTCATGGCGGCCCGCCAGCAGCACGTCAACGAGAAGGTCCGGCCGTGGCTCCAGCGAGGCCGCGTCGTCCTCTGCGACCGGTACGCCGACGCCACGCTCGCCTATCAGGGCTACGGCCGCGGCGTGGATCACGACCTGGTTCGCGAGCTGAATCTGCGGGCGACCGGGGGCGTGCTTCCCGATCTGACGTTGCTCTTCGATCTGCCGCCCGCGGCCGGCTTGCGGCGCATCGATCGGCGCCGCCTCGACCGCTTCGAGCGCGAGACGCTCGCGTTCCACCGTCGGGTGCGACGCGGCTATCTGGAGATCCTGCGCGCCGAGCCCAAGCGCGTGCGCCTGATCCGCGCGGGGCGCCCGGTCGAGGCCGTGGCCGCCGACGTGGCCACCGTCGTCGAGGAGTTCCTGCGTGGCGCTTGAGGCCATCGAAGGCCAGCCGCGCGCCGTCGAGCTGTTGCGCCGCGCGTTGGCCGCCGATCGTGTGGCTCACGCCTACGCCTTCATCGGCCCCGCCGGCAGCGGCCGGACGACGACGGCGCTCGCCTTCGCCCAGGCGCTGTGCGGGCTGGCCCGCTCCGGGCCTCATCCCGATATCCACCTGATCGTTCCCACGCCGCCCGAGAGCAATCCCAAGGGTCCGAAGGCCATTCGGATCGGCGCCATCCGCGAGCTCGAGCGCCAGGCGTCGCTCCGTCCGGCGCTGGCCCAGCACAAGGTGTTCATCCTGGACGATGCCGACCGCATGACGGGTGAGGCCCCTCAGGCGTTCCTCAAGACGCTGGAGGAGCCGCCGGCGCGCACGGTCCTGATCCTGGTGCTCGAGCGCCCGCGCGCGGTGCCGGCCACGGTGCTCTCGCGCTGCCAGATCGTGCGGTTCGCACCCCGCCGCGACGAGCGCGCCACCGCCGAGCGTGACGAGGCGCTCGACATCCTCGCCGATGTGCGGGCCAAGGGCGTCGAAGCCCTGTTTCGCCGGGCCGGGTCGTTCGATCGCGACCGCGAGCGCGCCGAGCGGGTGGTAGACGCGTACTGGTGGCTCTGCCGCGATCTGGTGCTGGCCAAGTGCGGGGCCGCCCACCTTACGGGTGACGCCGATTCCAGCACACGCGAAGCGGAGGCCTGGTCGTGGGATGATCTTTGGACGGGCCTCGCGATGTGCCGCGAGGCGCGCGAAGCCCTGGCCGTGAACGTCACGCCGCGGCTCACGCTCGAGGTACTGCTGAGCCGGCTGGCGCTGCGCATGAACTGAGGAGAGGACGATGAGCGATCCCGAGGCCGCGGCCGTCGAGTATCTCGTCGGCGTCCGCCTGCGCGAGGTGGCCAAGGCCGAGGACTACCTGGTCGCCGAGGATCTCGAGCTGCACGTGGGCGACCTCGTGATCGTGAGCATGGAGGGTGGCCAGACGGTGGGCGAGGTGCGTCGGCCCCGGCGGCTGTTGCCGGACTTCAAGCGCGACCGGCCGTTTCCGCGCGTGCTGCGCCTGGCAACCGAGGCGGAAGCCCACGAGTGGCGCGAGCGCCGGGAGCGCGAGAAGCGCGCCATCGTCACCTGCGAACACAAGGCCCGCGACCACCGGCTCGCCATCAAGGTGGTGGACGTCGAGTTCACGCCGGGGGCCCGGCGCACCACCGTCTACTTCAACGCCGAGGAGCGCGTGGACTTCCGCGATCTCGTGCGCGACCTCGCCCGCGAGTTCCGCGCGCGCGTCGAGATGCGTCAGATCGGGGCTCGCGACGTCACCAAGGTCATGGACGGGATCGGACCGTGCGGCCGGCAGCTCTGCTGCTCGTCCTACCTCCGCAAGTTCGAGCCGATCTCCGTCAAGATGGCGAAGACCCAGGACATGCCGCTCACCGACAACAGGCTGCTCGGGAATTGCGGCCGGCTCAAGTGCTGCTTGCTCTACGAGTTCTCGCTCTACGAGGAGCTGCGCGCGCGTCTGCCCCGCGTCAACACGCCCTGTCAGGCGAGCTGCGGTGGCGGCGGCTGCATGAACGGCAAGATCCGCTCTCTGCGGGTGCTGAAACAGAGCGTCATCGTCGGCTTCCCCGACGGCACCGAGGCCGAGGTGCCGATCGACCAGGTGACGTGGGAGGGGCGATCGCACATCAAGGCCCAGCTCGAGAAGTGAGCCCGGCCGACCGCGTCTTCTATCTCACCACCCCGATCTACTACGTGAACGCGACGCCCCACCTGGGGCACGCCTACACGACGATCGTCGCCGACGCGATGGCCCGCTATCACCGGCTGGCTGGCGACGACGTGCGCTTCCTGACCGGCACCGACGAGCACGGCGACAAGATCGCCCAGGCCGCAGCCAAGGCGGGCGTGAAGCCCCGGGCCTATACCGACGGCATCTCCGCCAAGTTCCGCGAGACGTGGCAGCGGCTGGGGATCAGCAACGACGACTTCATCCGCACCACCGAGGAGCGGCACAAGACGGTCGTGCAGCAGATCCTCCAGGCGCTGTGGGACGCCGGCGAGATCTACCTCGGCAAGTACGGCGGGAACTATTGCTTCGGCTGCGAGCGGTTCTACACCGAGAAGGAGATCGTCGACGGCAAGTGCCCCGATCACCAGACGCCGCTGACCTGGATCGAGGAGGAGAACTACTTCTTCAAGATGTCGAAGTACCAGGGCTGGCTGATCGACTACATCAACGCGCGTCCCGATCTGATCCGGCCCGAGCGCTATCGCAACGAGATCCTGGGATTCCTGCGCGATCCGTTGCAGGACTTGTCGATCAGCCGGCCTCGGACGCGGCTCGAGTGGGGAATCCCGCTGCCGTTCGACGACAAGTACGTCACCTACGTATGGTTCGACGCGCTCATCAACTACGTGTCGGCGCTCGGCCAGCCGGGCGGCGACACGTTCAAGCGCTACTGGCCGCACGTCGAGCACCTGATCGGCAAGGACATCCTGAAGCCCCACGCCATCTACTGGCCGTGCATGCTCAAGGCGGTCGGCCTCGACGTCTTCCGACACCTCGACGTCCACGGCTACTGGAACATCGGCGGCGGCAAGATGTCGAAGTCCATCGGCAACGTGGTGGAGGCGCTGGCCCTGACCGACAAGTACGGCCACGACGCCTTCCGCTACTTCCTCATGCGAGAGATGACGTTCGGCCTCGACGCCGACTTCTCGGAGGAAGCGCTCGTCGGCCGGTTGAACGCGGATCTGGCCAACGATCTCGGCAACCTGGTCTCGCGGGCGACGACGCTGCTGGCCAAGGCCGAGCCGACCGACAATCCCCAGTTGGCGGTTCTCGAGGCCGAGCGTGAGGTCCGGACGACGGCGGACGACGCTCGCCAGCGAGTCGAGCGAGCGATGGAGCAGTTCGCGTTCCACCGGGCGCTCGAGGCCATCTGGGA
>QHTB01000015.1 GCA_003220615.1 Candidatus Rokuibacteriota bacterium
GATCTGCTCGTGGAGCTCGACCCAAGGGACTTCCAGGAACGCCTCGAGCAGGCGCGGGCCAACCTCAGGGCGGCAGTGCAGCAGCACCGCGCGGCGCTCATGAACACTCGCGTCGTGGAGCGAACGGCCGGCGCTGGCGTGCAGCAAGCCGAGGCCGCCGTGCTGACCGCGGAGCGTCAGGTCGACGCCGCGCGCAGTCGCCTGGAACAGGCGCGCGCGCAGGTCGCCGCCGCAGAAGCCGAGGCGACGCGGGCGGCCGCAGATGTGCAGCGCTACGAGAATCTGTTGAGGTACGGCGCCGTCTCGCGCCAGGAGCGTGACAACGCCGTGGCGACGACGGACAAGGCCGCGGCGGACCTGGACGCCGCGCGTCGCGCTCAACAGGCCGCCGCCGATACGCTGCGACAGCGAGAGGCAGAGCTGGCGCAGGAGCACGCACGGCTCGCGAGCGCGCAGGCCGCGCCCGATCAGATTGCGCAGACCCGCGCCCAGGCCGATCAGCTCGCCGCCCAGATCGCACAGGGCGAGGCAGCGGTCCATCAAGCCGAGCTTCAGCTGTCGTACACGAAGCTGTATGCGCCGGACTCCGGGCGTATTACGCGCAAGAGCGTCGAGCCGGGCGCCTACGTGCAGGTGGGCCAGACGCTGTTCTCGATCGTCCCCGACCGCGTGTGGGTCGTGGCGAATTTCAAGGAAACCCAGCTACGCCACATGCGACCCGGCCAACCGGCGAAGGTGACCGTCGACGCATATCCCGACCGCGTCTTCGAGGGACACGTGGACAGTATCCAGTCCGGCTCCGGCGCCGCGTTCAGCCTGCTGCCGCCTGAAAACGCGACGGGCAACTACGTGAAGGTCGTTCAGCGCGTGCCGGTGAAGATCGTCATCGACGAGGTGCTCGATCCACAGCATGTCCTGGGCCCGGGCATGTCGGCGGTGCCCGAGGTGCGTGTGCGATGAGCGCCAACGTTTTTCCGCCGCTCAAGCATGAGTCCGTGCCGGTCATCGCCATCCTCGGTGCAGGCCCCGGTGGAATAAGCCGTGCGATCGCGAAGACGTTCGGTGCGAACGGCTTCAGGGTCGCGCTCATGTCGCGCAGCCCCCTCGAGCTGGACCCGATCGTGGCCGACCTCATCGACGACGGTATCGTCGCGACTGCCGTCCGCGCCGATGTGCTGGACCACGCGTCGATCGCTTCCGGCCTGACGGAGGTGAAGCAGCGGCTCGGGCACATCGACGTTCTCGAATTCTCGCCGCCCGACGCGATGCCTGCACGGGTATCGGCGACCGAACTGACTCACGAAAACGTTCAGCTCCAGATCGATGTCTATGTGCACGGCGCTCTCGCGGCGGTGAACCAGGTCTTACCCGACATGCTCGCCAGGGGCTCGGGGACGATCATCTTCACCACGGGCGCCGCGGCGCTGTATCCACTGCCGATGTTCGCCAACGCCGGTGCGGCGATGGCCTGGCTCCGGAACTGGGCCCATGCGCTGCATGCCGCGGTCGCTTCCAGAGGGGTACAGGTCGGCGTCGTGGCTATCGGCGCCCGCATCGGCCGTCAGTCGGGCGCAACGCCGGAAGCGATCGCACGGCTCTACTGGGAACTTCACCGCAAGCACGAGCAGGTCGAGAAGGTCTTCCTGCTCGACGTGGCCGAGTGGCTCCTCGAAGCGCGCGTACGATGAGTGCCGTACCGGAGCCGTGGCGTCCGGCTGTGAACCCCTGGGTGATCGCCGTGGTCGTCTCGCTGGCCGCGTTCATGGAAGTCCTCGACACCAGCATCGCGAACGTGGCGCTGCCCCACATCGCCGGCGACCTCGGCGCCAGTAACAGCGAGAGTACGTGGGTGCTGACCACGTACCTCGTTTCCAATGCGATCGTGCTCCCCATCAGCGGCTGGCTGGTCGAGCTGTTCGGCCGCAAGCGCTTCTTCATGCTGTGCATTGCGCTGTTCACACTGGGCTCGGTCTTCTGCGCCATGTCGCCGAGCCTCGGCGTGCTGCTCGCCGCCCGGGTGCTGCAGGGCGCGTTCGGCGGTGGGCTCCAGCCGATGGTGCAGGCGATCCTGGCCGATAGCTTTCCGCTCGAGCGCCGCGGCCTGGCGTTCTCGGTGTACGGTGTCACCGCCGTGTGCGCACCGGCCCTCGGACCGACGCTGGGCGGGTGGATCACCGACAACTATTCGTGGCGCTGGATCTTCTGGATCAACCTGCCAGTCGGCTTGCTCGCGCTCGCGCTCGTGTTCCGGCTCGTGCAGGACCCGCCGTATCTGACCGAGCGCGGCAAGACTGGGATGCGGGTCGACTACATCGGATTCGCCCTACTCACGCTCGGGGTCGGCGCGCTGCAGATCATGCTGGACAAGGGGCAGGAGGACGACTGGTTCGGCTCGCGGTTCATCACGACGCTCGCGGTCGTGGCTGGCGTGTGCCTCCCCGCGCTCGTGATCTACGAGTGGTTCCGTCGCGATCCCCTCATCGATGTCCGGCTGTTTACGAACCGCAACTTCGCGACGGCCAATCTGATGATGTTCCTGGTCGGCGCCAACAGTTTCGCGACCACCGTCCTGGTTCCCCAGTTCCTCCAGACCCTGATGGGGTACACCGCGCAGAAGGCCGGGATGGTGCTGTCGGTCGGCGCGCTCTTCCTGCTCGTCGAGATGCCGATCGTTGGCCGACTGGTCACCGTCTTCCAAACGCGCTATCTGGTCGCGTTCGGCTGGGTCCTGCTCGCCGGCACCATGTACCTGTCGACTCAGCAGCTCGATCTCGCGGTGAGCTTTCAGTCAGTTACCTGGCTGCGCGTTTTGCAGTTCGTCCCGATCCCCTTCATCTTCATCCCGACCACGACCGCGGTGTACATCGGCGTCCCCGCCGAGAAGAACAACACCGTGGCCGGGCTCGTCAACTTCATGCGCAACATCGGCAGCGGCGTGGGAACGTCGATCGTCACGACGCTGATCGCACGGCAGTCGCAATTCCACCAGGTCCACCTGGTCTCGCGCCTGGCGACCGACAATCCCTCGTTTCAAGCGCAGCTGAATGACATGGTGCATCGCCTCGCCGCGGCCGGCCTCGGCACCTGGGAGGCGCAGCGCCAGGCGTACGCGCGCTTCTACGAGATGGTGCAGCAGCAGGCGCAGGCGCTGGCCTACATCGACACGTTCTGGCTGCTCGCCATCGGCGCGGCGCTGATGTTCGTCCTCGCTTTCACGCTGCAGCGGAACGACCCGCGCGCGAGCGGCGCGGTGAGCGTGCATTGACGATGCGATCCCCCGTGCTTCGCCGGCTGCTCCCTGCGATCGCCGTGGCGCTCGTGCTCTCGATTGCGATTCCAGGCCATGTGCCGGCGGAGGGGGCGGGTGTTCGATTGCCGGGCCGCGTGTCCTGGATCGCCGGCGGGACCATGGTGGTGACCACGGACGATGGTGTCGCCGTCCGCGTCGATCTGACGGAAGTGCCACAGGACGAGTACCAGCGGCTGGCGCACGGCGACCGCGTCTTGGTCATCGGTGTCCTCGACCGCAACCGCATCGTCGCGATCACGATCCGATCGCTCGAGCCGTGAGCTCGGCTTCATATCGTTCCAGGGTCAGAGGAGGTCGAACCATGTCGAGATTGGAAGGCAAAGTGGCTCTGGTAACCGGGGCGTCCAAGGGTATCGGGGCGGGAATCGCCAAGGGGTTGGCCGCGGCCGGGGCGTCGGTCGCGGTGAATTACGCTTCCGACAGGAGCAGCGCGGCAGCTGTGGTCGCGGCGATCACCGCCTCTGGCGGCCGGGCAATCCTGGTCCCTGGCGACGTCTCCAAGTCAGCCGACGTGGCACGGCTGTTCGTCGAGACCAAGGCGGCCTACGGCGCGTTGGACGTGCTCGTGAACAATGCCGCGGTCTACAGGTTCGGGTCAATAGCGACGATGACCGAGGAAGAATTCCATCGGGAGTTCAACACGAACGTCCTCGGTCCGCTTCTGATGATCCGTGAGGCCGTCAAGTACTTCGGGCCGCGGGGTGGCAGCATCATCAACATCGGCTCGATGGCGTCGCAAGTGAACCCGCCCAACCTGTCGGTCTACACGGCAACCAAGGGTGCTCTCGACGCGATCACACGCGTGCTCGCAAAGGAGTTGGGGGCGAGACAGATTCGAGTGAACTCAATCAATCCCGGCGCGACGGAAACCGAGGGCGCTCGCGCGGCCGGCGTGATTGGAGTCGGCAGTGACTACGAGAAGCAAATGATTGCCATGACGCCCCTCGGCCGCATCGGGCAACCCTCGGACATCGCGCCTATCGCAGTCTTCCTGGCCTCCGACGAGTCTGGTTGGCTGACGGGGGAGATCATTTTGGCCTCCGGCGGCCAATGCTAGGTTTTTTCCGCACCGTGTACGCACTCATAGCGAGAGAAAAGGAGGACCATCATGCCGGTCAACAGCGATCTCACCGAGGCCCAGGTCAGAGAATTCTTCACCACCCTGAGCAACTGGGGCAAGTGGGGGCCGAATGACCAGCTCGGCGCGCTCAACTACATCACCCCGGCGAAGCGGGCACAGGCCGCGGCGCTCGTTCGCGAAGGCGTCTCTGTCTCCATGTCTTTGCCCCTGGCCACCCAACCAAGTCCGGATAACCCAACGCCGGTGACGCATCTCATGATCCAGACCGGTGCGCCGGGGGAAACGGAGATGGTGCCGCTGCCGTACAGCGCCGACTACTTTGCGATCTCCCCCCACGGCATCGCTAACACCCATCTCGATGCGCTCTGCCACGTATTCAATCAGGGCAAGATGTACAACGGCTATTCGGCCAGCGACGTGACCCCCCTGGGCGCGCGCAACGGTGCCATCGATGCGCTCAAGGACGGGATCGTCTCACGCGGGGTGCTGATCGATGTGCCCCACCTCAAAGGCCGCGAGTGGCTGGAGCCGGGCGAGGCGATCTCCCCGGCGGACTTGGAGGCCGCGGAACAGGCCGGCGGCTTTCGGGTGGAAGAAGGCGACGTGCTGTTTGTCCGTACGGGTCGGCACGCACTGGAGAAGGCGAAGGGACCGCGGGACTCGTTCAAAGAAGGCCTGGCCGGACTCGGTGCGGCCTGCCTGCCGTGGCTGCACGCCCGCAAAGTCGCGGCCTTGGGCTCGGACGGGGCGAGTGACGTCATGCCCAGCGGCTACGAGAAGATCCTGCCGATCCACGCGGTCACGATCGTCGCCATGGGTATCCATCTGCTCGACAACTGCGCCCTGGACGCGCTCGCCGAGGCCTGTGCCACGCGCTCGCGCTGGACGTTTCTGCTGGCCGTGGCTCCGCTCGTCCTCGTGCGCGGCACGGCATCGCCGGTGAACCCGCTGGCAATTTTTTAGGGAACCGTAGGGTTCATGTCATGCGGTTCATGCCGGCTGTCGGCCGCCGGCCACGCCGCGTAATGCGCGGCGTCGCGCCGCTCACTCGCCGATGTCGAACACTACCTTGCCCCCCCGCTGAACGTGGGCGACGGCTTCGCGGAAGGCGGTGAGCCGATAGGTCGCTGCGATAGGTACGCGAATCACGCCTGAAGCGACGAGCGGCGCCGTCTCGCGCAGTGCGTTCGGTATTTTCAACTCGACGTCAGGATGGTTGAGGAAGAAGCCCTTGACAACGACACGTTTCGCAATCAGGTCCAAGGGCGCGATAGTGACCGGCTCGCCGCTCATCAGCGCATAGACGAGGAGCGTCCCGGATTCGCTGAGAACGCCGGCTATGGTTGCGGTTGCTTTGCCTGCGACGCCGTCAATGCCGAGCGGCACCCGGGAGCCGCCGATCCTTGCCCGAATCTTGTCGAGTGCCCCAGGCTGATCAACGGCCACGAGGTCACCGCCGACGACTTGGAGCTCGGGAACGAGCTCCGGCCGCGAACGATGTTGATGGTCTTGAGGCCGCGCGTCCTGGCCATAGCGATGACTGACCGGCCGACGCCGGAGTTGGCGGCATTCTGCGCGACCCAGTCGCCGGGCCTGAGGTCGATGGACTCGTCCAGCAGCAGAGCCGCCGTCGGCGGATTGATGCCGAGCATCGCGAGCTGGCGCGGATCGGCGTCGGGCAGGGAGAACAGGCTTGCGGCGGGCGCCAGGAGTCGCTCGCGCCAGCTGAAACTGTAGAGCGGCACCAGCACGCGGTCGCCGACCTTCAGAGATGTTCGACGCCCCTGCCAACGGCCAGCACTCGCCCCACGCCTTCATTGCCGACGACGCTCGGCAGCGACGGTCGGACCGGATATGCACCTTGGATGAGGTACACGTCGTTCATGTTGATCGGTGCATGCTCGACACCGATCAGCACCTGGTCGGCGCCCGGTGCCGGAGGTTCAGGAAGGTCGGCAAGCTCGAGCGCCGCGAGGTTCGCCCGGCGCGCCCCGTCAGCTGGGTGCTTCGCTTTACGCCCGACCGCAGCTACACCCTGCGCTTCGACGGCGCGCGATGGTCGCGACAGCGCGGAGAGGCCCAGGCGGATCTCGTCATCCAGACGTCGCCCGAGGGATGGGTGCGCTTCCTGAGCGCGGACCGGGCCGGGCGCGAGCGCTGGCTGGACCGCTCGTGCGTCGCAGGGACGTCGAAGAGCGCCAAGGAATTTGCTTCCGCGTTCGACCGCCCTATCGACGAGTAACAGAATCGCGGATTTGAATTATGTAAGTTCGAACCCGTGCTGGGAACGCCGAGGGGCGAATGCGCGGCCCTGAGTGAGGTAGGTCAGTAAGTAAGCAGAAACTCGAACGTCAGCGGTCGCTTCCACAATTCAAAGCGGGCCGGCGATATGAAACCAGCGCTCACGACACCCGATGTTTTAAGGAACTTTCAGCTGCAGAGACTTGGCGAAAACGTGATCGCGACTCAAACACGGGTTCGAATCCCGTTGGGGCCACCACCGAACTTGCAGAAATTAACCCCGCGATAAGTCCGGAGAGTGACGCCTCCCCCTTCAACTCGTAGATGAAGCGCGGCTTCCGGCCGGGTCCTTTCCGTGGCGGCAGGTCTGGTGGTGGGATGACGGGCGTGAAGACGAAGCGGCCGACCAGAACCGCACGCAGGAGACCACGACCCTCGGCGACGCCTTCGTGCGCCATAGCACGCCACGTCTCGAGGTATTTCACCACCGTGGCCCGAATGTCTGATGTGTCACGGGGCTCGACGCGTCGCTGCGTGGTGAGGGTCTTCAACTCTGAGCGGATGGTGTCACGGCGCTGCTCGCGTCCCTTGACGGCCTGCAGGAGCGTCTCAAGCGGCCCTGCGTCCGCGACCGCCTCCGCATAGCGCTTCAGCTCGACTTCAAGCCGCGCCAGTTCGTTCTTCAGAGTGTCCACGCGTGCCGCGATCGCGGTGGCGGGCTGCTCCAAATCGCGCAGGGCGAGGTCGAGGGCCTCGCGCACGACCTCCGGATCCAGAACGTCGCGGGAAACCGCCTGAAGGACGGTGTCATCGGCCAGGTGCATGTCCACCACGAGACTGTTCGCGCACACGGCCGAGCCTCGACTGTGGTTGTACCAGCAGCGGTAGGCTGGCTTGCGGCCATTCCAGGTCTGCACGATTGTGCCGCCGCACACGCCACACTCCACCATCCCGGTGAGCAGATACTTCGAGTCAAGGGCTCCAACCAGGCGAGGGGAGCCGCGCTTGAAGCCACGGGTCGATGATGCCCGCCTGCAGCATGTCCACGTAGTCCATCGTCGCCGCGTCGTACCCTCGGGTCGGCGCCGTGGACAGTTTTACCGTCTCGACGATCTGGCGGATCGGCGCCTCCAGCGCCCGCTTGACGATCATGGCGCCGACCTTCTCGTCGCCCTCGAGATTCTTCAGGCTGTCGATCGCGTCGACGCTCGCAGCAGCGCCACGCCACCACCCGGCACGATGCCTTCCTCGACCGCCGCCCGGGTTGCGTTGAGCGCGTCCTCGGCGCGCGCCTTCTTCTCCTTCATCGCCGTCTTGGTCGCGGCGCCGACCTTGATGACCGCCACCCCGCCGGCCAGCTTGGCCAGCCGCTCCTGCAGCTTCTCGCGGTCGTAGTCCGACGTCGTCTCCTCGATCTGGGCCCGGATCTGCTTGATGCGGCCCTCGACGGCGGAGCTCTTTCCTGCACCCTCGATGAGCGTGTCTTCCAGCTTGACGTTCTCGAGCTTGATCCCAAGATCCTCGGTGAGAGCCTTGCCCCCCGTCAGGGTAGCGATGTCCTCGAGCATGGCCTTGCGGCGATCACCAAAGCCCGGCGTCTTGTTCCTCAGCTCCTTGCCCAGGTGGCTTCCGAGCTGTCGACGCTCCGCGAGCGCCTTAGCCAGCAATTCCGGGAATGACCTCATGGCCGCCCTTCAGGAAGTGCGCGGCAAAGCTCAAAGAGCACGTACCAATCTCATTTCTTGACAAGAAGATCAAGCCCATCGGCGCATGCTCGCGCCACAGCATAACCAGCCTTTTCTTGCCCGGGCATCTTATCCCAGCCACCTTTTTCAATGACTTCAGCTCTCTGCCAGCTACTTACTTCCCCGAATTCTTTAAGTTTCTTCTCATGGTCCGGTTGCTTCATAAATAGGGCGACGCAGATCGCCGCCTGACTCGCCAAGACCGCCTCTCTGGTCATCGTTTGGGTAGTGCCGGAGGTTGTCCAGCCACCCCACGCAAAGCCGATGATCATTGCGATGACTGCCCCACAAATAAAGCCCCAAACTCCAAACTTAATCTTCGTTGTAGTCTCTGGCTTCATTGCGACAGGCCCTCCTCAACCGGGACTTTCGATCCGACACGTTGACGGCGGTGCTTCTGGAAACCCTGGGGCTTGTGTGACCGTGCTTCCAGGTTAGGTCACACCGACCGTGCTGGCGAGAGACACCTCCGCCGAGTCGCCTCCCGCTGCCCATTTCCCGCCGATCCCTGATACGGTCCTCCGTATCACGTCGGATGCCGCGCGAGTCGCTCGATGCGCCGAGGATCTTCCCAACCAAGCGCTGCGTCAAGTGGCTCCCGGCCAGTTGGAGCCTGAAGTCCGGGCATGTCGCACGAGACGCCCGCCGGTCTTGACGAGCCGCTGCTGCAGGCTCGTCAGGGACCAGCTCTGGATGGTGACGGGCAGGGCGAGTCGGCGCAGAAGATTGCCCAAGTTCTCGGTAAGATCGCTTCGCACGGCGATTCTGCAGAGGTGCGAAACGCATATGGAGCAATTCCGCCTCGCATGGCGGCGTCCACCGAGCGGACCGTCCCGTCAGTCAAGTCGTTCACACTTCCTGAAACCAACTATCGCCAGGCGATGGCGCTCGCCGACGAGCTCGGCATGCGCCCGCTGCTCGCCCACTGCCACTTCGGCCTCGGCAAGCTCTACCGGCGCACGGGCAAGCGCGAGAGCACCTCACCACCGCGGCGCGAATGTACCGCGAGATGGACATGCGGTTTTACGGCGAATGAGATCGAGGCCCATTCATCTCACCTCCAACACAGGGCTGAAGATCTTGGTCTTGCCGGCGCGCCGTTCGATCAGAAGGCGTCGCGATGCAAGGGCGGCAAGCCTGTTATTCCACGCCGTGGGGCCTACGCTGCGGTCCTTCGCTGCAAGGCGGGGGGCATCGGCCGTCCCCAAGCGCCGCACGAGCTCGAGGGTCTGCTGTTGGATAGGATCGAGCGCTCCGATCACCTCGGGATCCTTCACAGATCCGTGACGATCGAGGCGGCAAATCCAGATGGCGTCGCCGTGGTCCTGAAGATATCCGGTCATCTCGTAGAGCACCTTGGGCGCGGGATTCGCGATCACGGGGTAGAGGTGCGGTACGGTGGTCCGGGCATGATTGCGGTACTCCAAGAGGCAATCGCGCAGAAAGCTGCTCGTGATGACGTCGACCTGATCGAGATCCAAGAAGCAGGGCCCCGGGTCGGGCCGCAGGACTCCCTGGCCGATGAGGATTCCAAGCACCCGATGCGCGTTCTCCGAGCCGGCGAGGACCTCCTGCCGCCCGGACAGTTGAAACAGGGGGAGGCGCGGAACTTTCACTGATCTCACGTGCATGAAGTGAGAATAGTGAGGCGCCACTGTCAAGCGGTCAGCGGGGTGACTGTTGGGTCTCGTCAAGATTGACCTCGGTCCCGCGGTCTGGATCGGTGGTCGATAGCACTGGCGTCATCACGCGGCGGCGGATGGCAGGACGCCCGCGAGCTTTTCCGCCGGCGTGCGCCCCTGCAGCGCGAGTGAGAAACGTTCGTAGTTGTACGTTCTCTCCCACCCCCGTAGGGCCGTGGCGGCCGCGTTGAAATCGTCGAACGTATGGCGGCCCCAGAACTCCTCCGAGGCGAGGTTCGACATCAAAACCGGGGCTGTCATGGGGCCGCCGGCGGGACGAGAGGTCAAGAGCTATCCGGTGCGGGTCGCCGGCACCGACGTCGAGATCGAGGTGTGAGGCCTGGACTCCCTTCCGATCCGGAGGGCGAGGATCCCTTTGCGTTTCGGCGGGTCGAGGATGGCACCCTGGTGCTCGTCGGGCTCGCGGAGTTTTAATTAACAGGTGCCATGCCTCACGCGTTGAACGGGCTGCGGGTAGTCAGCTTCGAGAGCCGCCGGTCGGCGGAGATGGCTGAACTGATCCGCAACTACCGCGGCGAGCACGATCCAGGCGCCGTCCATGCGCGAGGTCCCGCTGTGAATATGCTGGAGCTGGAGATTCTGAAAGTGAACAATGGGGCTCCGGCATATTCGACTAGGTAAAACCTCGGTGGACACCCAAAACCGGCCAGTTGTGGCGGCCCCTCGCGCTAGGGTCGCTGTACACGCTGTGGCTGGAGGAAACCGCTATGGTAGTGTACGCGTTCGACGTGGATGAGACACTGGAGGTTAGCAAGGGTCCTGTGAAGCTGTTCGATCTCGTCAAGCTGCGCGAGCACGGCCATATCGTCGGCCTCTGTGGGAATTGGGCGATGGTGACGCTGCACTATCCGGACTGGCACCACATCTGCTCGTTCGTGGGGCCATGCGGCATCCAGAAGCACGACTTCTTGCGCCAGCTGCGGCAGTACATTCCGGGGCATGACTACGTGATGGTCGGCAACATCCTCGGCATTTCCGGTGCGAGCGACGACCGTGGCGCTGCGGAGCGCGCAGGCTGGCGCTTCATCCAAGAAAGCGAGTTCGCCAAAGGAGTGCGATGAATGAGTGCGCCTGCGGATCCCCTCATCTTGAGCCAGCGGAGCCGGATTGTTCGCTTCGCGGTGGAGCATCGCATTCCGGCCATGTACGAGTTCAGGGAGTTCGTGAGTGACGGTGGTCTGCTCTCCTACGGACCCCACCTCATGAAGATGTTCCGCCGGTCCGCCACCTACGCGGACAGGATCCTGAACGGCGCGAAGCCTGGTGCCACCTATATTGTCGACTGGATCGAGATACGGCGCTCTCTCTGCATGGTTGAGCCTCCGGTTCGCTGAGTCCCTGGAAGGGGTGGTGAACTCCGACGGTACGCTCGACGCCGATCAGGCCTCCGGCGGATTCTTCGGCTCCGTCAGTTCGCAAAAAGGATGCGGTCACATCCGCAGGGCATCTTCACGAGGGTGTCGCCGTTCGGGGCGGAGTCTTTCGCCACGCCGAGAACATCGCCGATCTTCAGAGGGCCATGACCGTCATGCGTGCTACGCGCCGGACCGAGACTGTAGTGTGCTCACCATCTCTTTCGACGGTGATCTTTTCGATCGTAAGAGCTTTGACCCGTAGGACTTGCCCTTGTCTCACAAGCGTTCTTCTCCCGGGTGTGTGCTTGCACTCTATCGCCATAGACGTCCGAGCGGTCGTGACCCCCGGCGGGCCGCTGGCTCGCCGTGAGCCCCAACTTTACCAGTGGGATGGTTGAGTGCCGCGGGCCTGCGAGGGCGGCGTTAGCGCATCGACGCCCCCAGCCTCTGGGCCATGGTCTCGGTCCTCCTGGCCGAGCCACGACCACGTTTTCGCTGGTCGGCAGTATCCGGAGGGACGATCCAACCGTCAAGCCGCATGGGCACCGCGAGCTCGCCGCGTTCAGCGGGCATCTCGGTAGGTGGGAGAGTCCCGGAGCTGAAAGCCCTGGAGACGTTGTGGTGCGCAGACGAGCTCGCGTTGGCGTCGCGGCCCGGCAGCCGGGCGGGGCGGCCGTTCATGATGCGGCTCCCGGCGTCGGCGCATCCGGATGGCGTGGTGAGGATGCGGTGTCGGTCGGCTGGCTTCGAGGTAGGTTCGCCTGGATGGAGAGACGGCGAAGCTCACCCAGCCGGTCCCTCAGGGACTGGGCCGTGAAGGGAGTGAGGGGTTGAGAACTGGGTTCGGTGGAGACAACAGGCTTGGGCATTCGGCCGCTCCCCAACAAGGCCTTCAGGGCAAACGACGCCCTGAAGAGGAATGGACTGCTTGGCCTTGTGGAGCGCGGGTGGGCCGCCCGAAGCGCCGTTTAGCGTGTCGACGATCACGTGCCGCAATTACGCGGCGGCACCGCGTGCCGGATTAACGCGACGGCAAGCGCGAATGCCAGGCGAGGCGTACCTGACCGCCGTATAGCGCGACGGCGTCGCGTGGTGCTCTGGCCGCCTCAGCCAGATGCTTCAAATATAGACCGTCAGGGGTCGGCCGTGCCCGATCCTGCGTACACGGGGTACCCCGAAACGCGGTGGGCGTGCGGGAGCTGGCCAAGTCGAGCTTCCGAACGACGGTGGGAAGGTCCGCCTGCTCGGGATTCCGGCGATACGGATCGGGGTGGGGCAAGGGGCGTTCAAACTCATTCTGCAGGCGATCTGGTTCCGAGAGAGGTCTATCGCCCAGAATAAGTACGAAATCGGCGCTCATTCCGCGCTTTTTTCGATAGGGCAATGGCGCGTATCATCGCGTCTTTATTGTCGTCAGGCCTCGGGATGGTGGGGTAGGCGGGCACGAAGTTTCTCGGGAGACGTCGGCAGGGCTCGTGAGGTGAAGCCAGGGGCCGTCTGTTGAAGAGTGGAGAGTCGGGCGCCCGGGATTTCAGCGCGTGGCGGCTCGAGTTCACCCTCGTGGTCATCGGGGCGTTCGCTGCCGCGCGGCTCACCGCGAGCCTCGGCGCGTGCCCGAGGCGTCCTTCGGAGTTCGCCGGTCCGCTGTTGCCTGGTCGCCTCGGCAAGGCTAGAACTCCCCGCCGGTACGCCATGGATGGGTCGCGATCAAGTACGGTGGAACGAGAGCTGAAGCCAGCGCCACCCTGCCATCCGGGTGATTCACATTCGGCGGCGGGAGCTTCGACGCAAGCAGCGTGCCCGCCGCGGCCTCACCCGTGGCGATCTCGAATTCGAACTTCCGATGATCATAGATCTCCTTACCGAACTGCCGCATCGAAATGAGCACGCACTCTGCAACACTTCCCCTTCGGTGCCGTCTGATGCCGCCACGCTCTCGAACCGCACTCCGACGGTTTCTGAGTAGATGACTTTTCAGGGTCGCATCGCCACGTTACTCCCTCTTCGATCTCTAGCGACAGAGATCCCTTCGATATAAAGAACAAAGCCTAACACTCGAGCCTTCTCCAAGTCTGACGTCTTGATTCGATACACGTTCATCATCCCCGTCGATGCTCCGCACATCTGCGGGTGTTGAATCCCATCCGTCTTCTTGGCTTTCGCCTGTACGGCGATGTCCGCAGCACGCAACTCCTTCTCCATTTCGTCCAGTGACACAGGTCTACCCATTTCACATTGCAGGCTTCCGTCATACTTCGCGACTTCGATTGAGGGACCATCATAAATCCAGGGCTGAAATCTCTTGACTCCCTGTCGGTCGGCCGGTATTCGCGGAAGATCATCTTTAGCTATCTCATATACGTTCGCGATACCGGTCAGGGCTCCACACAGGGCTATGATGAAACCCGGAACGACTCTCTTCTCGCTTGAGAGTACGTTGATGTTTACTGCCGTTAGCTCCTTCGCCATTTCATCCAAGGGCACGGCCTGCCCCATTCCGCATTGAAGACTGCCGTCATAGCGGAATACTTTTACGGTGTCGGCCGAGAATACCGTCCCAGTCATCACGACAGTTAGTACTGCAGCCAGTGTAGAGAGTCGCCAGGTTCGCATCGCCTTCAGCCCTCCCCGTGCTTTGTCCATTAGCAACGAACCGCGGGCGATTGCGTCCACGGGCCGCCAGTCGTGCTAGGCGCAAAGTTAACTGGTGATCCGGCGCAGCCTGACGAACATCTGCCGAACTCCAGCGATGCCTCCCCAACAACGCACCGACGCCATAACCGAGCTACTTTCGAGTTCACCCGCAATCCTTACCGATCGTGCCCGAAGAGGCCGATGGTTCTGGGGGGTCTCGGCGTTCCCGCGGCCCTTCTTCCCACGCGCCCGCCGTGGTCAGGTCGTGAGGGAAGAGCCCCAGAACCTCCGCTGAGCGACGATCGCGAGCATCGCGCCTCCGCACCCGACCAGGAACATCGCCAGCATCCCTGCTTCGCTGGAGATGACGACCCAGACGGTCGCGGCCCCGACCACACTCCCGACAAGACCGAGCACCATATCGCGAATGAACCCGTGGCCGTCCGCTCGTGAGACCACCTCAGCCACCCACCCGGCCATGACCCCGGCGAGGACCAGCATCGGACCCATCTGCACGATGTGTTCAAACATGAAGCCTGCCCGTCTTTCTGCCGTTCAGGTCTTGCTCGCGAACGTCCATCGAACCGCGGTCGCCTTGCTCCGCAGCGCGTGGCCGATGACCGTTCGGGCGCGGTCCCTCGTGTGAGCGGTTCGCGACGAGCTCTTCCCACGTCTTCGCGTTGAAGTTGTACTGGTAGATGTTCCCTTCCTCGTCGAGGGCGAAGAGGTCGTTTTGCGATGCACAGATTTGGATGAACTTCGCTGCCGCCGGGCTGGCGGTGCCGAGCCGCTGTGAATCATCGTCACGGTATTCACTGACGTTCATCAATGCCTCTCTCTGCCCGATCAACTCAGGGGTGAACGGTGCCGGCAGGCACACCGGCCCGTTTGGTCAACCGCATCGCTGGGCGGCCACGGGCAACTTGTCATCTGGTTGTGGTGTGTCTAGGTTCCCGCCGCATACTCGCGTACGCCTTGCAGGAGGCACCCAGCGTAGTCTGGCGCGGGCCGCGCGCTTCTGCGGTCGCCGCTGAACGATCCTGCATCGTCGATTGCCCGATCAGGACGTCGACCGCGATCAGCTCTCACCACCGTCGTCCTCGTACGGATCATGCTCGGGGCGGTTGAGCGCGTTGTCCCGGAACGACTCCCCGTCGATCGCGACGAACACGATGGCGCGCGCCCGCGACGGCCGATTCACCCAGATTGCGGACGCCACGGATCCCGTGCCGGTGTTGACGCCCTGCCACACGCCGCCGGCGGGCCGGAGATCCCGCCGGCTCGTCGTCGTCTCGCGCTTGCATTCTTCGAAGCCATCACTCGAGAGTGCATCCACAATGTCCTCCGGCTCGGCGCCCCACCCGCGCTCCGCTTCGATCCAGGTCATCCGGCCCTGCTCGCGAAGCTCATTGAGGCCGTGCATGGGTTGCATCGTGTTCTCCCCATCAATCGTCGGGGCGCCGAAGGGTGAATCGGAGGTGACTCCTTGGCGGAGCCACCTCCGGGGGCTCACTTGCCCGCGCCGATCGAGACGGCGAAGTTGACCTTCTCCTCCCGGAACGGTGACGGGATATACGCGAGCTCGAGGCGGATCTCCTTCAGCCTCTTCGCCTTCAGGGCTTCGGCGGGGAACTCCACGTCCAGGGATTGGGTCGCCTCCTGGCCGGGATCGAGCCGCTCGCTGCCGTACGTGGCGAACTTGAGGGTCGGTTCGGTCCGCGCGTCCTCGAGCTTGATTGGTTGTCCCTGGGCATCGATGTAGAGGAGCTTGCCTTCGATCAGCCGGACCGTCTGATTGGCCGACGTGTTCTTCAGCGTGAGCGTCGCGGTGAGCTTCGCCGGGCTGACGATCCGGTCGGACCCTTTCTCGACCCGCTCGGCGACCTTCATCGCGGTGACTTCGCCCGTCACGATCCCGGCCTGCACCTTCACCGACGCCGGGGTCACGGCGTAGGTCTTGTCCTCGATCACCGCGGCCGTCGCTGCCGGCTGCGGCACCGGGCCGAGGGTCATCCAGGCCACCACGGCCACGACCGTTGCGCCCAGCCCCCACCGCCACCACTTATCGGCCTTCTCCTCGCCAGCACTCTCAGTCGGCCAGAACTTGCGTTGAACGACGATCGGGATGACCGCTCCGATGAACGCGATGATCGCCGCCACGACGATTCCTGACCCCGTAAACACCCCGATTGCCCGGAAGATCCAGCTCAATCCGATGCTCCCGAAGAGACCGAAGATGATGTCCTTCTTCAGTCCGTAACCTCCGCGTTTCATGACCAATCCGGCGAGCACGCCTGCCACCACTCCCGCGAGAACCCACGCCACGAACATGGCGAAACTCATGACTCTTCCTCCTTCATCTGGTTACGGCTCACCCGCGTCACTTCACTGGCACCGTCTCACGCGTGACGCCTCGTCGCCGTTGGCGCCCGTTGGATGGACGAGGGCTCACGCGCCTCTGGCCCGCGGGCGGAGCGGCCGTCGGCCTGTCGCCGTTTTGCCGCACGAGGAGGGCCGCGAGCATTTCGATCGCCCGCGGGTCGAGGGCCCGGTCGTCGATCATCACCTGCACGGCGGGGCCCGCGAGCCCGCGGACCCGCTCGGCCGCCGCGGTGGAGGACACGATGACGTCCACTCGTCGCACCAGACGACCCAGGGCCGCCCCCTCGGCGGGGCAAGCCCCGACTAGCACGATGTTGGGCAGGCCGGCGTTGGCGATCGAGTGCTCCAGGTTGTGGGCCGTCTCGACGGCGGCGGAGGCGACGCCCACCCGCGTCCCCGACGGGAGCTGGGCCAAGCGGTGGAGGGTCTCGAGATGCGCCTCGGCGAGGAGCGCGATCACGGGGACGCCCCGGCCGCTCAGGAGCCGCTCCACCTCCGGGAGATGGCAGAAGCTCGTGACCGCCGCCCGCCAACGACCGGCTTGCTTCTCCCGCGTGACCGTCGCCAACTCGCCGAGGAGCACCTTGTCGACGCGAACCGGGAGGTGGGCTTCGAGCTGCCCGGCAAAGAAGTCGAGCTCCGGCGGGCTGCATTCCACGAGGAGGACCTCCACGGTCCCCTGGACAGCCGCAGGCCGAACGCTGGCCACGCTCAGCACGGCGACCGCCAGGTCGTCGGCGGTCATCCCGAGGGCCGCCGCCCGCATCACCGTATCCTGTAGAAAGCCGTTGCGGAGGTGAGGGGAGGGGCGGACGGGCGGCGCCGGGGCCACGAACACGCCCTTCCCCCGCCGAGCCTCCACGTATCCGCTGTGCTTCAGATCCTCGATGACGCGCGCGACCGTGTTCGTATTGATGCCGAGGAAGCCGGCCAGCTCCCGGATGCTGGGCAGGGCCTGATCCCGCGCGACGCCGCCGCTCTCGATGACGTGCTTGAGCTGCTCCGTCAATTGCCGGCGGATCGGGATCGGGCTGTGGCCATCGATCTTGAGGTTCATCGCGATCGTCATACTGTATGGGCACGATAGTACACTAGATCAATTTTGTAAATAGTGTACTATTTCAGTGGTACACTCAGCTGCTGGACGACCCAGCCGTGCTCACACCACCTGGACGAGGGAGGCACCCACGATGGCTCAAGCAACCACGATGGCTCACGCAATGAAGACGACGCTGCGCCCGCTCCATGACCGCGTGCTCGTCAAGCGCCTCGACGAGCAGGATGAGAAGCGCGGCAGCCTCATCATCCCCGACACCGCCAAGGAAAAGCCGCAAGAGGGCACGATCATCGCCGTGGGCACCGGCAAGGTGACCGACGATGGCAAGAAGCTCCCGCTCGCGGTGAAGCAAGGCGACCGAATCCTCTTCGGCAAGTATTCCGGCAACGAGGTCAGGCTGGACGGCCAGGAGTACCTGATCATGAAGGAGGACGACCTCCTCGGAATCCTCGACGCGTGAAACGAGCGGCTCAGCCGCTCTCGACCATTCGTGCACACTCGGGAGGGAGATCTCCATGCCTAAGCAGCTCCTGCTCAACGAGGAAGCCCGCGCGGCGCTGTTGCGCGGGGTCAACATCATGGCGCACGCCGTCAAGGCCACGCTGGGACCGAAGGGGCGGAACGTCGTCATCGCCAAGAAGTTCGGAAGCCCCACCATCACCAAGGACGGTGTGACCGTCGCGAAAGAAATCGCGCTGAAAGACCCCAACAAGAATCTGGGCGCTCAGATGATCAAGGAGGTCGCCGCCAAGACCTCGGACGTGGCCGGCGATGGGACGACCACGGCGACCGTGCTCGCCCAGGCGATCTTCCGAGAGGGGCTCAAGAACGTGACCGCGGGCGCGAACCCGATGGGCCTGAAGCGGGGGATCGAGCGGGCGGTCGACACGGTGGTCGAGGAGCTGAAGCACATGTCCAAGGCCACCAAGGACAAGAAGGAGATCGCCCAGGTCGCCACGATCGCCGCCAACAACGACAAGACGATCGGCGACTTGATCGCGGAGGCCATGGAGAAGGTCGGCAAGGATGGCGTGATCACCGTCGAAGAGGCCAAGGCGATGGAGACCACCCTCGAGGTGGTCGAGGGGATGCAGTTCGACCGCGGGTACCTCTCGCCCTACTTCGTGACGAACGCGGAGCGGATGGAAGTGGTGCTGGAGGACGCCCTCGTCCTCATCCACGAGAAGAAGCTCAGCGTGATGAAGGACATGCTCCCGCTGCTCGAGCAGGTCGCCCGGGCGGGCAAGCCACTCCTGATCATCGCCGAGGATCTGGAGGGCGAAGCCCTGGCCACCCTGGTGGTCAACAAGCTCCGCGGGACACTCAACTGCTGCGCCGTCAAGGCGCCAGGCTTCGGTGACCGGCGGAAGGCCATGCTGGAGGACATCGCGACCGTGACCGGTGGCAAGGCGATCACGGAAGACCTCGGGATCAAGCTCGAGAACCTCAAGCTGGACGACCTCGGTCGCGCCAAGAAGGTGGTCGTGGACAAGGACAACACCACGATCATCGAGGGCGCTGGAAAGGCCAAGGAGATCGAGGGCCGCATCAAGCAGATCCGGGTACAAATCGAGGAGACGACCTCGGACTACGACCGGGAGAAGCTCCAGGAGCGGCTCGCCAAGCTGGCGGGCGGCGTCGCCGTGATCAAGGTCGGGGCGGCCACCGAGACCGAGATGAAGGAGAAGAAGGCGCGGGTCGAGGACGCGCTCAACGCGACGCGGGCGGCCGTA
>QHTB01000016.1 GCA_003220615.1 Candidatus Rokuibacteriota bacterium
GTCATCACCGGCGGCATCCGATCCTACGGCGGCTATCCGGACATCGACGGGCTGTTCCGCGAGCAAGCGGTCGAGCTCGATCCGAAGAAGCGCGAGGCGATGCTGCACCGCATCCAGCAGCTCATGCACGAGCGCGCCATGTTCGCGCCTCTCCTCGAGCCCGCCTTCCTGAGCGGCCACGGGCCGCGGCTCGAGCAGTCGGCGCTCGGCCTCATCCCCGGCCACTCGTTTTCGTACCCGTACGAGGAGATCCGGCTCAAGCCGGGGCGGTAATAAGAAAGTCCGTACACGAGCGTGCCGGCCGCGAACGCGTAGACCGCGCGCGCAGCGCGCGCCTGCGCCACACTCGACGATCGGCGCGCGATGAACGCCCGGCGGAAATCGAGTCGCCCTCCGGGCCCGGATGTGCCATCATAAGGCCGTCTGGCTCGGCCGTCGGGTTCATTCGGGTACCTCCTGCCACTCCAGATCACGACTCTGGCGCCGTCTTCCGCGTTCCAGGGAGTGTCCTCAACTGCGGGAGATCTCTCTGGAGGTGTTCGCGATGGCACACAAACTTTTCATCGGAGGTCTGGCCTTCTCGACGTCCACCGACCGACTGCGCGAGGTGTTCGCTGAGGCCGGGGCGGTCGAGTCGGCGGCGGTGGTGATGGACCGCGACACCGGACAGTCGCGGGGATTCGGCTTCGTCGAGATGGCGTCGGCCGAGGCCGCGGCCGAGGCCGTCAAGAAGTTCAACGGCAAGGACCTGGACGGTCGGACGCTGAAGGTCGAGGTCGCCAATTCCACGGGCGCCGGAGGGAGCCGAAGCGGTGGCGGTGGCGGTTTCGGCAACCGAGGCGGCGGCGGCCGTCGCTGGTAACGGCCGGCACCCGAGAATTCGTTAGTCCATCGCCGTGGGCGGCCCACCCGGATCGGTGATCCGAGTGGGCCCGCTCGGAGTGGTTCACCCCACCGTATCGAGCAGCGGCTCGCGCGCGAACACGGGCATCACCTCGCGCGCGAACCGACGCAGCGTCTCTGGCCCGCCCGCGCTGTTGAGCAGGACGTAACGCGCACCCAGCCGCTCGAGGGTCTGGATCTTCGCGATGATCTCGTCGGGGGTGCCGTAGAGCGCGCTCTCCTCGGCGGCCTCGGGCGTCATCGCATACGACATGATGCTCGCCTTGTTCTGGCCGTCCGGGCGCTGGGCGAGCCGCTCCGTGCGCCTGCGCGCGGCCATGCGAACCTCGACGGCCTTCTCCTTCTCGGCGGCCGTCATAACGACGTGGACCGAGCGGGTCACGGCCACGGTCATCGGGTCGAAGATGCGGCCGCGCGCCTTGACCTCGCGCTTGAAGATCGCGATGCGCTCGCCGGTCTGCTCGATCGGCGCGAACTGGTCGAGGAGGAGGTGGTGGCCGCGCTCCGCGACCCGGGCGATCGATTCCGGGTGGCCGGCCCCCATCCAGAACGGCGGGTGGGGCTTCTGAGCCGTCGGCGGCTCCACGACCACGTTGTCGAACTGCCAGTACTTGCCGCGATGGGACCAGGGCGCATCCGACGTCCACGCCTTCACGATCACCTCGAGCGCTTCCTCGAAGCGCCCGTCGCTCTCCTCCATCGGAATGCAGAAGCCGGCGAACTCGTTGTGGCGATATCCCTTGCCGATCCCGAAATCGAGACGCCCGTCCGAGAGCAGGTCGATGGTGGCCGCCTGCTCGGCCAGCAGCACGGGATTGTGCCAGGGCAACACGATCACCGCCGTGCCCAGCCGCAGCGTGGTGGTGCGCGCGCCCACCCACGTCAGCAAGTTCAGCGTGGCCGACACCTGGCCGAACCCGGTGAAGTGGTGCTCGACGAGAAAGGAGCTGACGAAGCCGAGCGCCTCCGCCTCGACGTTGAGCTCGACGAAATCACGGAACCCGGCGCCGCTGTCGGTGTCGGGACCGCCGCGCTTGGCCTGCGCACTGCCGAAGATTCCAAATTTCATGCGATGACGTCCCTCCGAATTCCTCAGACTGGTCCGTTCGGTGCCACCAGGATTTTACCGTGCCGCTCGTCATGCTGGGCGTGGGCCAGCGCGGCCTTGATCTCCTCGATCGGATAGACCCTCTCGACCGGCGCCGACAGCGTGCCGTTCGAGACCTGCGCGCCCAGGTCCGCGTAGATCTCCCGGATCTGGTCGATTGAGCGCGTGGCGAGCGCGCGGCCGAGCATGAACCCGACCAGCCGCTGGCCGCCGAAGATGAGCGCGCTGCGCGCCATGACCGGGTCCTCGCCGGTCATCGAGCCATAGTTGCACACGACGCCGCCTTCGGCGACGCAGGACGCCAGCCGCGCCGTCGCCTGACCGGACACGGCGTCGAGACCGAGGCGAATGGGAGCACCACCGGTGTGAGCCTTCACCGCCTCGCCGAGGCTCGGCCCATCGACGGCGCAGGCGTCGGCGCCCAGCGACTTCAATTCACCGAACAGCGAGTCGCGCCGGACGACGTTCATCGTCTTGAGGCCGCGAACCCGGGCCAGGCGGATGAGCAAGCGGCCGACCGCGGAGTTGGCGACGTTCTGGATCACCCAGTCGCCCGGCTTCAGATCGACGAGATCGCTCAGCATCAGGAGCGCCGTCGGAGGATTGATGCGGAGCATCGCGGCCTGACGAATCGGAAGATTCGATGGCACCGCGATGACGTCCTCGCCCTTCACGCGCCGCTTCTGGGTCCAGTTCTCGCGCTGGAGGTTGATGACGAGATCGCCGGGCTTCACGTGCGAGACGCCGGCGCCGACCGCGGTGACGCGGCCGACGCACTCGGCGCCTGGCGTGGCCGGCAGCGGTGGCTTGAGACGATAGCTGCCCTTGCACATCCAGACGTCGGCCGGGTTGATGGGAAACGCGAGGACGTCGAAGACGACCTCGTCCCTGCCCGGGGGGCCGACGTCCGGGACCTCGGCGCAGCGGGCGACCTCTTCCGGCTGGCCGTAACGATCGATCAGGACCTGTTTCATCAGAACGTCAGCGGATCGGTCACGCGAACCCACCGTCCCGCCTTGACCACCGCGAGGAACGACGAGTTGGCGCCCTGATGCTTGTCGGGCCCGAAGCTCGCCTCGGGGCCGTTGAAGATGTCGCGATAGCCGCGGATCGACTCCAGGCCCTTCACGAAGCTGTCGAGCGTCAGATCGCCGCCCGCCTTCTCGAGCCCCAGCACGGTCAGGTCGGCGGCGACGTGGCCGTAGACCGCGCCGATGTTGGGGTCGGCCTTGTAGCGCTCCTTGTAGCGATCGAACCAGCCCTGGGCCAGCGGGCTCAGCGTGTCACGGTACGGCATGTCGGTGAGCCCCATCGCAAAGAGGCCTTCGGTCACGC
Source organism: Candidatus Rokuibacteriota bacterium (assembly GCA_003220615.1). Classification (GTDB taxonomy): domain Bacteria; phylum Methylomirabilota; class Methylomirabilia; order Rokubacteriales; family CSP1-6; genus 40CM-68-15. Next base: position 3,347 of record QHTB01000016.1, read on the forward strand.
CGCCCTGGGCGGCCGCCACGAAGAGGTCGTAGGTGGCGGCCGAGCCCAGGAAGTCCACGTCGGTCCAGCCGATCTTGCGCGCGGTCGCGTACGGCACGATGGAGTCGCGCACGATCGTGCCCAGCGCCACCAGATCGCACCCCGCCGCCTTCAGCTTGGTGATCTGGGCCGTGAAGTCCTGGTCGGTGGGCTTGTGCGTCGTCGTCTCGAGCACCTTGATCCTCATCTTCTCGGCCTGTATCTGGACGCCGTCCAGCACTTCCTTGCCGAAGTCGGTGTCCTGGTACATCGCGCAGAGGGCCTTCTTGCCCTTCTTCGTCACGAAGTAGTTGATGCCGGCGCGGATCTGGTCGACGTAGGAGGCGGCGCCGTAGAACTTGAGCCGATGGAACGGCTCGTACATCGACCGCGCGGCCGAGAGCGGGAAGAGGTTCGGCACGCCGGCCTCGAACTGGTCCTTGAAGAGCGCGTTGTTCATCGGCGTGCCGAGCGGCGCCACCATCGCGAAGATGCGGTCGCGGTTGATCAGCTTGGTCCCCGCCTGCACCGCCCGCGGGACTTGATATTGCGTGTCCTCGACGACGAGCCGGATCTTGCGGCCGTGGATGCCGCCGGTCGCGTTGGCCTCGTCGAACCGCATCTTGACGGCGTTCGACGACGACACGCCGTAGGTGGCGGCGGGACCGGAGAGGTCGGTGTGCATGCCGAGCACGATCTCGGTCTTGCTGACGCCGCGCGTCTCCTTCTGCGCCGTCGCCACGCCGGCCACCGCCAGCGCGCCGACCATCACCGCTGCTGCCATCCGCATCTTCATCGCTCGCTCCTTGGCCACGTGGGCCGGCGTTGGGATCTCCGACTAGGGCTCCGCGTACATGGCGTCGATCGCGTCCTTGTATTTCACGCCGACCAGCGTCCGCTTCAGCTTCATGGTCGGCGTCAGCTCCTCGTCGTCGGCAGTGAGGATCTGCTCGATGAGGCGGAACTTCTTGATGGTCTCGACCCTCGCGAGCTGCCGGTTCACGCGCTCGATCTCGCTCCAGATCAGGTCCCGGATTTCGGTGGCGCGGCAGAGCGAGGCGAAGTTGGTGAACGGGACGTTCCGCTCCTGGGCGTAGTGGGCCACCGTCTCGTGGTCGATCATGACCAGGCACGAGAGGAACTTTCGCCCGTCGCCGACGACCACCGCGTCGGCGATGTAGGGCGAGAACTTGAGCTGGTTCTCGATCTCCGACGGCGTGATGTTCTTGCCGCCCGCCGTGATGATGATGTCCTTCATGCGGTCGGTGATCCGGACGAACCCCTCGTCGTCCATCGTCCCCACGTCGCCCGTGTGCAGCCAGCCGTCGACGATCGTCTCTGCGGTCTTCGCGGGATTGCGGTAGTAGCCGAGGAACACGTGCGGGCCGCGCAGGAGGATCTCGCCCTCGGGCGAGAGCGCGACGTCCGTGTCCGGCCGGGCGACTCCGACCGTGCCGAGCTTGATGCGGTTGGCCGGCATGGCGGTGGCGAGGCCCGTGTTCTCGGTCTGGCCGTAGACTTCGCGCATGTCGATGCCAAGCGCCATGAACCACCGGATCAGCTCGGGCGCGATCGGCGCGGCGCCGGTGGCGGCGGCGCGCGTGCGGTGCAGGCCGAGCGAGCGCTTGATGTTGTCGAGCACGAGGACATCGGCGAGCCGAAAGAGCAGCCGGCGGCCCGCCCCCGGGCGGCGGCCCTCGATCCGTCGCTGCGCCGTCCCCATGCCGACGCCGATCGCCCACCGGTACGCGAGCCGACCGAGCGGCGTCGCCTCGCGCATGCGCAGGGCGACCGCCGAGTAGAACTTCTCCCAGATCCGCGGCACCGCGAAGAACACGGCGGGCGCCACCTCGCGGATGTTCTCGGGCACCGTGTCGATGCTCTCCGCGAAGTTCACGGTCGCGCCGGTGAGCAGCGGGTTGAAGACGCTGAAGGTCCGCTCGGCGACGTGGGAGAGCGGCAGGAACGAGAGCTGCTGGTCGCCGGGCTCGGGCTTGGCCAGGAAGTCGGCGTTGGCAAGCTGAAAGAGGATGTTGCGGTGGCTCAGCATGGCCCCCTTGGGCGGGCCGGTGGTGCCGGACGTGTAGACGAGGATCGCCAGGTCATCCGGCTGGGCGATCTCGACCATGGCGTCGAAGGCCCCGGGATGCTCGCGGTCGTAGGTGGCGCCGAGCTCGACCAGCTGCTCGAACGGCATGACCTGCGGGTCCCGGAAGCCGTGCAGGCCCTCCATGTCGTAGACGAAGATCGTGGCGAGCTGAGGACACCGGGCGCGGGATTCTAGAATTTTGTCGAGCTGCTCCTCGTTCTCGGCGAAGAAGAAGCGGGTCCCGCTGTCGTTGACGATGTACTCGACCTGCCGCGGGGAGTCCGTCGTGTAGATGCCGTTGGTCACGCCGCCCACCGACATCGTGCCCATGTCGGTATACAGCCACTCCGGGCCGTTGTCGGCGATGATCGACACGACGTCGCGGGGCCGGAGGCCGAGGGCGACCAGCCCGAGGCCGACGCGCCGGGCCCGCTCGCCGTACTCGCGCCAGGTGATCGCGCGCCAGATCCCGAGGTGCTTTTCGCGCATGGCGACCTGCTCGCCGCGCACGCCGACGACGTGGCGGAAGAGCCGCGGCAGCGTCGCCTGGCCGTGGACGGTCCACACGCGCTCGTCGAGCCTCGTCATCACCGCCATGTCTTCTTCCTCTTCCACCGTCGCGTGCCGCGGATCCCCGACTCCTTCACCCCGAGGTAGAACTCCTTGATGTCCTCCTTGTCGAGCAGCCGCGAGCACGTGTCCTCCATCACGATGCGGCCGACCTCGAGCACGTAGCCGTAGTCGGCGAGGTGCAGGGCCATGTTCGCGTTCTGCTCCACCAGGAGCACGGTGACGCCGCGCTCGCGGTTGATCCGGGCGATGATCTCGAAGATCTCCTTCACGAGCCGGGGCGCCAGGCCCAGCGACGGCTCGTCGAGCAGCATCATGCGCGGCCTCGCCATCAGCGCGCGGCTGATCGCCAGCATCTGCTGCTCGCCCCCCGAGAGCTGGCCGGCGCGCTGACTCGCGCGATCCTTCAGGACCGGGAAGTAGCCGTAGACCAGGTCGAGGTCCTCGGCGACACCACCGGCGTCCCGGCGCGCGTAGGCGCCCATCATGAGATTTTCGCGGACGGTGAGCAACGGGAACACCTCGCGGCCCTCGGGGACGTGACTGATGCCGAGCCGCGCCACCTGGTCGGGATCGCGGCCCTGGATCTCGCGCCCCGCGAACGTCACCGTGCCCTTCTGGGCATCCATCGCGCCCGACACCGTCTTGAGGATGGTCGTCTTCCCCGCGCCGTTGGCGCCCAGGATGGTGACGATGGCCCGCTCGGGCACGGTGAAGCTGACGCCGCGGATGGCCATGATCGGGCCGTAGGAGGTCTCGAGGTTGCTGGCGGTGAGGAGCGCGTCCGCCATCGATCAGCCGCCGAGATACGCCTTGATCACGTCGGGATGCTCCTGGACCTCGCGCGCCGTCCCCATCGCGATCGGCCGCCCGTAGTTCAGGGCGAGCACCTGGTCGGACACGGCGCTGACGAGGCTCATGTCGTGCTCGACCATGAGCACGGTGACGCCGAGCAGCGTCCGGATGTCCTGGATCCAGAACGCCATGTCCTCGGTCTCCTCGACGGAGAGGCCGGAGGACGGCTCGTCGAGGAGCAGGAGCTTGGGCCGCGTGCATAGCGCGCGGGCCATCTCCACGACCTTGCGCACGCCGTAGGGCAGGTTGAGGACGAGGCTGTCGCGATACGCCGGCAGGTCGAGGAAGTCGATCACCTGCTCGACGGCCTCGCGATGCTCGAGCTCCTGCTCGCGCACGCGGCGCACGAAGAAGAGCTCCTCCACGAAGCGCGATTTCGTGTGCACGTGACATCCGAGGAGGAGGTTCTGCAGCACCGTCGCGTGCTCGAACAGCTCGATGTTCTGGAACGTCCGCGCGATGCCGCGCCGGGCGATCTCGTGTGGTGGCACGCGCGTGATGTCCTCGTCACAGAAGATCAGCCGGCCCTGGGTCGGGTCGTAGATCCGCGAGACGAGGTTGAAGATCGTCGTCTTGCCGGCGCCGTTGGGGCCGATGATCGTGAACACCTGGCCGGGCTCCACGGCGAAGCTCACGCCGTCCACCGCCCGGATGCCGCCGAAGTTGACGGCGAGACCGTCCACCTCGAGCAGCGTCATCGCAGCCGCTCCGATCGCATGTAGGCCTTCTGGCGCCGGAAGGTGGCGCGCTTGTAGAGCGGGAACATCGAGAAGTAGAGCTTGATCTTCATCCACCGCCCGAAGATGCCGAGCGGCTCGAACAGGATGAAGAGCACGAGGATCAGGCCGAAGAGGCCGGGCTCGAGCCCGGGCTGCTTGACGAACCGGCCGGTCGCGAGGAACGCGGATTCACTGGCGCTCGGGCCGAATACGGCCGCCATCGCGCCGACCCACGCCGGCACCGAGTCGCGCGCCTGAGAAATCAGGACGGGCAGCATCGCGACGAACGCGGCGCCGAAGACGGCGCCGTGCAGGCTACCGAGGCCGCCTACCACGACCATCAGGAGAAACTGGATCGAGAACAGCACGCTGAAGATGTCGGGTGCCAGGAAGCCGATCTTGTGCGCGAACAACGCGCCGGCGACGCCCATCAAGCCGGCGGAGTACGCGAAGGCCAGCGTCTTGTACGCGCCGAGGTTGACGCCCATCGACTGCGCGGCGATCTCGCTGTCGCGGATGGCGACCCAGGCGCGGCCCGTCGGCGAGCGCAAGAGGTTGGCCGTGAGCCACAGGCCTCCCGCGAGGAAGCCCAGGCAGAGCAGGTAGAACGCCACGTCGCCGGCGAAGGACACGCCGAAGATCACGGCCTTGTCCACCGGCCGGCCCTTGAGGCCGCCCGTCACGTGGTCCCACCGCGTGAAGACTTCCTGGATGATCAACGCGAAGGCGAGCGTCGCGATCGCGAGGTACACGCCGGTCATGCGCAGCGCGGGCAGGCCGACGAGCACGCCGGCGGCTGCCGCGGTGGCGGCGGCGAGCGCCACCGACACCACCCACGGCAGGCCGAGGTCGTGGATGAAGTAAACGTGCGCGTACGCGCCGATCCCCAGGAACGCGGCGTGCCCCAGGCTGATGAGGCCCGTGTAGCCGGCGAGCACCATGACGGAGAGCCCGCACAGCCCGTAGATGAAGACCAGGCTGATGTCGACCAGGTATTCCGGCACGAGGTTGGGCAGCACGAGCAGGCCGGCCAGCAGCGCGACGTACCAGTTGCGCTGGACGGAGTCGCGGAAGAGCCCCAGGTCCTGCGCGTACGAGGTCTTGAAGACGAAGCGCACGGAGTCAGACCTTCTTGCGGCCGACCGTGCCGAACATGCCCTGGGGCCGCACGGCCAGCACGAGCAGCAGCACGACGTACGCAGCGACGTCCTTGAATCCCTGCGGGAGATAGACGCCGGAGAACAGCTCGATGAGCCCGATGGTCACGCCGCCGACCAGCGCGCCCGGGATCGATCCGAAGCCGCCCAGCACCGCCGCCGAGAACGCCTTGAGGCCGATGAAGCCGAGGTTGATGTCGATCAGCGACACGGGCGCCAGCAGCACGCCGGCGATCGCCGCAACCCCGGCCGAGATGGCCCAGACGAGCGAGAACATCCGCTTCACCGGGATGCCCATGTAGTACGCGGCGAGCTGGTTCTGCGACGCGGCCTGCATGGCCACGCCCACGCGCGTGAAGGTGAAGAATGCGTAGAGCGCTCCGCACAGCAGCACGGTGCCGACGATGATGGACACGTACTCGTGGCTGACGGCGACGCCGCCGATCCGGGTCGCCTTCGCGCTGAACGGGGTCGGCAGCGTGTAGATCTCGGAGCCCCACGTGATCGAGGCGAAGGCGCGGAACATCGCGGCCAGGCCGATCGTCAGCATGACGAGCGCGAACTGGGGCTGGCCGATGACCCGGCGCAGGACCGTCGCGTCGAGCACGGCGCCGAAGACCGCCACCGCGGCCACGGCCAGCACGAAGGCCAGCCAGTAGCCGACGCCGTACCAGACCACGAGCATGTAGCACGTGAACGCGCCCAGCATGAGGAGGTCGCCCTGGGCGAAGTTCACGAGCTCGGTCGCCTTGTAGATGAGGACGAAGCCGAGAGCGACCAGGCCGTAGATGCAGCCCACGGCCAGGCCATTCAGGACGAGCTGCAGGACGGTGTCCAGGCTGATGTCCTCAGGGCCTGGGCAGCTTCCAGTGGAGCCACGCGCAGAGCGCTCGTCCCATGATCAGCTCCTTGTCGCGGGCCGACAGCCACGGCAGCTCCTCGGTGAACAGCGTCACGCACTGACGCCACGAGCACGGCATCCGCGTGATGTCGGTGCCCCAGAACATCCGCTCTGGGCCGAACGCGTCGTAGATCTGCCTGAGGTATCCGTGGATGTTGCGGAACGGATAGGGCTGGCTCGAGTAGCTCGGCGCTCCCGTCGCCTTGATGGCGACGTTCGGATGCTTCGCGAGCGCGAGCATGTCGGGAAGGGTCGCCCACGCCGCGTCGTCCTTCATGGCCGGCGACGAGCGGCCCAGGTGATCGATGATCAGCCTGAGCCTCGGATGGCGCTCAGCCACCTGCGCCAGCTTCGGGAGGAAGCCGAACGCGAGCAGCGCGATGGGAAGCTCGGCGCGCTCGGCCGCCGGCCACAGCCAGTCGATCGTGCCGTCGGTCGGCCACGTCTTCTGATGCGGCTGCAGGCAGGTGAAGCGCAGGCCCAGCCTCCCTGGCCGCTGCTTCCAGCCGTCCACGAGCGCGCGGCTCTCCGGGCGGTCGAGCGGGAAATTTCCGAGAATGGCGAGACGGTCCGGATGCTGGCGCGCCGCCTCGATGGCCTGCTCGTTGGCGTTCGGATCCCACGAGGTCGGCGGATGGATCACCGCCGCGTCGACGCCCGCCGCGTCCATCTCCTTCAGCAGCTCGTCATTCGTGAAGGCCGGCACCTGCCGGTGGTTGGGATTGCTCGGCTTGCCGCCCGCCCAGATGTGGACCTGCGCATCGACGATCTGCATGTCCTTCGCTCCCATTTGCCGGTGCAGTTGGCCGCCGGTAAGCCTAACCTAGCTTGTCAGTCGCCCGCTGAATCATCCGCGGGCTGTAGCCCAAGTTGTTCATAACCTATGAAGGCAGCGGCCATTCCAGCACGGTCGTCGGTGACGACCAGTCGGTGGAGGCGAACACCTTCAGGAATTCGGCGACAAACTGCGCCTCTAGCTGCTGGCGTATGACGGTGAGAACTACTTTGACAGCGATTTCTCGGTAGAGAGGCCCGTTCGCCAATCCCTTCAGGCCGAGGGAACCGACCGAATCGACGACATGCCCGAGGCGCCGGAGGGGCTCGATGAGACCTTCAGGGAGGTTCTCATCGAGTAGAATTTTCACGGCACGCTGAGTTCAGTCGACCGCGCCAGCTCCTGCAGGGCACCACGCACAGCGTCCTCACTCAGCGTCGGGTACGAATGCACAATGTCGGAGATCGTCATGCCTGCGGCTAGCGATTCCAAGAGGAACGCAATGGAAATGCGTGTGCCGGCAATCCTCGGCTTTCCCCCTAGATGCTCCGAATCGGCCACGATCCATTTCACGGCGCTTTTCGCTCCCTTCCCATTTTAGGCCGCTCGGCGCCCCGCATCAGAGCGTGAGCACCTCGGCGCCGGCGGCGGCTTCCAGCTCGCAGGCGTTCACGGTCATGGCCAGCATGCTGTAGTAGCCGATGGCCCCGGTGAGCTGGATGAAGCCGTCGTCGCCGAAGCGCCGCCGCAGCGCCTTCACCGTCTGCTCGTCGGCGCGGTGCTTCCGGAGGAGGGCACGCCGAGCTTGCGCGCGGCGCCCGTCTGGGCGCCCCAGACGTAGACCGCGTCGAGCTCGCGCGCGACCGCCATCGCGGCGAGCACGCGCACGCGCATGTCGAGCGAGCCTTCGAAGCGGACGAAGGCGCCGAGGTGGGCGACGCGCTCAGCCAGCTCCGGGCAGTGCAGGAACATCGTGAACGGGCCCTGCAGCGCGCCGCGGCTCTTGACGATCGCGTCCACGATCGCCTGATCCTTGGCTGCCACCTGGCTCTTGGTCGTGATCGGCGTCAGTCGCGCCATCTCTCGGCCTCCCGCTAGTGAGCGCTCGGCCCCGGGCGGACCCAGCCGCCGTGGACCGGATGGTGAGAGCAGATGAACTCGACGAAGGCCGGCCGGCCCTTGGCGTTCTCGTCGAAGGCGCGCTCGAGCGCCGGCACGATCTCCGACGGCTTCGTGACGTCCTCGGCGTGGAAGCCCACGGCCTTGGCCATCGAGGACATGCACGCGGACTCGTGATCGGACACCTTCCACGTGTACGGATCGTGCCCGGCGCCCCAGAAGCCCGGCCCGTAACCGGAGTAGCCGCCGTTGTTGATGTGCAGCGTCGTGATCCCGATCTTGTAGCGCGCCACCGCCTCGAAGTTCCCCATCATGTAGCAGACGCCGGCGTCGCCGGTGACGTGGACGCACTGGCGAGAGGGATACGCGAGCTTGGCCGCGACGGCGCCGGCCAGGCTGAAGCCGAGCGTCGAGACGTTGCCCCAGCCCAGGAACCCGCGCGGAATGTGGGTCTCGTACACGGTACTGGTCTGATCCCGCGTGTTCCCCGAATCCGCGGTCACGAACGACTGCTTGGGATCGAGCACCTTCATGAGATCGCCGAGCACGCGGTACGGATTGATCGGCATCTCGTTCGATTCGAGCCACGGCCGGAACTTCGCCATGAACTCCTGCCGCGCCGCCCGGATCTCCTCCAGCAGCGCCGGGTTCTTGCGCCCGCCGCCCGTCCGCTTGCCGAGCTCCTCGCCGAGCGCCTGCAGCGTCAGCCGGGCGTCACCGATGACGGCACAGCGGGTCTCGTAGCTCCGGTTGATGTCGAGCGTGTCGATCGTGCACTGCACGATCGTCTTCTTCTCGGCGTCGGGGATGGTGTGGCTGAACCGGTTGGGGAACAGGCTGGCGCCGATCGAGAAGAGCACGTCGCACTTGCGCAGGAAGTGCTCGGCCATCGAGCCGCGCACGCCCACCGACAGCGGGTGATTCTCCGGGAAGGCGCCCTTCGCCTTCAGCGTCGTGAGCACGGGAAGCTGGGCCAGCTCGGCGAACTTGACGAGCTCGTCGGTAGCGCCCGAATACAGCACGCCTTCCCCTATATACAGGAGGGGGTCTTTGGCGGCCAGGAGCACCTTCACCGCGGTTTTCACGTCATCGGGATCGGGGCCGCTCCTCCATCCCTTCACCGGCGCATAGGGATGCTCGGCCTCGTCGTACTCTCCGAGGTCGCGCGGGACGAGCAGCAGCACCGGACCGGGCCGGCCCGATCGGAGGTGGGTGAAGGCGCGGCGCACGTAGTCGGGGACGAGCTCGGCGCGGTCGATCTCCCCCACCCACTTGGTGACGGACTTGAACGCCTGGCCGATGTCGTAGTGCGTGTGCCGTGTGGCGCCCGGGCCGACGCCCTCGGCGATCACCAGCAGCGGCGACGAGTCTTCCCAGGCCTGGGCGACCGCGCCGTACGCCATCTGGATGCCCGCGGCGTTGAGGCCGGCCATGACCGTGCACACACCGATCTGCTTGCCGCACGTCACGCGCGAAAAGCCGTCGGCCACGGCGACCGCGAAGCGCTCCTCGCCCATCATGAGGATCGGCACGCCCTCTTCGCCGAGCGCGTTGTTCACGGGACTCGTGGGATAGCAGCTCACCCAGGGAACGCCCTCGGACTTGAGGGTTCGTGCGAAGCCGTTGACCGCCTTGATCTTCATGCGTCCTCCTCCTGGGGGCTCACGCCATCACTCGGCCAGCCACACGTCGCGCAGATCTTGATTGATGAAGTGGCTGGGCAGGATCTTCCAGCCCTTCACGGCCGCTGACAGCAGCACGATGCGATGCCACCACAGCGTCGGAACGTAGTGCGCCTGCTCGTCGAGCACGCGACGCTCGAACTGGGCGATCAGCTTGCGGCGCTCGTCGCGGTCGGTCGTCCGGCTCTGGGCCTCGTAGAGCTGGTCGAGCACGGCGTCCTTGTACCGCGCATAGTTCTGCGGGCTCTTGTCGGTGGAGACGAACTTGGCCAGCTCGAAGTCGGGCTCCTCGATGCTGCCACACTGGAAGTCGATGCTGACCTCGTAGTTGCCGGCCCGAAGGTCGGCGAAGTACGGCCCGGTCTCCTGCACGACCTGCTGGACGTTGAGGCCGATCTTGCGCCACTGGTCCACCAGGAAGATACCGACCGCCTCGAATGGCATCGGGATGTTCCGGTTCTTGTAGGTGAAGGAGAACCCCTCGGGAATGCCGGCCTCTCGCAGCAGCCGTCGCGCCTCGCGCCGCGAGGCCTCGATGTCCTTCCCGAAGCCGGCGATCGTGACCAGCTCGGCCTCGGAGGTGGCGAAGGGCGTGCCGGGCATCACCAGCGCGCCGACCGTCTTCACGACGGCGATGCGCGACAGCGCCCGCGAGCCCTCCCAGCGATCGACGGCGAGCGTCAGCGCGCGGCGGACACGCGGATCGTTGAACGGCTTGCGCTCGTGGTTGAGCGCGACGTACTGCGTACAGAGCCAGCTCGACTCCTGGACGGCGATCCGGTCACCGAGGGCGCGGACCAGCTCGTCCCGCGTGGACGGCGGGAAGCCGCGAAACTCGGCGTGGATCCGGCCGCCGCGAAGCGCGGCCACCCGGGCGGCCGTGTCCTTGATGAAGAGCGCGCGGAAGCCGTCGAGGTACGGGCGGCCCTTGATGAAGTAGTCGTCGTTCTTCTTGCCGAGGACGTGGGAGCCCCGCACGTACTCGACGAACTTGAAGGGGCCACTGCCGAGCACGTTGTGCTCGTACCAGTGCGGATCGCGCGCCAGGACGTCGGCCTTGTAGACGAAGTTGAAGGGCGAGGCGAGGTTGGCGAGCATCGCCACCGACGGCCACTTGAGCTTGAAGACGATCGTCCGCGGATCGGGGGCGTCGACGCGCTCCACCACGGCGTACTGAGCCTGGCGAAGGCTCACCAGGCCAGGCGGCGGAGCGATGATCCGATCGTAGCTCGCCTTCACGTCGCGCGAGGTGAGCGGGCTGCCGTCGTGGAAGCGGATCCCGTCGCGCAGCTTGAACGTGTACGTCAGGCCGTCGCGCGAGATCACCCAGCTCTCGGCCAGGTCGCCCTCGAACTCCGACGGCCGCTCCTGGTTCACCTTGATGAGCAGGCTGTAGAACGGCGCCATCGGATGCACGGTGGCGAAGCTGTCCTCGCGGTGAGCGTCCAGCGAGGCGGGCTCGGCGCCGACCGCGTAGAGGAGCGTGCCGCCCGACCGTGGTCTCTCCTGCGCCGGGGCCACGGCGGGCCACACGGCCACGAGGAGGATCCACGCGAGGACGATCGCGCCGCGGCCGATCATGCGGCGCGCCGCCGCGGCGTGATCGGCGTGTACACGGTCTGGCGAATCCCGGCCGCGAGCGTGTCGGGTAACGGCGCGGCCTCGGCGCCCGCGGCGAGCCGGCGCAGGCCGATGGCCGGGCACGAGCGATCGAGTCCGACGACCGGCATCCAGAGCACGTCGGGCCGCTTGGCGCGAAGATCCTCGAGCCGCTGCGGCGCTTCCGTGTCGGGAACCCCGTCGAAGGCGGCGACGTAGAGCGCACCGTCCGACGGAACGTCGAGCAGATCGGAGACGTCACTCTCGGGGCCGCGGAAGAGATTCCGGCTCCAGTCCGTGATGTGGGGCGCCCAGTCGGCGAAGCCCCAGCTCGCGCGGTATTGCGGCGTCTCGAACGCGGCGGGCGACTCGACGACCCACGCGGCCAGATAGATGACGCGCTGGTCGAGCCCCGACGCCCGATAGCGCTGGCCCGAGAGGAACAGGGGATGCGTCATCATCTCGGCCAGCTTGGGGCCGCTGTACCACGCGTGCCAGGCCTGCTCGAGGTCCGGGCATAGACGTAGCTCATTGGGGAAGCAGCATACAAGACGTGGTAGCTTCTCGGCAGTCCCCCTGGGAGGTATCGAGATGCGGCCTCGGTTCGTGATCATCGCCATCATCCTCGTGATCGTTTCATGCATCTCACCCGCGCTCGCCGCGCAGGACGGGACCATGACGTGGGGCGTCCACGTGACGCTGGTCTCGCGCTGGCTCGATCCCGGCGACACCGAGGCGCTGATCACGCCGTTCATGGTGCTCTACGCGCTCCACGACGCGCTGGTGAAGCCGATGCCGGGCAACATCAGCACGCCGAGCCTCGCCGAGTCGTGGTCGGTTTCCAAGGACGGGCTCTCGTACGAGTTCGTCCTGCGCAAGGCCAAGTTCCACAACGGCGACCCCGTGACCGCGGAGGACGTGAAGTTCACCTTCGAGCGGTACAAGGGCAGCGGCGCCACCCTGCTCAAGGAGAAGATGAAAGAGGTGCAGGTGACCGCGCCGAACCGCGTCCGCTTCGTCCTCAAGGAGCCGTGGCCGGACTTCATGGCGTTCTACGGCACCTCGGCCACCGGCGCGTCGTGGATCGTGCCGAAGAAGTACGTCGAGAAGGTCGGCGAGGACGGGTTCAAGAAGGCCCCGGTGGGCGCCGGGCCGTACAAGTTCGTCTCGTTCAACCCCGGCGTCGAGCTGGTGGTGGAAGCGTTCCCCGACTACTGGAAGAAAGCGCCGTCGGTGAAGCGCATCGTCATGCGCAGCATTCCGGACGAGGCCACCCGCGCGGCTGCCGTGAAGACCGGCGAGGTGGATGTCGGTTATCTCTTCGGCGGCGCCATCGCCGAGGAGCTCAAGCGCTCACCCGGCATCAAGGTCGTCGCGCCGCTGCTCTACGGGATGTACTGGGTCGACTTCCTCGACCAGTTCGATCCGAAGTCGCCCTGGCACGATCGCCGCGTGCGCCTGGCCGCCAGCCTGGCCATCGACCGCAATGCGATCAATCAGGCCGAGATGCTCGGCCTCGGCAAAGCCACGGGCTCGTTCGTGCCGCCCGAGTTCGACTTCGCGCTGCGCGTCGAGCCGCCGCCGTTCGATCCCAAGCGCGCCAAGCAGTTGATGGTCGAGGCGGGGTATCCGAACGGCTTCGATGCCGGTGACTTCACGCCGCTGCCCCCCTACTCGACGCTGGCCGAGACGGTCGCCGGCTATCTCCAGGCCATCGGGATCAAGAGCCGGGTCCGGACCATGGAGCGCGCGGCGTTCTTCGCCGCGTGGCGAGAGAAGAAGCTCCACGGTCTCCTGGTCGGCGCGACCGGCGCCGCCGGCAACGCGGCGGCGCGACTCGAGCCGTTCTTCACCAAGGGCGGCATCTACGCGTACGGCTCACACCCGGAAATCGACGATCTCTTCCAGCGCCAGGCCAAGATGGTGGATCGCAAGCAGCGCGAGGCCGCGCTCCATCAGATCCAGCGCATCGTCACCGACCAGGTGCTGGTGGCGCCGATCTTCCAGCAAGGCTTCATCTGGGGCGTGGGGCCGCGCGTGGAAGTCTCGGGCGCGGGGCTGATCCAGGGCTATCCCTACGCGGCCCCCTGTGAAGACTTGAAGCTCAAGTAGCCTCGCGCGTCAGTGCAGATGCTTCTCGAACCAGCCGAAGACCTTCTTCCACCCGTCGAGCGCGGCGGCCTGACGATACTGGAGACGATCGACGGCGAAGAACGCGTGGCCCGCGTTCTCGTAGGTGTGGAACTCGTACGTCTTTCCCGCCTGCCTGAGCGCGGCCTCGGTCTTCACGGTGTCGTCCGGTGACGGCCGCGTGTCCTCGATGCCGAACAGGCCGAGCAAGGGACA
>QHTB01000163.1 GCA_003220615.1 Candidatus Rokuibacteriota bacterium
CTCGGCCGTAGGTGTCGCGGCGGCCGGCGTCGGAGCTGCGGGTGGCTCGGGCTTGGCGATCACCTTGGACGTTGCCGCGGGATCTGTCGCCGCGGGCTTGGGCGCACTCGGCGCTTCCACGGCGAGCGGAGCGACCGCTGAGGCTGCAGGTATTGCCGCGGCCGCTGGTGCCGCTGCGGCCGCCGGGGCGTTGACGTGGGGCATGAGCGCGAGCGCCAGCCCGGCGGCGTCACCGGAGCCGACGGCGATCGCGGTGATCTCGTGCGGCTTGGCGGCCTCCGTTCCGAGGATGGCCACGCGCCCTCCGCTGGTCAGCGGGCCCGACTCGAGACGCTTCGCGTTCTTGATCTCGGTGTAGTACCACCGCCCGTCGTCGGTACGGATCACCACGAACGGCTCCGCGGTCAGCTTGGCCGGCCATTCGAGGACTCCCTGGATGAGGCGGGGATCACCAGGAGCGGCATGCGCCGCGGATGCGACCAGAACGGCGACACTCAGAGCGACGATCCCTCGTCTCATGCGTGACCTCCGTGCCGGAAGTCATCGCAAGCAAAATGCCACGTGTGTCGTGGTTGACGAATGGCCGCGGAGCGTCGCGCGCGAAGGGAAGCGCGTTACCACTCTCGGCGTAATTTTTCCCGAGGCTCGGGCCCCGTTTCCCTTGTGGTACTTTGCATGACCGTGCGGGAGTGGCGTCTGCTCGTGACCGAATCCACCGACGGCGCCACCAACATGGCGATCGACGAGGTGCTCTGGCGAGGCCGCCAGGCCGGGACGTCGCCGCCGACCGTCAGGTTCTTCGGATGGGATCCGCCCACCGTCTCCCTCGGCTACGGCCAGCCTCTCGACGACAGCGTGGACGTCGCGGCGTGTCGCCGCCTCGGCGTGGGGCTCGTCAGGCGGCCGACCGGCGGCAGCGCGATCTACCACGATGGCCCGGAGCGTGAGCTGACCTACAGCGTCCTCGCTGACGGGACCGATCTCGGCGGCGCCGGCGACCTGCTCGAGACCTATCGCTGGATTGCCGTGGCCCTGCTCCGCGGGCTTCGCGGGCTGGGTGCGGCCGCCGAGATCGTGGCCGTGCCGGAGGCGGAGGGCCCGACGCCGGCGTTCTGCTTCGCACGCACCGGCCGCTACGAGATCGAGATCGGGGGCAAGAAGGTGGTGGGCAGCGCCCAGCGGCGCCAGGGCACCTGCTTCCTCCAGCACGGCGCGGTGATCCTCGGGGTCGACGAGCCACGCCTGCGCGCCGTCTTTCCGACCACGCGCGATCCCCTGGCCACGATGACGACGCTGGAGGCCGCGCTCGGCCACCGGCCGAAGTTCGAGGAGGTCGCGGTGGCGCTCGAGCGCGCGTTCGAGGAGGAGCACGGGCTGACGCTCCGTCCGGGTGGACTGAGCCCCGAGGAGACGGCGCGGGTCGCGGCGCTCGTCGCTGAGAAGTACGGCACCGAGGCCTGGCTCGCGGGAACGGCGTGAGCGGTTCGCCGTGAGCCGCGAGTATCCGGATTACCCGCGCGTCGGCGTCGGCGCCGTCGTCGTGCGCGGTGACCGCGTGCTCCTGGTCCGGCGCGGTGGCCAGCCGTCGTCGGGGAAGTGGAGCCTGCCCGGCGGGATGGTGGAGCTCGGCGAGACCACGGTCGACGCCATCCGCCGTGAGGTCGCCGAGGAGTGCGGCTGCGACGTGCGCGTGGTCGACGTCGCCGGCGTCATCACGCGCGTCGTGCGCGATGGCGACGGTCGGGTCAGGTATCATTGGGTGCTCGTGGACTACCTCGCCTATGCCGACTCCGACCGGATCGAAGCCGGCACCGACGCCGCCGAGGCTCGCTGGGCCACGCTCGACGAGATCGACGGGCTCGACGTCACCGACGGCCTTCTCGACATGATCCATCGCGCGCTCGCACTGGCGGAGAAACGGCCATGAAGATCCAGGTGGTCAGCACCGCGCCGACCGACGTCGAAGCCGATGCCCTGGTCATCGGGCTGCCCGCCGAGACCAAGTCGCTGCCGCCGCGGCTCGCCGCGCTCGACAAGCGCACCGACGGGTTCGTCAAGAGCGTGCTCGACGCCGAGAAGTTCGCGGCTCGGCCCGCCCAGCTCACGCACGTGCACACCGCCGGCCGATTGAGCGCGGCGCGCGTCGTCGTGGTCGGGCTCGGGAAGTCTCGCGAGCTGGCCGCGGAGACCATCCGCCGCGCCGCGGCGGCCGGCGTGCGGCGCGCCCGCGACCTCGGCGCGCGCCGCGTGGCGATCGACGTCCTGGGCGACCGCTTGCCGCCGCGCCAGCGCGCCCACGCCACCGTGGAGGGCGCCATCCTCGGCACCTACACGTTCGACCGCTACAAGCGCGAGAAGAACGACAAGGTGGTGGCCGAGCTGGTCGTGCTCTCGCCCGACGGCCGCTCCACGCGCGAGGTCGGTCAGGGCGCGCGCACCGGCGAGGTCTTCGCGCTCGCCACGTGGTTCGCGCGCGACCTCGTCAACTCGCCGGCCAACGACGTCCACCCGACGTACCTGGCCAAGGCCGCGACCGATCTGGCCAAGGAGAAGGGCCTCACCGTCGAAGTCCTGGACCGCGCCGAGTGCCAGAAGCTCGGCATGGGCGCCTTCCTGGGCGTGGCGGCGGGCAGTGAGCAACCGCCTTGCTTCATCCATCTCACGTATGCGCCGGCGCGACCGCGCAAGAAGGTCGCGATCATCGGCAAGGGGATCACGTTCGACGCCGGCGGTCTCGATCTCAAGACGGCCGAGGGCATGTTGCGCATGAAGGACGACATGTCGGGCGCCGCCGCCGTGCTGGGTGTCATGCGTGCGCTCCCCGATCTGAAGCCGCCGGTCGAGGTCCACGGGCTCGTCGCCGCGACCGAGAACATGCCGTCGGGTTCGGCGATCCGCCCGGGCGACGTGCTGAAGGCGATGAACGGCACGACGATCGAGATCGGCAACACCGACGCCGAGGGCCGGCTCACGCTGGCCGACGCGATCTCGTACGCGAATGCCAAGATCAAGCCGGACGAGATGGTCGATCTCGCCACGCTGACCGGCGCCTGCGTCGTGGCGCTCGGCCCGCTCGTGTCCGGGCTCTTCGCCAACAACCGGGGCCTGGCCGGACGGTTGCGCGCCGCCGCCGATCAGGCCGGTGAGCGCCTGTGGGAGCTGCCGCTCGTCGACGAGTACCGCGAGTTCCTGAAGAGCGAGGTCGCCGACCTCAACAACGTGGGCCCGCGCGGCGGCGGTGCCATCACGGCCGGCCTGTTCCTCAAGGAGTTTGCGGGCGAGACGCCCTGGGCCCACGTCGACATCGCCGGCCCCGCGTTCAGCGAGAAGGACCTGCCGCTGGCGCCCAAGGGCGGGACGGGCGTGGCGGTGCGGACCCTGCTCGCGTACCTGACCGCGTGAGCCGCGGCGCCGTCGACCTCCACTCCCACACGACGGCATCGGACGGTACGCTCTCTCCCTGCGAGCTGGTGCTGGCGGCTGCGCGGCACGGCGTGACTGTGCTCGCCGTCACCGACCACGATTCCACCGACGGCCTCGCCGCCGCGATGGCGCTGGCGCCGACCCACCGGATGACGATCGTCCCCGGCCTCGAGATCAACTGCGACGTCGAGGGCGCCGAGATCCACGTGCTCGGGTACTTCGTCGATCACGAGGCCGCCTGGTTTCAGGACTTCCTTCGCGAGCAGCGCGCCGAGCGCATCGCTCGCGTGCATCGCATCGCCGAGAGGCTCACTGAGCTCGGGATGCCAATCGAGCCCGCCGAGGTCTTCGCCGTGTGCAAGGAGGGCTCGCCCGGGCGTCCCCACGTGGCCCAGGTGATGGTCGCGCGTGGCTACGTGAAGTCGGTGCGCGAGGCGTTCGACAAGTACCTGAAGCAGGGTGGCGCCGCCAACGTCCCTCGTCGGCGCCTCAGCCCGGTGGAAGCGGTGCAGGTGATCCGCAAGGCGCACGGGGTTCCGGTCTTCGCTCATCCCGGTCTGGCCGACCGCGACGCCATCATTCCCCAGCTGGTGGAGGCGGGGCTGATGGGAATCGAGACGTACTACGCCGAGCACTCGGCCGCGCAGACGAGCGAATATCTCGAGCTGTGTCGTCGCTTCGACCTGGTCCCGACCGGCGGATCCGATTATCACGGACCGCAGAGCGGACGGAGCAACCCGCTGGGCTCGCCCGCGGTGCCGTGGTCGTCGTGGGAGCAACTGCAGCGCGTGAGAGAACGGGCGTGACGGAGCCCCACGCACCTCGAACAGGCCACCCTCGGTTCTAACCGTGCAAGCGTCACCCGCTCCAATAATCCAGATCTTCGGGTTCAACGACTGCCAGGACACGCGCAAAGCCCAGCGCTTCTTCGCCGAGCGACGCCTCACGGTGCACTTCGTGAACATGAAGGAGCGTCCGCCCAGCAAGGGCGAGCTACGACGGTTCGTCGAGAAATTCGGAGCGCCCGCGCTCCTCGACAAGGACGGGCCGCGCTACCGCGCGCTCGGATTGCACGTCAGCGGCGACTCGCCCCAGCGCGTGCTCGCTCGCGCCGAGACGGAGCCGCGCCTGCTGCGCACACCGCTGGTCCGCTGCGGCCATCACGTCGCCATCGGCCACGCGCCCGCCGAGTGGCAGGCGTGGATCGACGCCACCAAGGGAGGACCTTGATCCATGGACATGTCGCGTCGCAGCTTCATCGTCTCGTCCACCGCGGCGGCTGCGGCCGGAGCCGCGCTCGCCCAAGCGCAAGCTGAGGCCCAGCCCGCACCCGCCCAACCGATGCCGGCGCCGATGCCACGCGGGTTCAATCCGAGTGATCCCGCGCTGAAGTACGAGCTGGTGATCGCCGGCGGCGAGGTCCTCGATCCGAGCCTCCGGCTCCGCGGCAAGCGCGACATCGGGATCAAGAACGGCCAGATCGCCGCGGTGGCGACGAGCATCCCCGCCGATCGCGCCGTCCAGCGCATCGACGCGACCGGCAAGCTCGTCACGCCCGGGCTCATCGACCTCCACACGCACCTGTGCCCGCATCTCGGGCTCGGCCTGCCGGCCGACGAGATGGTCGGGATCACGTGCACGACGACGGCCGTGTCGGCGGGCGACGCCGGCGCCAACACGTGGGGCGTGTTCCACCATCTGGCGCTGCCGCAGTCGCGCACGCGGCTCTTCGCCTTCGTTCACATTTCATCCATCGGGCTGGCCGGCGGGCTCGCGCCCGGCGAGATGCTCAACATCGACTACGCCGACGTCGACCGCTGCGCCAAGGTCGTCAGCGAGAATCCGGACACGGCGCTCGGGGTGAAGGTGAGGATCACCGACAACGTGGTCGGCCAGAACGGGCTGGAGCCGCTGCGTCGCGCGATCCGGGCTGCCGAGCTGGCCGGTCGCAACGCGCGCGTGATGTGCCACATCGGCGCGGCGCCGGGCAATCTCTCCGACCTGCTCGACCTGCTGCGGCCCGGTGACGTCCTCACACACTCCTACAGCGGCGCCGGCAACAACACGGTGCAGAACGGCCAGCTCCTGCCGGCGGCGCTGGCCGCCAAGAAGCGCGGGGTCATCATTGACGTCGGGCACGGCGGCGGCTCGTTCGACTTCACGGTGGCCGAGCCGGCGATGCAACAGGGCATGCCGCCCGACACGATCTCGAGCGACATCCATTCGGTCAGCATCAACACGCCGGGCTATCCCACGCTCCCGTGGGTGATGTCGAAGTTCCTCGCGCTCGGCATGCCGCTCGAGGAGGTCGTGGCCCGGGCGACCTGGGAGCCCGCAAAGATCATCGGGCGGGTCCCAGGGCTCGGCACCCTCCAGGTCGGCGCGCCTGCCGACGTCGCGATCATGGAGCTGATCGACGGCCCGGTGGAGTTCGTGGATACCCGCAACAACAAGCGCAGCGGAACCAAGAAGCTCGTTCCGGTGTTGGCAATCCGGGCCGGCCGTCCGTTTGGCCGTCCACCGTTGCCGACGCCGTTCATCTACTGAGCCGATCGTTCGGTTCCGACGAGGAGGAGTCACATGGCCGTCAACCCGTTGAGCCGCAGGGAAGTGCTGAAGTTCGGCGCCTACACGACCGTCGGTGGTGTGCTGACGCCGGGCATCTTGCTGGCCCAGGCGGTCGTCACCGACACCAAGGGCATCACCGCCCGCGACGAGCAGATCGAGTCGGGCGGGACGAAGATCCCGATCTATCACGCGGGGCCGGAGAAGATGGCGAAGTACCCCGTCATCGTGGTCATCTCCGGGTTCACCGGGAACAGCGAGCAGAACAAGGACGTCTGCCGCCGCTTCGCCCACGCTGGGTACTACGCCATCGCGCCCGAGCTCTACAGCCGTGAAGGCGGGATGCAGGGCAAGGACTTCCAGCAGATGGGCGCGATCTCGAGCAAGGTCACCCGCGCCCAGTACCTCGGCGACATCAAGGCCGCGGCCGACTACGCGCGGCAGCAGCGCTGGGCGCGCGCCGAGCGCATCGGCGTGACGGGCTTCTGTGGCGGCGGCGCGCTCACTCTGCACTTCACGTCGGAATATCCCGACGTCGCCGCGGCGGTGCCGTGGTACGGCCACGTCAAGCGCACGTATTCAGACGCGCCCGGCGTGGACGCGTTCGCCGTCGCCGACAAGATCAAGGTGCCGGTGCTGGGGCTCTACGGCGAGGCCGACACCGGGATCCCGGTCGCCGACGTCAAGGCCTTCGAGCAGACGCTCCGGTCGAAGGGCAACACCAGCGTCGAGTTCGTGCTGTACCCGGGCGCGCCGCACGCGTTCTTCTCCGACGATCGGCCGCAGGCGTATCGCAAGGACGCGGCGGAAGACGCGTGGAAGCGCTGCGTCGCGTTCTTCGATAAACACCTGAAAATCTAGCGCGGGAGTGGGCCGGGGCCGACCGCTCGACCACGCCGCCTACAATGTTCGGGACCAATTCGATGCCCCTGTCCGGAACTGAGCCCTGATACACGGGGCTTCCGAGCGACCCCACCCGCCCAACACGTCGGACTTTCGGTGTTCATTGCAGGACGAGCCGCCGCCGCCCGCGCGTCTCCGCTCGCGAACCCTTCGTCTTCTTATCGCGTGTAGGTGGGGAAGACGAGGCGGACGAGGTCGGGAGGGTTCATCGCGAGCATGCCGGTGACGAGACGCCGAGCGGCGCCGCGCACCG
The DNA here is from genome assembly GCA_003220615.1 of Candidatus Rokuibacteriota bacterium. Classification (GTDB taxonomy): domain Bacteria; phylum Methylomirabilota; class Methylomirabilia; order Rokubacteriales; family CSP1-6; genus 40CM-68-15. Next base: position 7,145 of record QHTB01000163.1, read on the forward strand.
CCACGAACGTGATCGTCGCGTCGGCGACGCGCCGGCCTCCGTCGTCCCACGCGGCCACGTGGGTGTCCCAGTAGCGGGGATCATCGGCGCGCGCCGTCACGTCGCCACGACGCCCACCGATGGTGATCGCAGTGTCGAACGGGACGGGCTCGAGCAGCGTCACGTCGAGATCTGTGGTCATTCCCGATTCGCCGCTGGCCAGCACGCCGAGCCAGAACGCGGCCTCGTCCAGGAGGGTCGTCAGCGCCACGGGGGCCAGCGAGCCGCCGACTTCGTGGCTCGCCGTCGGCCGCCACGTCCCACCGACGGCGGCGGAGTCGTGCCGGAGCTGCGCGCGCAGCCCGAGGCCGTTGTCGATGCCGCACGCGAAACACGAGCGCGAGATCGGCACCGGATGACTGTCGGCAGCTGAAACGCGGACCGGATCGTCGCGACTCGTCGAGTGCGACGCACCCGGCGGGGTCACCGAGCCTTCGACGAGAGCGCCGGCGTCGTCCTCCAGCACGCACGTCACGCGGCCACGGTCGGGCGACAGCGTGAGCCGAAGCGGCGTTGCGATGGGCACGCGCCGACGATACACGCCGCGCACCGCCGAGCCGTCGGCACCGCTCGCGAGATGGAAGGCCGCGAGGACCGTCCCACCGTGAGCGGTCTCGGGCAGGCCCTGGAACGCGGGATCGAGCGTGACGATGAAGCCGTCACGGCGTCGTAGCAACCCGCCGGCCAGCGCGGCGTGCGTCGCGCCCATGCGATAATCGCTCGTGCCGGCGATTCTATCGCAGCACCCGTTTCTCCGCGCCACCGTCACGAACTTCTTCTTCTTCCTGAGCCTGAACGTCTTCGTGTTGCTTCCGCTCTACATCCAGCGCCTCGGTGGGACGGAGGTCGACATCGGCGTCGTGATGGGCTGGTACAGCGCCGTGGGAATCGTGTGCCAGCCACTGGTGGGGCCGTGGGTGGATGCGCTCGGTCGACGGCCGTTTCTCCTGCTGGGTGTCGGGCTGCTCCTGGTGTCCACGCTCCTGGTGACGATGACGAGCAGCATCGCCGGTCTCGTGCTCGTCCGCGTGCTCCAGGGCATCGCGTTCTCCGTCTTCTTCGTGGCGAACTTCTCCCACGTCATCGACCTGGTGCCGCCCGCCAAGCGCGGCTGGGCGCTCGGGATCTATGGCGTGTCCGGCCTCATGTCGACCGCGATCGCCCCGCTGATCGGAGAGGGCGTGATCAGGCGCTTCGGCTTTCGGCCGCTCTTCTTCACGTCGGCGGTCGTCGCCGCCGTGGCCGCGGCGCTGGCCTGGGGGACACGCGAGCTCAGGCGCGAGCCCGGGCAGCCGGTGCGTGGAGCGGAGTGGGTGCGGGCCAGCATCGATGAGGTGATGCACCGACACATGGCGGTGACGATCTTCTTCGGCCTGGGCACGGGCGTGATCTTCGCGTTCCTGCCCACGTTTGCCGAGAGCCTCGGCGTGCACACGCTCGCGCTGTTCTACACGGGGTACGCCGGCGCCGCCATGGCCGTACGCATCTTCGGCGGCCGGCTCATCGATACACAGGGCCGGCACGCCGTGATCGTGCCGTCGATGTTCGTTCAGGCCGCGGCCACTGCGCTGCTGGCCAGCGTCGGCCTGCACGCGCTCGGGCCGGGCGCCGCGCCGCTGCCGGTGCTGCCGCTGCTCGTCGTCGCCGGCGTGATGGCGGGCGGCTCGCACGGCTTCCTCTATCCCGGGCTGGCCGCGCTCGTCACCGACGAGACGCCAGCGGCCCGGCGCGGCTCCGTGGTCGGCCTGTTCAGCGCTGTGTTCCTGGTCGGCAACGCGGGCGGCGCGTTCGTCTTCGGCTTCGTGACCCACGCCATCGGCTACGGCTACATGTGGGCGATCCTCACGGCGCTCATGCTGGCCGGCGCCGGCGTGAGCCTGCGGCTGACTCCGGCGCCGTCGGTCGACGACTCCACCGACGACGTGGACGCCGAGTATACTGACGCGCAAGCTCGCGTCCGGCGAATTGCCGTGAGTTCAAAGGAGCCATCATGAGTACGCGCTGTCGCGTCGGGATTCTCGCGCTGGCGGTGGCCGTCCTGGCGGGCTTCTCGAGTGGCCCCGAGGCCGCGCGCGACCGTGGCGAGGTGACGGCCCCCAAGCTCGCCGCTCCCCAGGAGGTCGAGGTCCTGGCCGCCTACCTCGATCCCGCGACCCAGGCGCCGGTCGTCATGCTCCGCGGCAAGCGCGACAAGCGGAGCTTCCCGATGATGATCGGGCCAGCCGAGCTGAACGCCATCGCGATTCCCCTCAACCACGTGACGCCGCCGCGACCCCTCACGCACGACCTCTTTCTCACCCTCTTCGGCCGCCTCAAGGTCTCGCTGCGCGACGTGGTCATCACCGATTTCCGTGACGACGTCTACTACGCGGTGCTCCACCTGCAATCGGCGACCGGTGACCTGACCCTCGACTCGCGGCCGTCCGACGCGATCGCGCTGGCGCTTCGGGCCGGCGTGCCGGTGCTGGTCGAAGACCAGGTGTTCGACAAGGCGACGGCAGCCGGGCGCGAGCCCACACCGCGGCGGCCGTCGATCTGACGATGACGCAGGCCCTCGACCATCTCGAGTGGGCGCTCCAGCGGCGACTGGAGGACGTGTTCGCCAAGCTCGGCGAGAAGTACGGCGATCTCACCGGTCGCGTGGAGATGGCCATCCGTCCGACCGTCACCTTCGAGGAGATCGGCGGCCTGACGCAGGCCAAGGAGACGCTGCGGGGCTTCGCGACCGCGCTGAGCACGCCGGAGCGCTACCGCGAATGGGGCATCGCCCCACCGAAGGGGCTGCTGCTCTACGGACCGCCCGGCACGGGCAAGGCGATGCTAGCGCGGGCGCTGGCGAGCGCCGCCGAGGCGATCTTCTATCACCTGAAGCTCGTCAACCTCACCTCGAAGTTCGCCGCCAACACCGCCGAGCTGCTCCAGGAAGTGCTGAGGATCGCCGTCGGCGAGGGCCGGGGTGTGCTGTTGCTCGACGAGGTGGACGCGTTGTCGCTCGACCACCTGCTGGCACCGCCGCAGGCGCGCGAGGCGAGCGCGCGCCTGATCGCCGCGCTCGGCGAGAAGCTCGACGCCATGGACCCGTCGCGGCTCCTGGTGGTGGGCGCGACCAGCCGCACCGACGCCCTCGATCCGGCGCTCGTCGCGCCCGGCCGTCTCGATCACCTGGTCGAGGTGACGTTGCCCGACGCGAATGCCCAGCGGGAGATCCTCGATCTGATGCGGGCGCGGACCGAGAAGAATGCCGGCCGCGCGCTCTTCGAGACGCTGGACTACCGGAGCGTCCTGCCTATGATGGGCGGTATGAGCGGCGCCGACATCAAGGAGATCCTGCGTCGGGCCCTCGAGGCGAAGGTGCGCCAGACGGTGCGTGACGGCAGTGCGCCGCTCGTTACGACCACCGATCTGCTCGAGGCGATGGAAGGCTACAAGCGCGTGCGCGGCGTGGTCGAGAAGATCCGGTACGGCCAGTACCTCTGAGCGCGGTGGATTCACCACACGACTTCCACGACGTCGAGACGACACTCCAGGCGATTCGCCTGGAGCTGCATCGCGAAAACCTGGGCGGCGCCCAGGAGCTGGTGCGGGCTGCGGCCGCCACCCATCCCGACCCTCGTTACGAGGAGCTCGCCGCAAAGATCCGCGGCTGGCTCAGCCACCTCGACAGCCGCGACGCCTACGTGCGGGCGCAGGAGACCCAGTATCGCCGTCTGCGCTGGGACATCGGCCTCAAGTGGATCGAGCGGCGAATGCGGGTGCTCCTGGGGCGGAAGACGAAGAAGCTGGTGCGTCGTCGTGCCGCCAAGCCGGAGTTCGAGCTGCTCGAGCGCGAGATCCTGGCTCATCGCCCCGCGCGTGTGCTCGACGGGGGCTCCGGCGAAGGCGGCGCGGCGCTCGCGGTCGGCGCCCGCCATCCGTGGCTCCGGGTCGACGGCGTCGAGGTGTCGGAGACGAATGTCACGCTCGCCCGGCAGCTCAACCGCTTCCCGAACGTGACCTTCCGCGTGGGGCTCCTCGAGGAAGTGCACCAGCTCTTTCCGCCGGCCACGTTCGACCTCGTGTATTCGTTCGCCGTCCTCGAGCACGTGCGCGACGTCGACGCCACGCTCGCCTCCATGCTGACGGTGCTCAAGCCCGGGGGCCGGCTCTGTTTCGTCGTGCCCATGCACGAGTTCGTGGCCGCCGGGCCCATCCCGGAATACGAGCCGATCCACGGGTACTGCGATCACGTCCGGATCTTCACCGAAGCCGAGCTGAACTCGCGCTTCGCCGACCGGCCCGGGTTCAGCCTGACGAAGATCCCGTCGGTCCCCAAGCCGGGTGAGATCCTCGACTGCCTCAAGATCATCGAGTTCGGCGCGTTCTTCGTCGCGTTCTCGATGCCGGCCTGATGGTCGCGACGACGACGATCCGGGTCCGCTACAAGGACACGGACTGCATGAGCGTCGTCTATTACGGCAACTACCTCACGTACTTCGAGGTCGGGCGCGTCGAGTATCTGCGCCAGGCCGGCATGACGATCGCGGAGATCAACGACAAGGTCTTCCTCCCCGTGGCCGAGGCGTCGGTGAAGTACCACCGTCCGGCCCGCCTCGACGAGCTGCTGGAGGTACGCTGCTGGGTGGGTGAGCGGAAGCGCGCCTCGTTCCGGTTCGACTACGCCATCGGCAACGAAGCCGGGGAGCGGGTGGCCACCGGCTACACGGTGCACGCCGTGCTCGACCGGGCCACCAGCCGCATGATGGCCATCCCGCCCTGGATGGCCGCGCTGCTGCCCGTCGTTTCAGGCGGCGCCGCCGAGCGTGTATAATCCGCGGTTGTTGATTTCCGTATGATCGAAGTCGAGAAGCTCACCAAGAATTACGGCCCGTTCACCGCCATCCGCGACGTGTCGTTCAGCGTGGCGCCTGGCGACATCGTCGGCTTCCTCGGGCCCAACGGCGCCGGCAAATCGACGACCATGCGGATCCTCTCCTGCTTCATGCCGGCCTCGAGCGGGAGCGCGCGCGTGGCCGGCTACGACGTCTTCCGCGATTCGCTCGAGGTGCGCAAGCGGATCGGCTACCTGCCCGAGAACGTTCCACTCTACGGCGACATGCGGGTCGGGCCGTATCTCGACTTCGTGGCCGAGGTGAAGGGCATCGCGCGCAGGGAGCGCAAGAGCCAGGTGGCCGACGTCATGGATCGCTGCCTGATCACGGACGTCCAGAATCGCCTGATCGGCAAGCTCTCCAAGGGCTATCGCCAGCGCGTCGGGCTGGCCCAGGCCATCATCAGCGATCCGCACGTGCTGATCCTGGACGAGCCAACGATCGGCCTCGACCCCCAACAGATCACCGAGATCCGCTCCCTGATCAAGTCGCTGGCCGGCGACCACACGGTGATCCTCTCCACGCACATCCTGCCCGAGGTCTCGATGGTGTGCAGTGGCGTGATCATCATCAACAAGGGGGCCATCGTCGCCCAGGGGCCCATCGACACCCTCGTCGAGCAGTTCTTCCCCACCGCCCGGGTCCACGTGCAGATCGCGGGGCCCTACGCGGCGGTGCTCGAAGGCCTCCGCCGCCTGCCCGGCGTCCTCGACGTGCACGACGCCGGCCCGCAGGACGGTGCCGCGACCTTCGTCGTCGAATCCGACCGCGGCCGCGACGTCCGGGGCGAGATCTTCCAGCTCGCCGCCCAGCAGAAGTGGGAGCTGCGTGAGCTGCGGCGCGCCGGCATGACGCTGGAGGAGGTCTTCATCCGCATCGTGGCCGGCGAGGAGACGGTGGGCGACGAGCCGCCGGCGGTGGAGCCGAGCGCAGTGACTGCCGAGGGGATCCCGGCCGAGGAAGCGACCGAGCCGTGAAGGTCTGGCCGATCTACAAGAAGGAGATGCGTCTTTACTTCACCTCGCCCATCGCGTGGGTGATCCTGACCATCTTCCTGTTCATCGCGGGCTACTTCTTCTACTCGATCTTCGCCTTCTTCACGCTGGCCTCCATGCAGTCGGCCATGAACCCCGCCATGGCCCGCGACCTGAACGTCACCGACAGCGTACTCCGCCCGCTGTTCTCCAACATCAGCGTCATCCTGCTCTTGCTCATGCCGCTGGTGACCATGCGGCTGTTCGCCGAGGAGCGGCGCTCGGGGACGATCGAGCTGCTGCTGACCTACCCGGTGCGCGACGGCGCCGTGCTGATCGGCAAGTACCTGGCCGGGCTCACGCTCTATGTGATCATGCTGGCGCTCACGCTCTTCTATCCGCTGCTCGTCGCGTACTTCGCGCGGGTCGAATGGGGCCCGCTCGCCACCGGCTATCTCGGGCTCCTCCTGATGGGCGCAACCTTCCTCGGCGTCGGTATCTTCGCCTCGTCGCTGACCGAGAACCAGATCGTGGCCTCCATCATCACCTTCGGCGTGCTGCTGATCTTCTGGGTCATCGGCTGGAGCAGCGACTACCTGGGAGGCACCTGGGGCCGGGTGCTCTCGCACCTGTCGCTGATCGAGCACTTCGACAGCTTCGCCAAGGGCGTGCTCGACACCCGGGACGTCCTGTACTACGTGGACTTCACGATCGTGGCGCTGTTCCTGACGCTGCGTTCTCTGGAGGCTCGGCGTTGGAAGGGATGAAGCGCATCCTCGACTGGCTGGGCTACGTCGGCATCGCGCTGCTCGTGGCCGCCGTCATGCTCCCGTTCTGGCGTCCGGAATGGCAGCGCGTGCGCTGGGCCCTGGTCATCGTCGGTATCGTCCTGGTGCTGGCCTCGCTCCTCGTCTATGCGCGGACGGTGAGCGGCGCCTTCGGTCGCCGCACGGCCCGGTACGGCCTGAACACTGCGGTCATGGTGGTGCTGTTGCTGGCCGTCGTCGGGCTCGTCGAGGCGGTCTCCTTCCGTCACAACGCGCGCGTGGACCTGACCGAGAACCGGCGACACAGCCTCTCGGCCCAGACCATCCAGCTCCTCCGGGGGCTCAAGACCGAGATCAACGCGGTGGCGTTCTTCCGCAGCGATCAGCCGGGCAAGCGCGTGGCCGAAGATCTCTTCAAGCAGTACGCGCGCTTCGGCGGCAACAAGTTCACGTGGCGCGTGGTCGACCCGGACCGCGAGCCGGCGCTGGCCCGGCGCTACGGGGTGGAGTCCTACGGCACGGTGGTGCTGGAAACCAAGACGCGCTCGGAGAAGGTCACCGATGCCGAGGAGGAGAAGATCACGAACGGCCTCCTCAAGCTGACGCGCGAAGGCAAGCGCACCGTGTACGTCGTGCAGGGGCACGGCGAGCGCGAGCTGACGTCGACGGAGCGGGCCGGCTTCAGTGAAGCGAAGTCGGCCATGGAGAAGGTCAACTACGACGTGAAGCCGCTCATGCTCGCCCGTGAGAGCAAGGTGCCGGAGGACGCGGCCGTCGTCATGATCCCCGGCGCGCGCACCGAGCTCTTTCCACCGGAGCTCGAGGCCCTCGATGCCTACATCGCCCGCAGCGGCAAGCTCTTCGTGATGGCCGATCCGACGATCCTCACCCCCGGCCAGGACGCCGCCATCAAGAAGTTCGTGTCCAAGTACGGAATGGAGCTGGGTGACAACCTCGTCATCGAGCTGAATCCCATCGGCCGGCTCTTCGGCATCGGGCCCGAGGTGCCGATCATCCAGCAGTACGAGCCGCATCCGATCACGCGCGACCTCGCCGGCATCAGCACGCTGTTCCCGCTCACGCGCACGGTGACGCCGGCGGCGACTCCGCCGGCCGGGATGACCGATCAGGTCCTGGCCCGCACGACGCCGGATTCCTGGGGCGAGACTGACCGCGCCTCGCTCCAGGCCGGGCAAGTGAAGCCGGATCCGCAGGACCCCAAGGGGCCGCTGCCCGTGGCCGCCGTGGCCACGAAGGACAAGGCGCGCATCGTGGTGTACGGGACCTCGAGTCTCGCCGCCAACCAGTTCCTGAACGTCCAGGGCAACCGCGATTTCTTCCTGAACACGGTCTCGTGGCTGGCCGAGGAAGAGGATCAGCTCGCCATCCGACCCAAGGAGACTCGGCAAACCCCGGTGTTCCTGACGTCGCAGCAGGCCCAGATGGTCTTCCTGGTGCCGGTCGTTGTCCTGCCCGGCCTCGTCTTGATCGGTGGCGTCGTAGCACTGGTCAGGCGCCGCGCGGCGAACTGACCTCCGACTAAATGCGCTGGCAGACGACGGCAATCCTTGCCGCGATCCTGATCGCGGTCGGCGCCTTCTACTACGTGTACGACGTGCGCATGGCGCCCGAGCGTGAGAAAGAGGCCGCGCGCAAGGGCCGCCTGTGGACGATCGAGCCGGCCGACGTCAACGAGGTCACCATCCGCCGGTCTTCCGACACGCTCACGCTCAAGCGCGAGGGCGACCGCTGGCAGATGCTCGGGCCCGTATCGGCGCGCGGCGACCGCGGGCCCATCGACGACGCGCTCACCACGATCGTCACCGCGAAGATCGACCGCGAGATCACCGCCCAGCCGGCCTCGCTGGCCGACTTCGGCCTCGACAAGCCGGCCGCAGACCTGACCCTGACGACGAAGGACGGCAAGCAGCTCGGCCTCCAGCTCGGCGCCAAGAATCCGACCGGGGTGTGGGTGTACGCGCGCGAGCGTGACAAGCCCGCGGTCTTCGTGATCCCCGACAGCGTGCTCCGCGACAGCACCAAGCCCGCGGTCGACTTCCGCGACAAGACGATTCTCTCCTTCGAGCGCAAGGACGTCACCGGGCTCGACCTCGCCCTGCGCGACGACGCCCTCAGCCTGAATCATGTCGAGAAAGGCTGGCGGATCACGCGGCCGCGGGCGCTCGCCGCCGACAACGACGTCGTGAACGATTTCCTCGACAAGCTGCAGAACGCCAGGGTGAAGGAGTTCGTCATCGACGCGCCGAGATCGCTGGAGCCGTACGGGCTCGAGCGCCCCACGCGCGTCGAGGTGCACACGGGGAAGGACAAGGACCGCGCGACCAAGACGCTGCTCATCGGTGCGACCGACGACAAGAAGAAGGGCGTGTACGCGCTGCGCACCGGCGAGCAGAGCGTCATGCTGCTGCCCGAGGACGTTTGGACGGCGCTGCCCAAGACCGTCGCGGCGCTACGCGACAAGACGGTGGTGGCGTTCGAGCGCGACAAGATCACCCGCGTGGACGTCGAGAATCCCCGCGGCGCGTTCACGATCGTGCGCGAAGGCGACCGCTGGCAGATCAGCCAGCCCGAGGCGCTGCTCACCGATCAGCTCGAGGCCGGCGCGCTGGTGATGAACGTGCGAAACCTTCGGGCGCAGGCGTTCCTGAGCGACGACGCGAGCGGCCTGGCCCGCTACGTCGGCAGCCCGCAGGTGAAGGTGACGCTGACGGAGAAGGATGCGCCCCCCACGACGATCCTGCTGGCCCCGTCGACGGAGACCCGCGGCAGTCAGGCCACCGCCTACGCCGGCATCGCCGGCCGCGGCCCCGTCGTCCTGGTCGATGCCAAGGCGCTGACCGATCTCGGCAAGTCAATCACCGAGCTGCGCGATCGGAGCGTGGTCGGTGGTCTCGACGCCAAGGCGGTGAAGCGCCTGCAACTGACCCGCGACGGCAAGGCCGTGCTGCTCGAGCGCCAGGGCGATCAGGAGTGGCGCATGCTCGAGCCCACCCGGCGCGCGGCCAACGCCGGCCGAGTGGACGACGTGCTGTTCGGCGTGCGCGCGCTCAAGTGGAAGGAGATCGTCGCGCCGAAGGGTGAGGACCCGGCGCGCTACGGGCTCGACAAGCCCACGGGCGAGATCACGCTCTTCCGCGGCGACGGCACCGCCATCGTCACGCTGATGGTGGGCAAGAAGGACGGGCAGCGGCTCTACGTGCAGACGAAATCGGCGCCGACGATCTACGCCGTCGAGGCCGGGCAGCTCGAGCTCCCGAAGATTCCCGAAGACTTCCAGGGGTAGCCGCGCGTTAGCGCGGCCGGCCGCCGCCCGCCGGCGTCAGGCCAGCAGGCCGAGCGCGCGGTACTTCGGGGCGACCCGCTCCGAGATCAGGCCGAGGCGCTGAAGCCGCGGCATCAGGTTGTCCTGGAAGAGAAAGCTGTTGAAGTGTTTCGTCGTCATCGAGTTGGCGACGGTGTCTTTCCAGATCTTCTCGCCGTCCCAGCCCATCTCGTTCCACACGCTCTGGATCGAGCGAAAGCCCGTGTGCTCGTCACGCGCGTACATCTGATCGCAGGCATTGACGGTGAAGTCCTCGAGATAGGCGCGCTTGTCCGGATCCATGGCCGGGATGGAGCGGCGCAGCGCGAAGTAGCCGAAGTTGACGTGCCGGCCCTCGTCCTGCAAGACGTAGTCGAGCAGCAGGGTGAGGGTCGGATCGGCGGTCTGGCGGCGCATCACGTTGAACGCGGCGATGGCCAATCCCTCGACGATCATCTGCATGCCCAGGAGCTTCAGCTCCCACAGATTGGTGCTGAGGATCTCGTCGAGCACGGCCTTGAGCAGCGGATCGACCGGATAGATCTTGTGGAGCTTCTTGACATAGCGCTCGAAGACCTCGACGTGCCGGCCCTCGTCCACGACCTGGGTCGAGGCGTAGAGCTTGGCGTCGAGCTCGGGGATGGAATTCACGAGCTGGCCGCAGACGACGAGCGCGCCCTGCTCGCCGTGCAGGAACTGGGACAGGCGCCAGGCCGAGATGCGGATTTCGACCTCCTTCTGCTCGTCAGGGGTGAGTCGCGTGAAGAAATTGGTGCCCCGGAACGCTTCCTTCACGTTGAGGACCGGGCCCTCGGTTCCTACCGGCCGCGACCAGTCGATCGCCGTCGAGCCATTCCATTGATTCTTCTTGGCCGTCTCGTAGAGCGTCGTCAGCTCGTCGTGTGTGGGCTCGTAGTCGTAGTCCCAGAGGGTCTCGAGCTGGTAGGTCACTCGTCGGGCCGCGGCTTGGTCTGCTGTGGTCATCCCATCGCCTCGCTAATGAGCTCGCCCCAGGAATGAACGACGGTTCAGTGTCAGGAGTCTAGCGCACCCGGCGAGCGTGCGCTACTATTCGACCGTGGACGATCGAGCCATATATCTCAAGCAGATGGAACTCGGGCCGATGGAGAACTTCGTCTATCTGATCGGCGATCCGGTGGCCCGCGAATGTGTCGTCGTCGACCCGGCGTGGGAGATCGACACGATCGTCGAGACGGTCGCCGCCGACGGCATGACGCTCAAGGGCGCGCTGGTCACGCACACCCATCAGGATCACGTCGGCGGCAGCCTGGCGGAATGGGGAATGCCGGGACGCATCCCCGGCGTCGAAGAGCTGCTCGGCAAGGTGGCCACCAAGGTCTACGTCCACAAGGCCGAGCGCGAGTTCCTCCGCGGCTTCGGCTCCGACCTCGTGAAGGTGGACAACCACGACACGCTCGACGTCGGCCGGCTCACGCTGACCTTCATGCACACGCCCGGGCACACGCCGGGGTCGCAGTGCTTCCTGGTCGACGGCCGGCTGATCTCCGGCGACACGCTCTTCATCGGCGCCTGCGGCCGGACCGATCTGCCGGGCAGCGATCCGAGCGAGATGTACTACTCGCTCACCCAGCGACTTGCCGCACTGCCCGACGAGACGGTCCTCTTTCCCGGGCACAACTACGGTGGGGACTCGTCCACGATCGGCCGCGAGAAGCGCGAGAACCCGTTCATGCGGTACGCATCCCTGGGCGATTTTCTCCGCACGATGGGTGGCGGCCGCATCATCACGCCGTAGCGCTTCAGGACGTTCCGCCCGGGAGCCACGCGAGCCCGTACATCAGGCGGTAGAGGTTCACGGTCGTCTCGGCGGCTATCTTGCGTCCCCACGTCGGCCAGAACTCGCGGAGCGCGCCCTCGACGTCCGGGTCAGCGACCTCGAGCAATGCCAGGAACGGTGTCGACGCACTGACCTCGCCGACGATCCTGCGCTCCTCGGTGAGGATCGACGTGCTCGCGCTCTCAGCGACATAGGTCGCCCATGCGCTGACGCCCGCGAGGCCACGCACGGTCGCCGCGGCATCGGCTTCGAGCCACAGGCGCACGTACGGACCGCGGCCCGAATCGGGCTGGATGCGGACCGTTAGCACGTGAGTGGCCACCGCGTCCGTCTCCGCGAACGCCAGGCGCCGGTAGACCGAGCGAATCATCCCGCGGAACGCTGACAGCGAGCGGCGGGTCCATTCAGTGGGATCGTTCAAGCGCTCGATGTACGGGGGACTCGAGAGCACGCTGCTGTCCCGTGTCTCGTAGAGCGTGAAGAAGCGCGGACCGTCGCTGGTCACGGCGTAGCGCCGGCCGCGCAGGAAGCCGGGAACGGAGAGGCGCTCGGGCAGGTGCTGGCGTGGATACCACGCCTGGACCTCGTGCTCCCCCGATGGATCCACGTCGAACCAGATCGCCAGCACCGCTCCGCCGATCATCGGCGCCCTCCGGACCTCGTCGTGCCACGCACCTGTCGGATCCGCCCCGTGACGCTCAACGGGCACGTGGCGTAGTAGACGACCGCGGCGACGACGTCCTCGAGCCGCACCGGCCGCCCGCGGGTCACCGCGGCCCACCGTGCGCGCGAGAAGCCGGCGGGGCGCAGGACCGCGCCCGGGGCGACGCAATTCACCGCGATGTGCCGATCGCGCAGCGCCACCGCCAGCGCCCGGGTCAGCGCGAGGACACCCGCCTTGGACAGCGTGTACGGAATATACCCGGGCCAGGCACCCGTCGCGCCCGCATCACCGACGTTGACGATGTGGCCGCACTCCATCGTGTGCGCGGCGGCCTGACTGGTGAAGAAGGCGGCACGGAGGTTGAGGTCCAACAGGCGATCGTAGGCGGCCGGCGTCGTCGTCGCCAGCGGCGTCCGCACGAAGACGGCGGCGTTGTTGACGAGGACGTCGAGGCCGCCGAGCGCCCGCGCGGCCTCACGGACCAGACGGCCGGCCGCGCGTGGATCGGTGAGGTCGGCGCGGAGGGCCACGGCGCGCGCTCCGGCGGCGGTGAGCTGCCGCACGGTGGTGGCCGCCTCGCGCCGCGAGCGGTGATAGCCGATCGCCACGTCCATCCCACGATGTGCGAGGGCGAGCGCGATCGCCTGACCGAGCCGGACGGCCCCGCCGGTCACGAGCGCATGCCGCCGTTTCTTGACGCGTCCCCGTCGCTGTGTTGTGATCACGAGTGCCTCATCATGGAACGCTCCGGGATCAGGAACTGGCTCAAGGTCCGAATGATCACCGGATTCTTCGTCACCGTCCCCGCCGTGGCCACCGCGTGGATCCTGTGGATCTTCTGGAGTCGCATCGACGACATCTTCGGTCCCATGTACGAGCGCGCCTTCGGGCGTCCGGTCCCCGGCCTCGGCTTCATGACGGCCGTGACGGTCATCTTCCTGATGGGTGCGCTCGCGCGCAACGTCGTCGGCCGGCGCGTCCTCGGCTGGGCTGACGCCGTCCTCGAGCGGTTACCGGTCTTCGGGCGCCTCTACCCTTCGGTCAAGATGCTGGTCGATGCCTTCTCGCCAGAGCGTCGCAGCGGCTTCAAGGCCGTCGTCCTCGTGCAACATCCGCGCGAGGGCGGTTGGGCCTTCGGCTTCGTGACCAGCGAGGTCGTGGTCGAAGCGCCGACCGGCAAGCAGGAGATGAACACGGTCTTCGTTCCGACCAACAACCTCTACCTGGGCGACGTGATCCTGGTTCCGCGCGCCGACGTCCTCCACACGGGGCTCAGCGTCGAGGAGGGCATCCGGGTCATCCTGTCAGCCGGCACCGTGACCCCGTCCCGCCTGCCGCGCTTCTAGCGCACGGCTCCAGTCCGCGACGGCCTGGCCCAGAGGGTAGAGCTTGCCGAAGAAGAAGTGGTTCGCGCCCTCGATGACCTTGATCTCGGCCGAGGGAAGCCGCCGGCCGAGCGCCTGGAGCGCCGCGACCGGACAGTACTCGTCGTGATCGCCGGCGACGACCAGCAGACGGGCCGTGAGGGAAGCCAGCGCGGCAAACGGCTCGTCGCCCGTCATCGCCACGGGGGGCGCGACCAGGGCCACGGCGGTCAGCGGAGGGGCTTCAGCCCGCTCGCCGGCAACACGGGCGGCCACGGCCGCACCGAAGGAGTAGCCGGCGAGTCCGAGCGGCGCGCCCGACGGCAACACCGAGGCGAAATGGGCGAGCGCAGCCGTCACGTCGTGCCGTTCGTCGCGGCCCTGGCCGTGCTGGCCCGTGGAGGCACCGACGCCGCGGAAGTTGAAGCGCAGCGTGGCCAGCCCGAGCTCCCGGCACACCTCGGCGACCCGGACTACGACTGGATTGTCCATGTCGCCGCCGTAGAGCGGGTGAGGGTGGCAGATCACGACACCGCCCGCGGGGGCCGAGGGAAGGCTGATCCGCGCCTCGAGACGGGCACCATCGCGCGTGGCCAGCGTTGCTTCGTCTTCGGATATCATACGGCCGAGAGAATAACGGGGGGCTCCTCTCCCGTCCAATCGATGTGCTGACCTGTTTCCGCACGCGTCGGCGCCTCGGGGCCTACCTCGACGGTGCCTTGGAACCCGGGGCCACCCGGACGGCCGTGGCCCACGTTGCCGGGTGTGCGCGCTGTCAGGCCGAGGTCGACGCTCTCCATCGACTCCGGAGCTCGCTTCGGGAGACCCTGTCGGTAGCGCTTCCGGCCGATTGGACCGGTTTCTGGCCGGGCGTCGTGCGGGGCATCGAGCGTGAGCGGCAGGCGGCTGCGGCACCGGCACGACAGTCGTGGCAGGGTCGACGTGGGTTCAGGCATCCCCGCGTCGCGTTCGGAAGCGCGCTCGCCGCTGCGGCCATCGGGGCCTTAACCCTGTGGCAAGTCATGGCTCCAACTCCTGCGCCGGCCGAGCCGGTCGTCGTGCATGCCGCAGCCTCCGAGCATCCAGGAGCCAGCGTCATGGTGTACTCGCCGCCTGAGCGAGATCTCGTGGTCGTGTGGGTCTTCGACTCCGACTCCGAGTAGCCCGCCGGGCCGAGAGACCTCGCCACCCCGACGAACTTCTTCTGCCGTCGTTCTCGCTCGTTGCCGAGGCTTGGTCGGCTAGCGGTCTTTGAGGGCGGTGAGACGCTCGCGGGCCATTGGCGTCTCCTCCGCCTGCGGGAAATTGTCGACCAGATACTGAAGACGGGCCTGGGCGACCTGCGGCTGCTTCAGCTCGATGAGCGCGAGCGCTTCCTTGTAGAGTGCCGCGGGCGTCTTCTCGCCGCGCGGATAGTTCGCGACGACCTTCCGAAATTCCTGGATCGCCTTCCCGAGCTCTTCCTGGGCGCGCTCGGACTGTGCGCCATCGGTGAAGCCGCGGGCCAGGCTGAAGTACGCCTCGCCGACCCAGTACTGAGCGTTGCCAGCGAGCTTGTGGTCGGGGAAGCGCCGGATGAACTCCCGGAAGTTGGTGATCGCGATCTGATAGGCGCCCTTGCTGAAGTCGATGTAGGCGGCCTGATAGATGTCCTCGGGCTGGAGCGTCCCGGTCGTCGGTCGCGGAGGTGGCGGCGGCATGGGCGAGCCGGGCGTCGCGGTCTGCGGAGGTGTGCCGCTCGGAGCCGGAACGACGGCGCCCGGACTGGGCGTGGCGCCGGGAGCGGGCGCGATGCTCGACGAAGGCGGCCGCGGCGTCACGCCGAGCTGACGGCTCAGAGCCTCCATGCGCGTGGAGAGCTCGTCGACTCGGCTCGACAGCCCCGTGACGGACGTGGCCAGCCCGTCGAGTCGGCCGCCGAGCGCGTTGGCCTGACGCTCGAGGTCGGCGGCCTGATCGCGGAGGCGTCCATCGACCTGTGGGCCGAGGCCCTCCGCCTGCGCCTTGAGCTGCCGTGCGCTCGCCTGCAGCGAGGCGACGTCGGCCCGGATCTGCACGAGGTCGTGCTGGGTGGCGGTGCCGGTCACCTCGGCAGCGGTAGAGCAGCCGCCGAGCAGGAACACGGCGGCGAGGATCCGAAGCGGCCGCCCCGCCATCGCGTGTCCGCGGTTCAGCGCGGTTTGATCAGGAAGTGGGCGCGTCGATTTTTGGCCCAGCATGCCTCGGTGTGCTCGGTGCAGACGGGACGCTCCTCTCCGTAGCTGATGATCGTGATGCGATTGGCCTGCACGCCTTGGGCGACGAGGTAGTTCATGGTCGCCTTCGCGCGGCGTTCCCCGAGGGCGAGGTTGTACTCGTTGGTCCCGCGCTCATCACAGTGTCCTTCGACGAGGACGAGCATGTTCTCGTGCGACTTCAACCAGGCGGCATTGGCATCGAGCATCTTCGCGTCGGTCGGTCGAATGTCGTATTTGTCGAAGTCGAAGAAGACGTCTTTCAAGTCGGCGATGGCCGTGAAGTCACGCGGAACCGGGCGGGCGCCACCGCTGGGGCTCACGGTCGGCGTCGCCGTCGCGGGAGTGCTGGGCTGCATGGGGGTGGCGCCGGAGCTGGCGGGTGCGCTCGGACTTGCCGGCGACCCGGTCGCCCCCGCCGCGCCCGTCGGCGCTGGTGCAGATGCCGCTATCGTCGCGGGGCGCTTCGCGCAGCCCACCATGACGACGACCAGCACCAGGAGCGCCACGACACTTCCAATGCGACCACGGGTAAACATGATGCCTCCTTGTCCATGATGCACGGATGGGAGCCCGCGCGGCGCTAATCCTATCACGGCAGTCGCGGCGACCAAGAGGGACTTGTCGCTTCCGTCGAGCCGCGGGTGACCGCGATCACCTCCGACGATCCATCCGCGAGCATCGCGTACAGCTGGAACGCGCCGAGACGGTTCGACTGGAACACGAGATGCCGTCCGTTGGGTGCCCACGCCGCGCCCTGGTTGTCGCCGGGGCCGGCGGTGAGGCGGCGCGGATTCGAGCCGTCGGCACCGATGGCCCACAAATCGTGCGTGCCCTGACGGGCCGTGAACACGATGACGTCGCCGCGCGGTGACCAGCGCGGCTGCGTGTGGTGGCCGCCGTTCGTGAGCTGACGGACGCTGACGCCGTCGGCGTCCATCACGAACACGTGGGGGCTGCCGGCGCGGTCGCTGATGAACGCGATCTGCTGCCCCGTCGGTGACCAGCTGGGCTCGGTGTCGATCCCGGCGTGTCGCGTGAGCCGTCGCAGCGTGCCGGTGGCCAGCGTCAGCGCATAGATCTCGGGATTGCCGTCCTTGGACAGCGTCATCGCCAGCGTCTTGCCGTCAGGACTGAAGGCCGGTGACGAATTGATGCCCACGAACGCGGCCAGCGTCTGCTCGGGCCGACGCTCGAACGGAAACGCGCGGAAGAGATCGGGGTACCCGTTCTTGTACGACGTGTAGGCGAGCGAGCGGGCGTCCGGTCCCCACACCGGCATCAAGTTGATGGAGCCGTTGCGCGTCACCGGGCGGACTCCGAAGCCGTCGTAATCGGCCAGCAGGATCTCCTTGGCGCCGCGCGGTCCGGCCACGTAGGCGATCTTCGTGTCGGCGATGCCCGGCTCGCCGGTGAACTGGAGCACGATCTCATCGGCGATCTTGTGGGCGAGCCGGCGCGACTGGTCGGGCGGCACCTCGAACTTCTTGGACGCGATCAGACGGAACTCCGGGGAGGTGAGATCGTACAGGCGCATCTCTCCGTCGATGCGTGATCCGCGCAGGGCGAGCAGCCCGTGGACACCGGCGTGGGCACCGGCGGCCGCGAAGTCCGTCCACGACTGCTTGAGCGCCGCGGCGTTGTCGGCCGGAATCGCGCCGGTCGCCGCCACCACGCTGAACAGACCGGAGAAGGTCAGGTCGGCGCCGGTGATGCTGGCCAGGAGCTTCCCGGTGGCGGCGGGATCGGCGCCGGTGGTGACGGTGAACTCGGGAATCGCGATGTTGAGCTTCTTGGTGCCGCCGCCGGTGATGTTGATGTAGACGTCCACGCCCTGGGCCCGTGAGGGCGGCGGCGTGGTGAGCGGCGCGGCGAGAGCGAACGCGAGCAGGAGCATGAGCGAAGCAGCGAGCAGACGTTTCACGCAGAATTACCTCGCGCGCGGATCGTAGATGAACTGGAGGCCGACGGTCAGCGTTGGCTTCTCGAATCCCTCGGGCAACGGCGGAAATGGATTCGCGTCACTGATCGCCCGCATGGCGAGCTGGTCGTAGGCCGAGTTGCCCGACGTCTTGCCGACCGCGACCCGCCGTAACCGGCCGTTGCGCTCGATCTCGAAGATGACTTCGGGCTGGCGCCCCTCGATGGCCCGTCCTTCCCAGCGCTCCTGAATTTTCCGGTGGATGGCCTGGATGTACCACGCGTACGGAAAGTCGGCCACGTTGAGCGTCACCGCGCCCGCGCCTTGCGGCGACCCCGTCGGGCTGCCGATCGGTGGTGAGGACGGTGGCTCGACGCGGGCTGGCGCGGTCGGCGGCGGCAGCACCGGCGCGGGCTTCGGCGCGCTCGCCACGCTCGGTAGCTCCTTGTCGCCGGGACGAGGCAGCGCGGGAGTCGGCGTTCGATCGGGCAGCGCGGCGCTGCGCGACGGCAGATCCCGAACCGGCATGTCGCGCACGGGCGGCAGCTCGTGCGCGGGCGGAAGCTCCCTGGGCGCCGCCGCGGGCTCGTTCGGCCGTGGCGGCAGCACCGGCTCCGGACGCGGCACGCCGACCGCAGCGACCGCCGGGACCAGATTCACGACGTAGGTCTTGGTCGGAGCCGTCCGCCAGATCGTGGCGCCGACGACGACGCCGACAATGAGCACGATGTGCGCGATCGTGGAGAGCGCCAGCGGCCCGAACGGAACACGCAAGCGCCGAAGCGCGGGACCGAAGCGCTGGGGGCCTGCCCCGAGCGTCATGACCGCGGCCGCCATCTCAGCGCTCGCGAACCGGTTCCGTCACCATGCCGAGCCGTTCGATTCCCGCCCGGCGCACGCGGTCCATCGTCTCGACGACGGCGCCGTAGGAGAGGCCGGCGTCCGCCTTGAGATAGAGCGTCTTGTCCGTCCGGTTCTTGAACGCATCACGGAGGGCCTGCTCGAGGGCGCTGGCCGTGAGGCGCTTGTCGTTGAGGAAGAGTCCTTGTTCCTTGGTGACGGTGAGGACCATCCGCTCTTCGACCGCGGTTGGACGCGACGCCGCTCGCGGCAGGTTGACGTCGATGCCGCGATACATCATGGGCGCCGTCAGCATGAAGATGAGCAGGAGGACGAGCACCACGTCGACCAACGGGATGATGTTGATCTCGGCCAACGAGGTGCCGACGCGGCGCGAGCCGTCGGCGTCGTCCAGCTTAAAGGCCATCTTTGACGGAGCGCGTGACCTTGGCGCTGGCGGTGGGGCGGGCCAGCAGATTGAGGACGTCGAGGGCGAAGCCATCCATCTCGGCCGACCAGTGCTTCACGCGATTGACGAAGTAGTTGTAGCCGATGACGGCGGGGATCGCCGCGCCGAGACCGAACGCGGTGGCGATCAACGCCTCGGAGATGCCAGGCGCTACCACGGCGAGGGAGGCCGATCCCTGCTGGCCGATGCCCTGGAAGGCCGCCATGATGCCCCACACGGTCCCGAAGAGCCCGATGAAGGGGGCCGCGCTGGCGGTGGTCGCCAGGAACGGCAAGTAGCGCTCGAGGCGCGAAACTTCGTGGCCGGCTGCGCGCCGCATGGCGCGCTGCGCGACCTCGACGCCGACGCCGCCCACGTCGTCCACGTCATCGAGGCTTTCCTCGAGCCCCGCGACCTCCTGATAGGCCGCCGCGTACAGCTGGGCCAACGGACTCTCGCGATACTTCTTGACGGCGGCGTGCACCGCGGTGCCGCGCCGTCCCTCGCGATAGATCTTGAGGAACGCCAGCGTCTGGCGCTTCACGCGCCGGAACTGCCACCACTTCTCGACGATGAGCGCCCAGCTGATGATCGAGAAGCCGAGCAGGATCAGCAGGACGGTCTTGGCGACCGGCCCGGCGCTGAGAACCAGATCGAGGATCCCGTTGTGGAGGGCGTCCGTTGACGGCACAGATGCTCCTTAAGCTTTCCCTCATATTAGCAAAGAGCTCGCGCATCCGCGGTATAACGAGACGTGCGGTATCGGCCGCCCCGAGGCGTCGTCCGCTGGCTCGCGTCCATCGTCCTCGTCGTCACCGTGGCGCTCTTGCCCGTGCCGCGGCCCACCGCCGGCCAGGTCGGCTCCGACGCACGCCGTGCGGTGGAGGATTTCGTCGCCCGCTTCGGCGAGGCGGAGATCACCGACCTCGTCGTCACCCAGACGCTGACGCTCTATCACCCCGATGGCCGCCACCCGCAGTCGACCGGCGAGCAGCGGCTCTTCGTGAAGCTGCCGAACCGCCAGCGGCTCGAGCAGACGGTCGATGGTCGGAAAGAAGTTCACCTGGCGGTTGGCGATCGCACGTGGGTATGGCGGGAGGGCAAGGTCACCGAGGCGACGTCATCCGAGCGTCAGCGGCCGCAGCTCATCACGCCGTTCAAGCGTGGCGTCGACGATCTGCTCGCCGAGTGGAAGGCGCGGGGCGTCCGGACCGACGTCAGTCACGTCACGCGATATCGGCGGCGGACCGTGACCGTGATCGGGGCCGCACCCGACGACCGTCAGGTGCCGGCCGTCTGGCTCGATCCCGACTACGGCGTCGTGCGCGTGGTCACCCGCGAGAAGGTCGGATCGCGCGAGGGCGTCGTCGATCTCACGCTGTCCGAGCACCGTCCCCTCCGCGACCGCGTCTTCTTCCCGTTTCGCGAGGAGTTCTTCGCCGACAGCCGGCTGCTGTTCGTCATCAGCGTGAAGTCGGTCGACGTCAATCGCGGACTGTCCGACGAGCTGTTCGACCCCGACGGGCTGCGCCGCCTCCGCTGAGCCGCGACACCGAGCGGTTCCCCGCGATCCAGTACCGCAGCGGCAGATCGACGGCTTTCGTGATCCCGATGCGCGTGCCTCGCGCGGTCACGAACTCGCGCGGAGCGTCGGGCGGCTCGATGGTCACGCGACTCCGCGTGAGGTCGCAGCCGTTGTCGCGCACCGTGATGCCCAGCGCGCGAGTGAGATTGCCGGGGCCACTGGCGAGCTTCGGAGAGTCCGCCGCCACGTGACGGCGTCGGGCCATGGCGGCGACACCGAGCACGGGCTCCAGCGCGCGGATCAGCACGCAACCCGGCTGGCCAGCCGGGTTCGTGATGGCGTTGAGGCAGGCGTGCATCCCGTAGTTGAGATACACGTACGCGTGTCCACCGGGGCCGTAGAAGAGCGCGTGGCTGCCAGGACGGAAGGCCGCGTGCGAGGCGGCGTCTTCCGGCCCCAGGTACGCCTCCGTCTCGACGATGCGGCCGGCCGTCACCGTTCGTCCGCGGCGGCTGACCACCAGGCATCCGAGGAGATCGCGGGCGACGGCCCACGGCGGCCGGAGATAAAAGCGGCGCGGCAGCGGCACTAGGGACGCAGGCGCTCGAGTACGAGACGCCGGAGCGACTCGTCGTCGAAGGCGACGCCGGCGCGAGGAGGCAGCTCGGCCTCCGTCTTGAGGCCGGTCTCGCTCACGATGACGGCGATCGTCTGACCGGGATCAAGCCGCTTGTCGGCCAGGAGCCTCGCGAGCACCGCCAGCGAGCCTGCGCCCGTCGGCCCGGCCCAGATACCTTCGGTGCGCGCGAGCAAGCGCTGCGCGGCGAGGATCTCCTCGTCCTCCGCGTGGCCGGCGAGGCCGCCGTGCTCACGCAGCAGGTGCAGCACCCACTCGCCCTTGCGGCCAGGATTGCCGGCGGCCAGGCCCTCGGCCACGGTGTATCCGATCTTCTGGGGCTGGAGCCTTCCACCGTCGCTCCAGGCCCGCGCGATGGGATTCGCGCGGGTGGCCTGGGCGGCGACCATCGTCGGCATGCGCTCGATGAAGCCCACCTCGTGCATCTCGCGGAAGCCCCGGGCACACGCGATGAAGATCTCGCCGACCGCGACCGGCGCCACGACGACGTCGGGCGGCCGCCAGCCCGTCTGCTCGCCGATCTCCCAGGCCAGCGTTTTCTTGCCTTCCTGCTTGTACGCATTGCGCGAGGCGCCGCAGTCGAAGAAGAGCCGCTCCTCGACCAAACGGTCCCACAGGCCAATGAGATCGTCGTAGACGCCCTTGTAGAGGACGAGATCGCTCGCGGTGGCCGACATGTGCAGCAGCTTGGGCGCCGAGGCGCGCTCGTACGCGAAGATGAAGGCGCGCAGGCCGGCCCGTGCCGAGTACGCCGCGATCGACGAACCCGCGTTGCCGGTGCTGACCACCGAGGTCGCGGTGAACCCGAACTGGAGCGCGGCGCCGACGGCGGTGGCGGACGTGCGGTCCTTGACGGTGCCGGTCGGGTTGGCGCCATCGAACTTGACCAGCAGTCGTCGCACGCCGAAGTGCCGCGCCAGGCGCGGACACTCGATCAACGGCGTGCCGCCCTCGCCCAGCGAGACGCGATGGGCAGGATCCGCGATGGGCAGGACGGGCGCGTACCGCCAGAGGCCGTGACCGGTGAAGACCGCCGGGCCGCGGCGTCGCAGGACATCGAGGTCATAAACCACGGCGAGCAGGCCGCGGCACTTGGCGCACTCGAGCCGATAGTCGAGGGCGTGGGCGGCGCCGCACTCGATGCAGACGAGCGAGCGCGCCAGTGACTCAGGGCCGGCGTTCAAGGGTACTGATCATCTCCTCGAGGCGGTGCCGCAGCGTGTGCTCGGCCAACGCGCGCCGCCGTGCATTCTCACCGATGGCGCGGGCCTCGTCGGGGTGGGCGAGATAGTGGTCGAGCATGCGGCGGCACTCTGGGAGGTCGCGGTAGGCGACGACCTCGTCACCCGGCTTGAAGAGCGTCGCGAGGTCGTCCTTGAAGTCCACGACCTGGCAGGCCGCGGCCGCGGCCAGCTCGAAGGTCCGCGTGTTGACGCCCACGATGTCGTTCATCGGGTGATGCTGGTTGAGCGAGAGCACCGACCCCGAGTAGACGCAGAGCTTGTCGCGGCCGAAGACGGCTGGCCCAGCCACCAGCTTGCGCACGTCGTGATCCCGGCTGCGCACCCAGCCGGAGCCCCAGAGCCGCAGGGGATAGGAGCTCAGGGAGCGCACGAAGCGCTCGCGATACGGATAGCGGCTGCCCACGAACGACAGTCGCGCCTCGAAGCGCCGGCGATCGTCCTCGGTGAGGGCGACGGGGTGATGCTCGCGCGGCACGCAGTACATGGGCAGGTAATGAACGTTCGTCAGCCCCGCCTGCTGCAGCATCCGGAGCGCGTAGCGCTCCTTGGTGAAGAAGAAATCGTAGGCTTCGATGCACTCGAAGGGGATCATCCACAGCGGGTTGTCGGGGAAGAAGTTGACGACGACGACGTCGAGCGCTGCCCGCAGCCGCCGGACGACGTCGGGCCCGATGGGCCCGCCCTTGATGACCAGGAGCACCTGCGGCCGCCAGTCGTCGGCCATCCGTTGCAGCCGGCCGAGCAGCACGCGCGTGTACAACGCCTTCGTGGGCTTGTTCTTGTAGAGCGGGTTCTCGCGCCGGTAGGCGAAGGTACGCACCTCGTGACCGAGCGCGGTCAGCTCGTCCGCGAAGTCCATCCCCATGAGTCCAGGCCGCTCGAAGGGAAGAACGATCAGCCAGCGCACGGCGGGTAGCCTAGCACGCGCCCGCCGGCGCCGCGGTCAGGCGACGGCGGAGGCGCCGAGCGCCCGGCGACAGCGCGCGGCGAAGAGCGGATCGAAGAGCGCGGCGGTGGCGACCAGCGTGGCGTCGGCGCCTTCGCGCAGCAGGTGCTGAGCGCGCTCCTCGGTCGAGATGCCGCCGACGGCGAGGATGGCGTGCGGCCACGCGCCGGCTTTGCGCCAGGCGAGCAGCTCCTCGACCTGACGCGAGGCCACCGGGAAGGTGGCAGAGCCGACAACCTCGACCCACTCGCGTCCCTCGAAGGCGGCGTTGCCCTCGTCGTCGACCACGCGCCGCGGAATGGCGTGCACGAGGACGAACCCGTGGACCCACGGGGCCAGCTTGGTTGCCGTCTCGTGAAGCGCCCGGGGCGTGCGGAAGATTCCCAGCTTCGCCAGCACCGGCACGCTGACGCTGGTCCGGACCCGGTAGAGGATCTGGGCGGCGAGCGGGATGTTCTCGTACACCATCAGACCGGGCTCGGCGAAAGGATTCGGGGTGGCCAGGTGGACCTCGATCGCGTCCGCGCCGGCCTCGCACGCCCAGGTCGCGCACAGCGCGTAGTCGGCAATGAACGCATCGATCCCGTCTGTCAGGCTCGGTGTGCCCATGACGCTCACCACCAGCATCTGACCGCGGCCGATACGCTCCTTGGCCCGGCGCACGTCCTTCCGCCAGACCTCCGGGTCCATCGAGGGCTGGCCCAGGGAGACGGCGATCGTCGTGTTGCCGTTGAGTCCCGGCCGCTTCGCGATGACGGCACCCTGCTCGTGGTTGTCCACATGGCGGATGTTCGGGAGGCCGAGCGCGCCATGGGGACGGGACCGCACCGTGGCATACGTGAGGACGTCATAGCCGAGGCGGGCATAACCTTCGATCCACCGGGAGTTGAGCAGCGGGCCGGCGGCGACCCCCAGGGGCGAATTCAGGTCGTAACCGACGAGGCGAGCGCCAGGACCGGGAGGAAGCCTCCGAACACGTGGAAGCGTCGGGGCGTGTTCATAGTTCCACGAGTACGAGCGATCGACGCGATAGACGGCAGAAATGGCCAAAAGCCTCCCTTTCCCTGGGATCCGTCCTTTCGAAAAGCCATCATATCACGCACTTAGACCTTGCGCATCCTATGGTCAGACCTTTCGTGATCTGCGATGTTCGCGCGATGGTGTCGATCGTCGCGAACTCAACGGAACGCGGGAGCGATCTCGCGAGCGAGGAGATCGAGTTCACGCATGATGTGGCGGTGCGGCATGCCGGGAAAGAAGGTCCGACAGATGAGATGAGTCATGCCGTACTGCTCGACGAAGCGGCGGATCTTCGCCACGCACTGCTCGGGGCCGCCGATGATGAAGCGATCCTCCATGAGCTTGTCGAGATCCGTCGCGATCGACGCGTCGATGAACGGATGGCGCCAGCCGCCCGCGTACTCTTTGCGGTAGGCGACCATGATGTGCTGCTCGGCCAGGTCGCGTGCCTGCTGATCGGTGTCGGCGATGATGAGATCGCGTGTCAGTGGCCACTCCTGGATGGGACTCGTGAGCCCGGCCATCGTGCGGTTCTCCAAAAACTGTCGCTTGCCGTTCAGCAATCGTCTGAGGTCTGCCGTCGGACCAGGAAGCCAGTTGTCTGCCAGGGTTGCCGCTCGCTTCAGCGTGAGGTCGCCCCAACCGCCGATCCATACCGGTGGGTGCGGCTTCGTCATCGGCTTGGGCTCGATGCGGCCCTCGACGGAGTAGTAGCGGCCCTTGAACCGCGTCGTCTCCTGGGTCCACATCCCTTTCATGATCGCGAGCTGCTCTTCGAAGCGGGCGCCGCGCTTCTCGAGGTCGACGCCGTAGAGGGCGAACTCGTCAGGCTTGTACCCGATGGCGATGCCGAGCGTGAAGCGGCTCCCGGACATCACGTCGAGCATGGCCACTTCTTCGGCCAGACGCACCGGGTGGTAGAACGGGGCCACGAGGATGTTGGTGCCCAGCATCATGCGCGACGTCCGTGTCGCGAAGCCCGCGAGCACGGTCAGCGGCGACGGCCAGTAGTGATTCGCGACCGCGTGGTGCTCCTCCATCCACGCCGAGTCGAAGCCGAGCTCCTCGGCGCGCGTGACTTCCTCCAGCGCCTCTCGGTAGTAGTGGCCGCCTTCGCTGGGAATGAAGCCGATCTTCAGTCGGGCCATGGAGGCTCCTCGCGGTCGATCATGCCCGGACGATACTATCGCATTCGCCGGCACGCCGGGGCCCGCGACGTCCTTGACAGTCGTCGACGCGGTGATTAGGGTTGGGCTCCGCCTGCGTCGCGAGGGGCAAGGAGGTTGCGCGATGCGACTCCCGAAGGACCGTCACGCGCTGCAGCGTGACGACATCACCACCGAAGCTCCCGCCTACATGCGAAAGGGGTAGAGCATGCAACCCGGCTGGCTGAAACAGTACTTCCATCAGCACGTCGACCCTCAACACGTCGACGTCTCGCGGCGTGACTTCGTGAAGTCGGGCTTCGTGGCGGGAGTGGCCGCCGGGGTGGCCGCGGGCGCGGCCGGATCGGCCGAGCAGGCCGAGGCGCAGACGTACATCAATCCGCTGGGAGGCCAGTGGTGGCCGTCGTCGTGGGGCGCCCAGGACGTGCGTGGCGCCAACAACCGGATCACACCGGCGAAAGTGCTGGAGGCGGCGCATCTCATCAAGACCGGGAAGATCTATCAGCTCGGCCGCGTGCTGGAGAAGGGCATCCCGCTCTTCGGCGAGCGCCTCGGCGCTCACGTGGTGTTGCCGGGCACGCCGACGGGCGGCCCGTTCGGCAACCACAAGCTGTACTACCACGACGAGCTGTTCGTCGGAGAGATCGGCCAGATCGGCTCTCAGTTCGACGGCCTCGGTCACATCGGCATGATGGCGAGTGACGGCAAGATCCGTTACTACAACGGCTACACGCAGGAAGAGGTCGGCACGGCGTACGGAATCAAGAAGGTCGGCATCGAGGAGCTGAAGCCGTTCTTCACGCGCGGCATTCTGCTCGACGTCCTGGCCGTCAAGGGCGGCGAGCGCCTGCCCATCGGCTACGTGATCACGATGGACGACGTGCAGCAGACGCTGCGGCGCCAGGGAATCCGGGAGCCGGGCGAGGGAGACGCCGTGCTGTTCCGTACCGGCCACGGCAAGCTCTGGAAGAAGGACAACGCGGAGTTCAACAAGGGCTGCCCCGGGCCGGGCGCGACGGTGGGGCGCTGGCTGGTCGAGCGCAAGGTCTGCGTGGTCGGCGGCGACACCTGGCCCGTGGAGGCGGTGCCGGGCGAGAGCGCCGACCTGCCGTTCGCCTGTCATGCCATCTGGATCACGATGAACGGCATCTTCATCAACGAGAACCTCGACCTCGAGGCGCTCGCGGCCGACAAAGCGTACGAGTTCGCGTGGTCCTTCAACCCGCTGCCGCTCAAGGGCGCGACAGGCTCGCCCGGAAACTCGGTGGCGATCGCCTGACCGACGGCCTGAGCCGCGGCCGATGGCGCGAGGGCGTCGTCCTCTCGCTCGCCCTCGTGCCCTCGGTGTTCGTCTACGCGACGGTGTTCGGCGGCCTCGCCGTCCAGGCCGGCCTGCACGTCGTCGAGGTGCTCGCGATGTCCGTGCTCGTCTTCGCGGGCGCCTCCCAGTTCGTCGCCGTGCCCATGATCGCGGCCGGCGCGTCGCCGCTCTCCGTCATCCTCACCACCTACGTCGTGAACATGCGTCACTACCTGATGGCGGCGACGCTGGCGCCGTCCTTCGGAGCGTTCTCGCGCCGGCGATTGGCGCTGATCGCGCATGTCGTCAACGACGAGTCGTTCGCGGTCGCGGTGTCGCGATCGCGGCCGCCCGACGCCGCGGTCTTCCTCGGCAGCGCGGCCGCCATCTTCGTCGCCTTCGTGGGTGGCGTCACGGTGGGGACGCTGATCGGCGGCCGGGTCGCCGAACCCGAGCGCTACGGCCTCGACTTCGCCTTTCCCGCGGTCTTCCTCGCCCTGGTCGCCACCCAGCTCCGCCACCGTCGAGACTGGCTCGTCGCCGTTGGTAGCGCTCTTGCGGCGCTCGCCATCGCCGTCAGGCTCCCCGGCAACTGGCACATCATCATCGCCGGCCTGACGGTGAGCGGCGCGGGAGCACTGTTCGGCGATCCCGAGGACACCGCGTGAGGGCGAGCGTGGCGCTGACGATCGCCGGTATGGCGCTTGCCACCTATCTCACTCGCGCTCCGCTGCTGCTGGCGCTGGCCCGTCGGCCGCTGCCAGCGCGGCTCCGGCTGTGGCTGCGCCTGATCCCGCTCGCCGTCCTGCCCGCGCTGGCGGTGCCGATGGTCCTGGCGCCGGGGGGCCAGCTCGTGGTCAGCGCCGGCGAGCCTCGGGCTGTGGGGCGCCGTCGCGGTGTTCGTGCTGGCCGGCCGTCGCGTGAACCTGCTCGTGAGCGTGGCGGTGGGTGTCGCCGTCGTCGCCGTCCTCCGGGCGATCGGGTAAGATCAGCGAGATGGTGGAGTCGTTCACCGCCGACGAGCGCGCGGCCCTCGCTCCTTACGTCACGAATCTCGACGGTCCGGTCTTCGCGCTCACCAATCTTCCCGAGGTGGTGAAGGGCGCGCTCTTCGCGCGTTACTCGCGCTCGCCGAAGTCGCTCCGGCGTCTGCTCCTCGATGAGTTTATGGGAACCGGAGCGCTTGTTAGTTCTGTTGGCGCAGTATTCGATACGACACGCGCCGAACAGCTCTACGAGCGCGT
>QHTB01000017.1 GCA_003220615.1 Candidatus Rokuibacteriota bacterium
GAGACGGTGACGGCCCGGCTGGCGGAGATCCAGAACGGGACGCTCGACCTGGTGGCGTTCATCAAGGTCCACGACCCGGACGTGATCGTGTACGACCTGCCCCGGCCCTATGAGAATCACTGGAACTTTCTCCGATTGATGAAGGAAACGACCTCGCTGAAGGACAGGTTGTGGATCCTGACCACGACGGACAAGGAGGCGCTCGAGGCCGCGGTGGGAGCCTCCGACGTCGTGGAGATCATCGTCGGACAGCCGTACGGCGCCGACGATGTCGTCGAAGCGGTGCACGCCGCGCTGGGGAGCCTCGCTCCCGAGTAGACCGAGGGGTGACCTATGCAGGCTTCCGCATTGCGGATCGCTGACGCACCTCATCTCCATGGCGTTCGGGTACTGGTGGTCGACGACATGCCGTACGTCCGGGACGTGGTGACGGAGATCCTCGAGCGTGATGGAGCTACGGTGACCGCGGTCGGTACCGCGGAAGAAGCGCTGGAGGTTCTGCAACGCGAGCGCCCCACCGTGCTGCTGAGCGACCTCTCGATGCCGGGGAAGGGCGGTTACTGGCTGATCGGGCAGGTTCGCGCGCTCCCACCGGAGCGCGGCGGGACCACCCCCGCGGCCGCCCTGACGGCCTACACCGGCCCCGAACACCGCGCCAGCGTGCTGCGTGCGGGGTTCCAGTACCACGTGGCGAAGCCCGTCAGCATGCAGGAGTTGATCGGGGTGGTGGCGATCCTGGCGTTGAAGGTATAAGAGATTTCAAGTTAACCGAGAACGACGCGGACTCGGTGTGTCCTGTCATCGTCGGCGAGCGGGATGCTCGCCGGGCCAGTGACGGCCACGCCATCGAGCTCCACCAGTGACACTCCCCGGCTCACGCCCCGCGGGTTCTCGACCACGATGTCGTATCGGGCGGAGTGATGACGATACGCGATGGTGAAGCCCGGCCACGTCCTTGGAATACAGGGATCGATGAGGAGCCGCGTGTCGCGCAGCCGGAACCCGAGAATCCACTCGAGCCCGGCCCGGTACATCCACCCCGCTGCGCCGGTGTACCAGGTCCACCCCCCGCGGCCGACGTGCGGCGGTTCGGCATAGACGTCCCCCGCGACGACGTAGGGCTCGACCTTGTAGCGGAAGGCGGCGGCCGGCGTACTGGCGTGATTGATCGGGTTCATGAGTGCGAAGAGCTCGGCCGCTTTGTCGCCATCACCCTGTGTGGCGAACGCAATGATCGACCAGATCGCCGCGTGGGTGTATTGCCCGCCATTTTCCCGGACACCGGGCGGATAGCCCTTGATGTAGCCGGGCTCCAGCGGCGTGCCGTCGAACGGCGGCGTGAGAAGGAGCACGAGGCCGTTCCCTCGACGGACGAGCGTTTCATCGACCGCGGACATGGCCTGCTTGCTCCGCGCCGCGTCGGTGCCGCCCGAGATCACGCTCCACGATTGCGCGATCGAATCGATGCGGCACGCATCGTTGACGGCGGACCCGAGCGGCGTCCCGTCGTCGAAGTACGCGCGCCGATACCATCCCCCGTCCCAGGCCTCTCGTTCGAGCGATTCCTTCAGCGCGCTCGCGTGGCCTCGCCACGTGGTGGCGCGTTTGCCCTCCCCGCGCGCTTCGGCCACTGCCGCCCATTCCGACAGGATCGGATGGAGGAACCAGGCGAGCCAGACACTCTCCCCCTTTCCCTCGGCCCCCACGAGGTTCATCCCGTCGTTCCAGTCCCCTGTTCCCATCAGCGGGAGACCATGGCTCCCGACGGACAGGCTGCAGTCGAGAGCTCGGGCGCAATGTTCGAACACCGAGGCCTGCTCCTCGGCGACGCGCGGCTCGAAATACGAGTCGGATTGCTCGGCGGTGAGGAGCGGCCCTTCGAGGAAGGGCACGACCTCGTCGAGGAGACGCCAATCGCCGGTGGTCTCGACATACTGCTTGACGACGTAGGGAAACCAGAGGCGATCGTCGGAGATCCGGGTCCGCACTCCCCGACCGGCCGGCGGGTGCCACCAGTGCTGGACGTCGCCTTCGACGAACTGCCGCGCGGCGGCGCGGAGCACGTGCTCACGCGCCACGTCCGGCCGGGATACCGTGAGCGCCATCACGTCTTGAAGCTGATCACGAAAGCCGTAGGCGCCGCCGGCCTGGTAGAACGCCGACCGCGCCCACACACGACAGGCGAGCGTCTGGTAGAGCAGCCAGCGATTGAGCAGCATGTCCATGGACCGGTCCGGCGTCGTGACCTGTACGCCGCCCAGCACGTCATCCCAGTGCTTCGCGACGGCTCGCAAGGCAGCATCCGTATCGCGCGCCCGATAACGCTCGATCAATTCGCGCGCCTCGTCGCGGGTTGCCGCCTCGCCGAGAAGAAACACGACCTCGACATGTCCGCCCGCGCGTAATTCCACCATCGCGCGGAGGGCACTGCAGGGATCGAACCCGGCGCCGACCCGTCCCGAAAGTCGGCTTCCTCCCGCGAGCCCCGCTGGACGATCGAGCGTGCCGTGACGGCCGAGGAATTCCATCCGGTCACCGGTCCACTCCGTCTGGGCTCCGCCCAGGTCAGCAAACGCGACCCGCGTACCGAACTCACCGCTCCACGTGTTGCGCGCGAACATCGCGCGCGTCGTGGGATCGACCTCGGTGACGACGAACGGCGCGGCGGCGCTCCGCGACACGCCGAGGACCCACTCGACATAGGCGGTCACCGACAGCCGGCGGGTCCGCCCGGACTCGTTCGTCAGTGTCAGACGGGAGACCTTGATCGGATCGTCGAGCGGCACGAACTGCAGCAACTCGAGCGCGACACCGTGAGAGACGTGCTCGAACCGACTGTAGCCCTGGCCGTGGCGGGCCACGTAGGACCCGGTCTTCTGGCGGCTCGGAAGGGCCGTCGGGCCCCACAGCTCGCCACTCTCTTCGTCACGAACGTAGATCGTCTCGCCGGGCGGGTCCGTCACCGGATCGTTCGACCACGCGGTCAGCTGGTTTTCGTGACTGTTGATCGACCACGTATATCCGGCGCCGGACTCGGAGACCTGAAAGCCGAACGCCGGGTTCGCGATCACGTTGATCCAGGGGGCCGGCGTCCAGTGGCCCTCGCTCATGATCGTCATGTATTCCCGGCCCTCGGCGGTAAAACCACCGAGGCCGTTGAAGCACTGGAGCTCCGGCCGCCGGCGCGGGGCGTCCATCGATGGCTTCGTCATGGCGGGTCGTCGTGACGGCACGGCCGTCGTGACCTCGGAGCGGTCCGCCCGCACGACCTGTTCGCCCAACGTTCCGTGCCGGCTCGACAGCACGACGCGCGCCGCGGCCTGCAGCACATCGAGCTGCGACGTCGTCACGCGATCGGCACGGAGGATGAACACGTTGCCGTGCGGCACCTGTCCCTCGTGCGACCCGGCCGACTGGCTCGTGCGCAGCAGGGTCTCCAGCGCTGACTGGAGATCCTGAACGTAGGAGGCCCCCCGCTCGTTCAGGATCACGAGATCGACCGGGAGCTGCTTCATCCGCCAGTACTCGTGGGCGCGCAGCAACTGCCGCACGATCCCGATATCCTCGGGCTCGTCGATACGAACGAGAACGATGGGAGTGTCGCCGGAGATCCCATGCGCCCACAGGGCCGCGGGACCGCCCGCGTGACGTGTGAGGACACCTCGTGAGGCGCGCAGGGTCCGGTCCGAGTACAGAATACGACTGGCGAGGCTCTGGAACAGGTGGGCCTCGTCGGACCCGACGCCGAGATGGCGAAGCTGAACCTGGGCCTGAGTCCACGCCAGCGTGGCCGCCCGCTCGAACGTCGCGGGGTCGCGATACTTGTCGGCCAGGCCGATGGCCTCGTCGCGGGACGGCGCAATCAACGTCGAAAAGGTGACGTGGACGCTCTCGCCTGGCGGCAAGCGCACGCGGCGTCGCAGGCTGACGATCGGGTCGAGTACGGCGCCGATGGTGTTGGAGAGGGATTGACCGTCGGTCACCGCGCGCGGTGTTCGGATCCCATGGCCGCGACCGAGAAACCGCGCGCGGTCGGTTTCCCACTGTACGCTCCCGACGGTCTTGCCTTCGACGGCCACCACGTGGGCGACCCAGATCGGCGTCTCGGTTCGCGCCCGAGGGCGCCGCGTCGCGAGGAGGGCGTCCGCCTCGGGCACGAACGACGTCTGCACGAACAGGTTGGAGAACGCGGGGTGGGCCGCGTCCGACGCCGGCGGCGCCAGCACGATCTCGGCGTACGACGTCACGTCGATCTCCCGGGGCCTCGATCCGAGGTTGGTGAGCGAGACGCGCCGGACCTCGGCATCGTCTTCCGGGGACACGATCACCGTGAGCGTGGCCGCGATCCCGTGGTCTCGCCGGGCAATTTCTGCCCGATCCTCGGAGAACGCCACCTGATAACTCTCGGGCTCCACTGCGCTCGGCTGGTAGCTGGGCGACCAGCTCTCGCCACTCTCGACATCGCGAAGGAAGACGTACGTCCCTCCGACGTCGCGCGTGACATCCTCGCGCCATCGGGTGATCGCCAGACCCCGCCAGCGGCTGTACCCGGAGCCGGCGGCCGTGATCATCACGACGTACCGCCCGTTCGACAGGAGGTGGGCGCGCGGCGTCGGAGTGTGCGGTGAGGTGAAGCGCCGGACGACCGACGGAATGAACTCCCGGACGTTCGCTGCGGCCGTCACGTCTTCGGCCGGCCGGGCGACCGCCACGTCGCGCGGCGTTCTCTCCTGGAGCAGCAGCTCGGTCGCCTGGACAATCGGCTCGGCGTGAAAGCGCGCCCGCATCGCTCCCACGTGCAGCGCATTCGCAATGGCGACCAGCAGCATGCCCTGATGGTGCGCCATGTAGGTGCGGACGACGGCGACATCGGTACCCTCGGGAAGCCGGGACGCCGTGTAGTCGAGCGCCTCGTAGAAGCCATAGGTACCGCTGGCGCCAGCTTCGGCCAGGCGCCGGAAGTTCCGGAGCGCCGCTGCCGGATCGATCATGGCCGCCAACGCCGTCGCATAGGGAGCGATGACGATGTCGTCGCCGAGGCCTCGTTGCAGGCCAAGACCCGGCACACCGAAGTTCGAGTACTGGTACGTCAGCTCGCGGTCGCGCGCCTCATACGCGGACTCCGACACTCCCCACGGGACGCCACGTTCGGCGCCGTACGTGATCTGCCGGCGGACGACCAGCCGGCACGTCTGGTCCAGCAAACTTCCGGCCGGGGCGCGCATCACGAGGGCAGGCATCAGATACTCGAACATCGATCCCGACCAGGACACGAGCACGGAGTCCTGTTCCACCGGGGTGAGGGCGCGGCCGAGCCGGAACCAGTGCGACACCGGGACGTCGCCCTTGGCGATCGCGACGAAGCTCGTGAGGCGCGCCTCGGAGGCGAGAAGATCGTAATAGCTCGGGTCGAGACTGCCGTCGGTGACGCGGTACC
Organism: Candidatus Rokuibacteriota bacterium; assembly: GCA_003220615.1. GTDB lineage: Bacteria > Methylomirabilota > Methylomirabilia > Rokubacteriales > CSP1-6 > 40CM-68-15. The sequence goes on from QHTB01000017.1 coordinate 5,438, forward strand.
CAATCGAGAACAGCTTCCGCAGAGGGTCGAAGAGGAAGCCGAAGTCCATGGCAGCGACCATCGCGTCCGCATCCCCGACGAGCGTCGTCAGGCGACGGGTCAGCGCGCCGGAACCAGTTGCGGAACGCTCATCGTCCAGATCGCGGGCGTGACTCTCGACGGTCGTCTCCAGCGCGTCCGCCCAGAGCAGGACGGCCTCGGCGTGAGGATCCTCTTCAACCAGAGCTCGCGCGATGGCCATCACCATGTCGGCGCCGGCGGCGAGCTCGGTGAGCCGCCCCCTCCATTCCGCCTGGGTTCCCGGCAGCGTTTCGAGCGCCGCCGCGAGGACGGCGAGGGCTTTGTCGAGACGTTGCCGCGTGACCGTGAGCGGCCGTCGGTCGGCGGCCAGGGCACGCGCCGATTCGCCGACGAGGAACGCCGCGTCCTCGATTCCGGCGAGGGCCGCCCGGCCAAGTCTGGGCTGGTCGATCATGTCCCGACAGGCGTGCCCCAGCGCGATCAGATGTCCGGCGAGATTTCCGCTGTCGACCGAGGACACGTATTTCGGGTCGAGAGGACGACCGTCTTTCGTGTCGTACCAGTTGTAGAGGTGGCCACGGAAGTGCTCGAGCCGGGTCATCGCTCCCAGCGTGGTCTCGAGTCGCTCCACGGTGTCCACGAGGCCGAGCCAGCCGAAATCACGAGCGGCCACGGTGGACAGCAGATACAGCCCGAGATTCGTGGGCGACGTGCGGTGCGCGACGACCAGGCGGGGATCTTCCTGGACGTTGTCGGGCGGCAGGCCGCGGTCTTCGGGACCCACGAACGTCGCGAAGAACTGCCACGTTCGTCGCGCGATCATCCGGAGCGCTCGGGCGTCCTCGGACGACAGCGACGTGGTCTTTTCCGCCAGCCACGGAAGGCTGATCCATCGAGCCACCGCGGGCGACGCCGCCCAGAGCAGAAGAAACGGCAGGGCAAAAGGCCAGGCGCCGAGGCCGCCCCACGCGACGACGGCCGCCGCCGCAGCGGCCAGCGTGAGCCCGCCTGCCATGCGTCGATAGAAGCCGTGGAGATCCAGGCGCAGACCCGCCTTGGCCTGGGCCGCGGTGACCCACTCGAGCAGGTGGCGACGGGTCACGCACATCCGTACGAGCGTCCGCACGATGGCATCGCTCATGAGCCACGCCTGGTGGGCGAGCATCGTGATCGCGAACGCCGTCTGTGACGCAGCCATGAGGAGATCGCGGGCGACTGCGCGGGTGTGACTCCGCTTCGAAATGTCGTGGTTGCGCGGGATCACCCCACCGAGAGCCGACAAGAACGTGGGAAGCGCGATCGTCGCGAGGACGAAGGCGGTCCATACCCCGGGCGAGCCGGTGGTCAGCGCCCAGCCGGCGACGAGTATGAGGAAGGCGGCCGGCGCCGACAGCGTACGACGCAGGTTATCCAGCATCTTCCAGCGCCCGATCAATGGCATCGCGGCGTGCGATCTGCGCGGGATGATCCACGGAAGGAGTTGCCAGTCGCCGCGGGCCCACCGGTGCTGGCGAGCCGCGGCGACCCCGTAGTGGGATGGGGCCGGCTCGAAGAGCTCGATATCGGTGACCAGCCCGGCCCGGGCGAAGACGCCCTCGAAGAGATCGTGACTCAGCAGGGTGTTCTCCGGGACGCGTCCCGCCAGCGCCGCTTCGAAGACGTCGAGCTCATAGATCCCTTTACCGGTGTAGGAACCCTCCCCGAAGAGGTCCTGGTAGACGTCGGACACTGCGGCAGCATATGGGTCGATGCCACACGGGCCCGACGACAGGCGCTGGTACAACGAGCTCTCACCACCCGGCAGCGGCGGCGTGACGCGCGGTTGCAGCACCGCATACCCTTCGACGACGCGACCCGTGCCGGGGTCGAGTCTCGGCCGATTGAGAGGATGGGCCATCGTGCCGACCAACCGGGTCGCGGCTCCCCGCGGCAGCCGGGTATCGGCATCGAGGGTGATGACGAAACAAACACCAGGGGGGACCTCGCTCGTCAGGAACGTCGAGTCAGTGGCGCCGCGAAGAAGGCGATTCAGCTCGTGGAGTTTGCCGCGCTTGCGCTCCCACCCCATCCACGTGCGCTCGCCCGGGTTCCACACGCGCCGGCGATGGAAGAGCAGGAATCGCTCAGTGCCCCCCTTCGAGCCATGAAGCCGGTTGAGACGAGCGATTCCCTCGCGCGCGGCGGCGAGCGTCTCCTCGTCGCCCGGCTGGTGCTCGTTCGGCGCATCCGTCCAGTCGGAGAGCAGCGCGAAGCAAAGATCGCCGTCCGGATTCGCCAGATAGTGCACTTCCAGGCGCTCGATCTGCTCGTCCACTGCAGCAGGGTCACTCAACATCGTCGGCACGACGATCATCGTCCGCAGGTGCGCGGGTACACCGTCACGCAGCTCGAGCCGTGGGAGGACGCTCGGCGGGACCAGTGCGGTGGCCGCACGATTCAGCAGCGCGATTGCCAGGTCGGATGCCGGCACGACGGCCAGGAGCCCGAGCACGAGCAGGGCGACCAGTCCCGCGCCTGCTGCGTCGGCAGCAAGGAGGGGCAGCGCAAGGATGACCGCGGTGAGGATCACGAGCGTTCCGAGATACCCGGGCATCGCCGCCGCGACATAGGCGCGCAGCAGTCGACGCGTCGTGGGTGCCCGGATCCCCAGTGCCAGCTCGAAGGCCAGGCGTCCATTCCCGACGAGGTAGAAGCCGGGATCCTGCCGCCGCTCATCGAGTCCGCGCTTCGCGTGGAGCACTGCCGCTCGAGCGATCTCGAGCTCGGAGCGGCCCGAGCCCCGCGCGAGCTCTTCGATGGCGTGCCGGTAGCTGTCGCGGGTCGTGAAGTCCATGGTGAGGTAGGTCGTGCCCTCTCGAAACGCCTCGTCGACGAGGCTCACGCTCTCGAAGAACGCGGCCCAGTCGAGCGCGGACATCAGGCTCATGCCCATGATCACGTTTCGGACGGTCACGTTCATCGCGGCCTGCCGCTGATGCTCGATCCTGACGATGTCATCGGGTGTCGTACCCTGCACCGCCAGGCGTCGGTCGAGCCACAGCAGTGCCGGGGTGATGACGGGATCCTGGTCGCGCAGCCGCTGGACGAGCTGCACGGCGAACGCCGTCACCAGTGGGGCCTTCTCGAGCCGCTGGAGGACCGTCGCTGGCGGCTCCGCCGGGCCGTTGAGTCCGAGGAGGTCGTCGGCCAACAGATCGGCCTCCTGGCGCGCCGCTCGCCCGCGGACGATCGCTTCGGCTAATCGCCGAAGATTCTCGACGAGGACCACCCGGAGGGTGATGGCGACCGCCCACAGCTCCCCGATGGTCAGGGGCTGGACCCGCTGGTAGGCGAGGACGAACCGACGGAGTGCGTCCGGATCGAACCGGCTGTCCGTATGCGCGACGAACGCCCAGGCCACCCCGTAGACGCGCGGATAACCCGCGAGAGGTCCGTCAGCCAGCTTGGGGAGCTCGCGGTAGAACCCGGGCGGCAGGTCGTCGCGGATCTCGCGCAGCTGTTCGTCCACGAGATGGAAGTTGTCGACCAACCATTCCGCCGCGGGCGTGATCGCTCGCTCCTCGCGAATCGCCTTCGCGATCACTCGATGCGCGTCGCGCAGGACACGGCCGTTCTCGAGAACGCGCGGCAACAATCGACGGCCCTGACCCGGCTCGCTCATGACGCGCTGGGCGGCCGCCAGGCTCTCGGCGTGTTGTTCGAGGCGCTCGATACCAAAGAGCTCGGCCCGGATCGGCTCTTCCTGAAGAGGCGGCATCAGCTTCAGGCCTCCGACGGGCGCGTTGCGCTTGCCGATACGCTCACACGCCGCCTACTCTTTCAGCGCCCCGACGGCCACGAGACGGTCATGGTCCCTCGTCTTTCGGAGCTGCGCTTCACGACGACAGCGCACAAGACGCCGGAGTCGTCGAATCGCGTGATCGGTCTTCGAGGGCGAGCCCATCCGAACGCCCTCCAGACGTGGCCTTCACTGAGAACGCGTGAGCAAGTACAGGTAGAACGCCGCGGCCTTCAGCCGTGTCGCCTTGGTCGCGTGATCGGTCTCGTCTCCTACCGTGGCGTTCTCCCTCGCCTCGGCGGGCGTGACACTGGCGCTCGCCGGGATAGCCGGCGTCGTCAGCGCCGGATCGGGATGAGCGCAGCCCAAGGTGACCGCCGCGATGGTCGCCCACGTCGTCACGGCCATCCACTTGACCATCGAGTCGTTGCGGCCGCGTTCCCACTTCCGGGCGGTCGGTTGCGCGCGGCGATTCGGCTACCGTGACTCGGCCGGTGTTCGATCGGCGCGGCTCCGGCGCCGTTGATGGATCGCCGTGGCCTCACTCGCGACGCTGGCGAGCAGCGCGCGGTCGCCGCCCCGCTTCAGCCCGTGTTCGATCAGAACCCGGAAGACGATCTGCAGGCTCACGGGCAGCTTGAGCGTGATCATGGCCTCACCGGCTAACACGCGGGCCCGGTCCACGATCTTCTGGGGCAGGATGAGGAGGACCCGCCGCTGATCGTCTTTCATATATACCGTCTTCTTGTTATATAAGTCATATCGTGATATATGTCAACGCGTAGGACGAAGGAGACGCCCGATGAATGCCGTGATGTTCTCGACGTGGATGGCGGTGGGCCTTCTCACGGGAGGGCTCGCCGGCATGGTGAGCACGGACGAGAGCCACGGGCTGGTCCGGGACCTCGCCCTCGGCGTGATCGGGAGCAGCGCGGCGACCGCCGCGCTGACGGCCCTGGACCTCGCAGCGGACGTCGGCCCGATCGCGACGGCGTTCGTCGCGTTCGCCGGCGCTGCGCTCCTGATCATCGCCCAGCGCAAGTTCTGGCACACGCATGCCTGAGAGCGTCGAGAGAACGAGATCGACACCGACCGACCATGGGCCACCGCGGCCCAGTGAGGATTTCCCATGAAGCGGCACGCCATCGTCCGTCTTCGTCGCCTGGCCACGCGCACGCGCGAGATTTTCGCCAAGCTCACCGGGGTTACCCGCCGCGTTGCGGCCCCGATGCCGGCGGGAAGGACGGCGCGTGATGGATGAACGAAGGCCTCCGGCGACGATGTCCGGTGAATACCGTTGCGGGCACGACGAGGCGCAGCAGGTCAACTCGTCGAGGTCGTACGATTCCTCCGTCGGTCATCGCGACGCGATGGCGGCCAGCGCCGCCTATGCCGGTATGTTCGTCTCTCGCGTCTACACGCGTCCCGGGATCGGCTTGGCGTGGACCATCTGCGCTGGGTGTGCCGGCACGACTCGAGCAGACGCGGCGGCCGCGTGAAGACCCCGGATGAATCGCAGAGCGGGGCGACGTTCCTCCAACTCTGCGCGTCGCAGAATGATCTCTTCGCTCTGGATGAGGGCGGCGACGTCTACCAGTACAACTTCAACACGAAGACGTGGCTGAAGCTGTCGGCCAGGCCGCGCCCGGACGCTGTCGATCTGAGGCTCGACCCGGTTGGGAGAACCAGCGCCGTAAGGAAGGGTGCACCGAGACGCTGATCGAGGCGTGTGGACAGAAGAGGAGCCTCAGGGGCGGGAAGCGCCTCCTGAGGCTCCTCTCGAGAGGCTAGGCTACGGCGCTGAGACGGTCGCGCCGTCGCCCGCAGCCGAGATCGTGAATGTGCCGTTGGCGTTGGGGGCGTAGAAGTAGGTCGTGCCCCACGCCGTGCTGGGCGGCGTCGGGAT
>QHTB01000018.1 GCA_003220615.1 Candidatus Rokuibacteriota bacterium
AGATTTGCTCGGCGCACGGCGGCGGCTATCTGCCGTCGTACGCGCCGCGCTCCGACAACTCGCTCCGCGTCGCGCCGGACATGGACACCGGCGTCAAGTTGAAGAAGAAGCCGACCGAATATCTTCGGCAGATGTATTACGACACGCTGGTCTTCACCTCGGAAGCGCTGCGGCACCTGGCGGCGGAGGTTGGCGTGAGCCAGCTCGTGATCGGCACCGACCATCCGATTCCGTGGCAGGACAAGTCGGTGGACCACGTCCTGAAAACGCCGGGCTTCTCCGACGCCGAGCGGCGGGCCGTGCTCGGTGAAACCGCGGCGAAGCTGCTGAAGATCAAGCTCTAGTCGTGTGCTTTGCCAGGAACTCCTTGATCCGGACCTTCGCCGACGCGAGCGCGGGGCCCGTCTTCCATTCCTGAATGAAGTCTGAATTGGGGAGGAGCTTCGCGACCTCCTCGGAGATCGGGAAGGGATGCGCCTCGTCGTTGCCGGCCAGCACCAGGCACGGCGTCCGGCAGCTCGAGACGAACGCGCGGTCGACGCTGTAGACGAAGCCGGGGCCGTACAGGTTCTGGTAAAACGCGTCCAGCACCGATTCGGTGACCTCCGGATGGTCGCCGAGGGTCTTGGCCCACGCGTCGAACCTGGCGGCGCGGCCGAGCTTCATCTCACCCACGCGCCCGATGGGCTGCGCGAGCACGGCGGACGCGACGCGCTGGGGCTGAGCCTTCAGCAGGCTCATGATGAACGACCCGCCGATGCACTGACCATAGAGATGGCACCGATCGATGCGCAGGTGATCGAGCAGCGCGATGTGGTCGGCCGCGTACGTGTGCCAGCCGTCCTGCGCCGTGATGGGAGCGCGGGACTGGCCGCCGGCGTTGCGCTGGTCCATCGCGATCACCCGGAAGCTCCCCGCGAACTCGGTGGTGGGGTTCACGGGAGCCGAGGGGCCGTTCCACACGTCGATGATCGACTGCAGGCCCGCGGGCGCGAACGTGAGGATCGGGAAGCCCTGGCCGAACTCCTCGTAGTAGATGGACGCACCGTGATGTTGGATGCTCGGCATGTTCGTGTCCTTTCGCCGTGGAGGTGGGCGCAAGTATAGCCGGCTACCGCGCCGGCGCGGAGGCCTTCATCGCCGCGGCCATGATGGGCCTGGCCCACGCGCGCGTCTCAGCCAGCGGGCTCGAGCGCACGATCTTGCCCCGTCGCATGTGCAGAACGAGCGTCGGCTCGGGAGCGACTCCGGCGCGGGGATCCGCCTCGGCGCTGTTGTCGTAGACGCGAAGCTCGGTGAGCCGGGGCAGGAGGCGGATCAGGTTGAGACGGCTGCTGTCGTAGCGGGCGCGGATGTGCCCTGCGGGAATGTCGTGCCCGCCCCGTGCGACCCGTGCCCGCACCCGCGCGATGTGCAGCTCCGGGCTTGCGAGACCGACGTACCACACGCGCACGGCGATTCCCGCGGAAAGCGCGCGCTGGAGCAGGGCCGTGATCGTGGCGCCGCCGAGCGTCGTCTCGAACGCGAACGTCTTGCGCTCGGCGATGGCCCGCTCGAGCAAGCGCCGGCCCTGATGCCAGGCGGCGCTGTTCGCCTCGGTCGGGCCGAGGCCGGGGTTGCGGTCGCGGATCAGCCGCGCGGCCTGGTCGGGGTTGAAGTACTCCGTGCCCGCGCTGAGAAAGGTGGCGCCGGCGAGGCTGCTCTTACCGGCGCCATTCGTCCCGGCCAGAACGTAGATGCAGGGGTCAGGGGCGACATCAGCCACGCTTGCGCGCGGCGGCCACCGCGGCCCTGCCCACCTCCTTCGGCGAGGCGTCGAAGGCCGCCTTCATTCGAGCCCGCGCCTTCGGCGTCTGCATGCGGGCGAGCATCGCGTCGAAGTCCGCGCTCAGGGCGTCGAGCGTCCGGTCGGTCGGCCTGGTGAGCGCGTTGAAGTCGTCCACCGAGATGAGGATCGCCTTCGGGGCATCGTGCCTGGTGATGACCACGGCGCCCCCGCGGAGCACCATCTCCAGCACGCGCCCGAACCGCTTCTTGGCGTCGGTCGCGGTGAACGCCGCCGGCGGCTCGCCTCGACGGTCGCGCAGCTCGGCGAGGGGATCGGGGCGGCGAGCGGCGGGGGCGGGGCGGGCGGCGGGCTTCCTCATAGCGCCCATATTAGTCATTTTGGGCCAAAGGGGCAAATGGACGCGCGCCGCCAGACATTGACAGTCTTTCGGTGAATGTGTCACCCTCGCCCAGATCATGGCGACGGCCGTTTCCAGCGCGATGATCGAGCTCGGAGAGGTGACCCGCCGGCGCGGCGGTCCACTGCTGGCCGCGCTTCGATCCATGCCGGCCGAGCGGCGGGCCCTGAGGATCCAGCTCGTCCATCCTCCCGGGGTGTACAAGCCCGGCAACCTCACGTCGCTCACCCCGTGCCTGCCCCTCGGGCTGGCGTACGTCGCCGCCGCGCTCGAGCTGGCCGGCTTTCCGGTCGGCGTCATCGACGCGATCGGCGAGGCGCCCGACCACGTGGAGCAACACGGCGAGTTCTGCCGCGTCGGCCTCACCGCGGACCAGATCGTGGCGCGGATCGATCCCGACACGCGCGTGGTGGCGATCGGGAACATGTTCTCGTTCCTGTGGCCGCTGACGCGCGAGATCATCCACGCCATCCGGGCAGCGCGGCCGGACGTCGTCATCGTGGGCGGTGGCGAGCACTTCACCGCGCTCACCGAGCACTCGATGCAGCAGGCGCCGCTCGATTTCATCGCGATGGGCGAAGGCGAAGAGACGGCCCTGGCCCTGATGGACGCGCTGGCCGCCGGCGGGAAGGACTACGGCGCCATCGCCGGCGTCGCGTGGCGCGACGGTCACGCCATCCGCGTCAATCCACGCCGTGACCGCTCGACCAACGTCGATGCGTTGCCGTGGCCGGCGTGGCACCTGTTCAACGTCAGGGGCTACGACGAGCGCGAGTTCGTCAACGCCATCCACAAGGGCCTCACCGTGCCCATCCTGGCCACGCGCGGATGCCCGTACCAGTGCACGTACTGCTCGTCGCCGAACATGTGGACCCAGCGCTGGATCCCGCGCGACCCGGTCGACGTGGCCGAGGAGATCGAGCACCTGCATCGGACGTACGGCGCCGTGAACTTCCCGTTCCAGGACCTGACCGCGATCATCCGCAAGGACTGGATCGTCGCCTTCTGCCGGGAGATCCTCCGCCGCGGGCTGAAGATCGTGTGGCAGTTCCCCTCGGGAACGCGCTGTGAAGCGATCGACGACGAGGTCGCTCCGCTCCTCTACCAGTCCGGAGGCCGGCACCTGGCCTTCGCGCCCGAGAGCGGCTCGGAGCGGACGCGCGCGCTCATCAAGAAGAAGATGACGACGCCGGCGCTGCTGGCGTCGGTGCGGGCCTCCGTCCGGCACAAGCTCAACGTGACGGCCTTCTTCGTTCTCGGCTTCCCGCACGACACGCGCGCCGACCTGCGCGGGAGCGTGCGGCTGGCCCGGCGGTTGGCCCGCGAGGGCATCGACGACGTGAACATGTCGTTCTTCTTCCCGATTCCCAACACCGAGCTCTATCGCTCGCTGGTGGCCCGGGGCCGCATTCGGCTGACCGACGAGTTCCTGATGACGCCGATCGTCTCGACCGAGGCCCGGCTTCGCGAGGACAACAACTACTGCGAGCACATCTCCGCGCGTGAGCTGACCCTCTGGAAGTACTGGCTGTTCGGCAACTTCTACGCGGTGTCGTTCGTCATGCGGCCGTCACGGATCCTCCGCATCATCGCCACGCTGTTCACGTCGCGCGAAGACACCAAGCTGGAGGCCTTCATCCAGGAGGTGAAGCGACGCTTCCGGGCCCGTCCTTCAGCTCGATCTCGATGAACGCGAACTCGAAGGCGTTGGCGTTGCGGACGTCGTGCTCGACGCCGGCCGGCCGGAAGTACGGCTGGCCCGTGACCAGCTCGCTGACCGTGTCGCCGGCCGGCCCGGTCGCCGCCAATCGGCCCGTGGTGAGCGGCACGACGACGTAGGCCATCTCGTGACGGTGCGGCCCGGTGCTGGCGCCCGGTGCGAAGCGCCACTCGGTCACCCGCACGCGCTCGTTGTCGATCGTCACGCTCGCGACCGCACGCAGGTCCCGGGGCACGGTGGGGATGATACCCTCCAGCCATCATGCCAACCACCCTGCTCATGCTCCCGCCGCAGTCCGACAAGACCCGTGCCTGGTCGAAGCGCCTCCAGGAAGCGGCCCCCAGCCTGACCGTCGTCGTCGCGGAGACCGACGCTGACGCCGCCCGCGCCATCGGCAACGCCGACGCCGCGTTCGGCACGATGCCCGACGCGCTGCTCGCCAAAGCCGGACGGCTGCGCTGGCTGCAGGCGCCTCAGGCCGCGCCGCCCGCCGGCTACTACACGCCGGCGCTGATCGCGCATCCGGCGGTCGTGACGAACTTCCGCGAGATCTACAACGACACGATCGGCGCCCACATCATGGCCTTCGTGCTCGCCTTCGCGCGCGGCTTCCACCTGTACTTCCCGCGCCAGCTCCGCCGCGAGTGGCGGCCCGAGCGGGGCGAGGAGAGCGGCGTGATCCACCTGCCGGACGCCACCGCGCTGATCGTCGGCGTCGGCGGCATCGGGTCGGAGACGGCGCGGCTCATGGAAGCGTTCGGCCTGCACGTGATGGGGGTGGACGCGCGGCGCCGCGACGCGCCGCCCGGCGTGCGAAAGCTCGATGGCCCCGACGCGCTCGACGCCCTGCTGCCGCTCGCGGATTTCGTCGTGCTGACGGTGCCGCACACGCCGGCCACCGAGGGATTCATGCACCGGGCGCGCTTCCAGCGGATGAAGCGCACGGCCTTCTTCATCAACATCGGCCGCGGCCTCACGACACGGCTCGACGATCTGGTCGACGCGCTCCGCGCCGGCGAGATCGCGGGCGCCGGCCTCGACGTCTACGACCAGGAGCCGCTGCCTGCCGATCACCCGCTGTGGACGATGCCCGGCGTGCTCATGACGCCGCACACGGCCGGGCACGGCCCGTATCTCGACGAGCGGCGCTTCGAGATCATCGTCGACAACGCGCGGCGCTTCCTGGGGAATCAGCCGCTCAGAAACGTCGTCGACAAGGCCAACTGGTTCTAGGCACGCGAGCAGTCTGGTATGCTTCCGCCACACTCACGTCAGACCACGACGAGGACGACATGATCCAGAGAATCGCCATCATCGGCGCAGGCGCCATCGGGAGTGTAGTCGGCGGAATGCTCACGCGGGCGGGCCGCGACGTCACGCTGGTCGATCAGTGGCCGGAGCACGTGGAGAAGATGAAGAACGTCGGGCTCCGCCTGAGCGGCACGTGCGGCGAGCACCTGGTCCCGGTGAAGGCCCTGCACATCCACGAGCTGCAGTCGGTCACCCAGCCGTTCGATGCCGTCTTCATCTCGGTCAAGTCGTACGATACCGAGTGGGCGACGGCGATGGCGCTCAAGTACCTCACGCCCGAGGGCATCGTGGTCGACTTCCAGAACGGCCTCAACGACGAGCGCGTCGCGGGTGTGGCCGGCACGCAGCGCACGCTGGGCAGCGTGATCACGATCGGCGCCGGCATGTACGAGCCGGGCCACGCCATGCGCACCGACACCGGCACCATCGGCTTCAAGATCGGCGAGCACGACGGCCGCATCACCGACCGCGCGAAGGAGCTGGCCGCGGTGATGAACGCGGTGGCCGAGACCCACGTGACGCCCAACCTCTTCGGTGAGCGCTGGTCCAAGCTGGCCATCAACTGCATGGCCAATCCGCTGGCGGGCCTTACCGGCCTGGGCTCGGCCGAGGTGCGGATCGATCCCAAGGTCTCCGCCGTCGGCGTGCACCTCGGTGCCGAGTGCATCATGGTGGGCCGCGCCGCCGGTCACGAGGTGGAGCCGATCTACGGCATTCCCTCTCAGCGCTTCGTCGACGCGTATCAGGGACGGGGACTGAAGGAGCTGCTCGTCGACATCGCCGACATCGCCCGCAAGCGCGGCGGCGGCCGTCCATCGCTGCTTCAAGACGTCATGCGGGGCCGCCGCACCGAGATCGACTATCTGAACGGCGCCGTGTGCGAGCACGGCAAGAAGCTCGGCGTGAAGACACCGTTCAACGACGCGGTGGTCGCCGTCGTGCGCGGGCTGGGCGTCGGGTTCAAGTCCGACCCCAAGCATCTCGATCCCGTGATCGCGATGCTGCCGAAGTAGGGCGATGCGCGCTGATCTCGTCGTCGGCAGTCGGCTTCCCGATCTCGAGCTGCCCGATCATCGTCGTCGCCCGGTACGGCTCTCGACGCTCGCCAACGGCTATCCGCTGATCGTGAGCTTCTACCGCGGCTACTGGTGACCGAAGTGCTCGGTGCTGGTCAGGCACCTCACGACGATGCAGGACGAGCTGGCGGTGAATTACTGCCAACTCGCCGTCGTCAGCACCGATGCACCCGAGGTCACGGCGGCGTTCCGCGCTGGGCTCGGCGCCACGTTCACCTTCCTCAGCGATCATGAGCGGCGGGCGATCAACGAGCTCGACATCGTGGAACAGACGGCGCCGGGCTTCGAGCACGGCCTGGTCGCCGTGCCGTACACGTTCTCGTTGCACCCCGACCTCACGATCCATCGCATCTATAACGGCTGGTGGTTCGTCGGGCGGCCGACGCTGGAAGAGCTGCGTCAGGACCTGCGCGCGATCATGCAGAAGTGCCGCTCCGACTACGAATACGTGCCGCCGGTGAAGATGCCGTGACCATCGATCGCGCCGTCGGCATCGACGCCGCCCGGTTCTGGAGCACGGTCATGCGCTCCGGCGACATCGGGCCGGGCAAGGCGGGCGGGCTCTGCCGGCTGGCGCTGAGCGACGCCGACAAGGAGATGCGCGACCTCTTCGTCACCTGGTGCACCGAGGCCGGCTGCACCGTCACCGTCGACAAGGTCGGGAACGTCTTCGCGCGGCGTCCGGGGACGGAGGATCATCTGTCGCCGGTGCTGATGGGCAGCCACCTCGACACCCAGGTCGCCGGCGGGAAGTATGACGGCATCGTCGGTGTCCTGGCCGGGCTCGAGGTGCTGCGCACGCTCGACGAGCGGCGCATCCGGACGAAGCGGCCGCTCGAGCTCGTGTGCTGGACCAACGAGGAAGGGGCGCGCTTCACGCCGCCGATGGTCGCCTCGGGCGCCTTCGCGAGCGTCTTCGACGTGGACTGGGTGCTCGGGCTGCGCGACGACGACGGCAGGATCTTCGGCAGCGAGCTCCAGCGCATCGGCTACGCCGGCAAGACCGACGTCGGCGGCCGGCCGATCGATGCGTACTTCGAGCTGCACATCGAGCAGGGGCCGATCCTCGACCGTGAGGCCGTGCCCGTCGGCATCGTCGTCGGCGGCTATGCGGTGCGTGGCATGCACGTCGACGTCTACGGTGAGACGGCGCACGCCGGCCCGACACCGATGGACCGGCGTCGGAACGCCCTCGTGGGCGCGGCCATGCTCACGGTGGCGGTCAACGACGTCGGCTGGAAGTACCACGCGACCGAAGGAAAGGCGACGGTCCCGCGGCTCGTCGCGTGGCCGAACAAGGCCGGCATCCTGTCCGAGTACGCTCAGGTCACCTGCGACGTGCGCCACGCCGAGCGTGAGATCGTGGAGCAGATGTGGGCCGAGGTGAAGGCGGCCATGCCGGACTGCGCGAAGCGCGCCAACGTGGAGATGCGCATCGCCGGCCAGTGGCAGTTCGGAAACGAGCGCTTCGATCCCGGATGCATCCGGCTCATCCGCGATGCCGCTGAGCAGCTCGGCGTCCGCCACCGCGACATCCTGAGCCAGGCCGGGCACGACGCGTACTACATCTCCCGGATCGCGCCGACCGCGATGATCTTCACGCCATGTCGGGACGGCATCTCGCACAACGAGGCGGAGCACGCCGAGGTAGATTACACCGTGCCCGGCGTCAACGTCCTGCTCCACGCCGTCCTGGCTCGCGCGAATCGCTAGCTCGGGATGGGGTATCGCGCGCTCCTCGTCGTCGCGGTGATCGTCCTGGTTGGATGCTCCCGCGCGACGCTTCCGTACAAGCCCGAGCCTCAGCCGCAGGGCGCACGTATCTCGGCGGGCTACCAGATCGTCGGCGACCGCATCCGGATCGAGATCAACACCGGCGGGCGGCCGCTGGAACAGGTCTGGATCTTGAAGCCCGATGGCTCGAGCCTGGGCCCGCAGGACGTCGAGGCGCCCGCGGTTGCCTCCAATCCTGGGCCGAGCGTCAGATTCGGAACGGCCGGTGGAGTGTCGGGCCATCGCAGCGCCGTGGCCACCGGAGCGGGCGTCAGCTTTCCCTTCGGTGGTGGATCGAGCCGCGCCGAGAGCAACACGATCGCCTGGTTCCCGCTCGGGACGGCGGGGCCGCCGCCGTGGCAGCTCTACGTGAAGCTGATCGGGATCGTTCCGACGACGTTCACCGTAGGCGGTCCTCCGCCCGCCTGAGGGAAGGAGCCGACGACGATGGCCGAGACACTCGCCGACGTCCACCCGCCGTACCTGTACCCCGACTACAAGAGCACGCGGCTCCGGGCGCCCGCGCAGCCGCCGGTGCGCGTGGCGCCGAGCCCGCTCGAGGCGGCGGGGCCGACGTTCCCCAAGAGCTTCGTCAGGGACAGCGAGGCCGATCTCACGACGTGGGGCAAGAGCGCGCCGCTCGGCGAGAAGATGGTGCTCGTCGGCCGCGTGCTCGACGACGCCGGCCGGCCGGTGCGGCGCTCGCTCGTGGAAGTGTGGCAGGCCAACGCGTCAGGAAAATATCCGCACCCGGTGGACGACCACGACGCGCCGATGGATCCGAACTTCCTCGGCAAGGGTCAGGTGCTCACGGACGACGAGGGCCGTTACCGCGTCGTGACGATCAAGCCCGGCGCCTACCCGTGGCAGAACCACGCCTTCGCGTGGCGCCCGGCCCACATCCACCTGTCGCTCTTCGGCAGCGCCTACGCCCAGCGGCTCATCACGCAGATGTTCTTCCCGGGCGATCCGTTGCTCGCCATCGATCCGATCTTCAACAGCGTCCCCGAGGCCGGGCGCCGGCTGCTGATCGCGGACCTCGACCTCGAGCACGGCGTCGAGGGCGTCGCGCTCGGGTACAGGTTCGACGTCGTGCTGCGTGGGCCGCGCGCCACGCCGATGGGGGTGTGACCGTGGCGAAGCCCACGCCCTCGCAGACCGTCGGACCATTCTTCGCGCGCGAGCTGATCTGGAATGACGGCGGCACGGTGCTGTTCCCCGGCCACGGAGATCGCATCACGCTGAAAGGACGCGTGGTCGACGGCGCCGGCGCTCCCGTCGTCGATGCGCTCTTCGAGACCTGGCAGGCCGACGCCTCCGGCAAGCTTCCCGCGGGCGGCGAGGGAACCCGGCCCTACGGTTACGGCCGCGTCTCGACGGGCGCCGATGGCGGATATGCGATCGACACGGTCATGCCCGGGTCGTTCCGGGGGCCCGGCGGCGAGACGTACGCGCCGCAGATCAGCGTCACCATCTTCGCGCGAGGCCTCCTGAAGGCCGTGCAGACCCGCGTGTTCCTCACTCCGCTCGACGCGATCAAGGACGACCCGCTGGCCCGGGCCATCGGCAATCCCGAACGACTCCGCACGCTGGTCGCGACGCGTGATCCTGGCAATCCGAAGATCTATCGGTGGGACGTTCGGCTCCGGGGAGACGGCGAAGCGGTCTTCATCGAGCTCTAACGCGCGAGCGCGGGTCGCCGTGAACATCGTCGCTCGGAGCTTCGCTCGCGATTCGTTCGCTCGGGCGCTGTCGGCCGAAGCGTTCGTGAGGGCGATGCTCGATTTCGAGCGCGCGCTCGCCGAGGCCGAAGCCGACGCCGGCGTCATTCCCGCCGAGGCCGCGCGAGTCATCGCGAAAGCGTGCGCGGATCTGAGGCCGGCGCCAGAAGCGATCGCGAGCGAGAGCAAGCGGTCGGGCTCGCTAGCGGTGCCGTTGGTCAAGGCCCTCACGGAGCAGGTCGCGCGGGTCGACGCACGCGCGGCAGCCTTCGTGCACTACGGGTCGACGAGCCAGGACGTCCTCGATACCGCCCTGGTCCTCTGCGTGAAGCCGTGTCTCGCCGACGCCGACAGCGTTCTCGCCACGGCCGTCAGTCGGCTCAGCGATCATGCCCGGCGCCACGCGGGCGTCGTGATGCTGGGCCGAACGCTCATGCAACCCGCCACGCCGATCACGGCCGGGCTCAAGATCGCGCGCTGGGCGGCGGCGCTCCATCGCTGCCGGCTCCGCCTCGGTGTCGCGCGCGACCGGGCGCTGTGCGTCCAGCTCGGCGGGGCCGTCGGCACCCTGGACGCCCTCGGCGACAAGCGCGCGGCCGTGCGTGGCGGCGTGGCCGAGCGGCTAGGGCTTGGCGAAGCGCGCGCGTGGCACGACCATCGCGACGAGCTGCTGCGCCTGATGGCCGAGCTGGCGATCGTCACGATCACGGTGGGCAAGATCGCGCGCGACGTCGCGTTGCTCTCGCAGGCCGAGGTCGGCGAGATGCTGGAGTCGGCGCCGACGAAGGGCGTCGGTGGCTCGAGCGCCATGCCTCACAAGCGCAATCCCGTGGCCTGTCTTCAGGCGCTCGCCGCTGCCGAACGCGTGCCGGGTCTGATGGCCACGCTGCTCTCCGGCGCGGTCGGCGAGCACGAGCGCGCGCTCGGCGGCTGGCAGGCCGAGCTGGTGACGATTCCGGAGCTGGTGGATGCCGCGGGCGGCGCGCTCGACGCGCTCGAGCGAATCGCCGGCGGCCTCGTCGTGAATGCCGAGCGGATGAGGGCCAATCTCGAATCGCTCCAGGGACTCGTGTTCTCCGAGCGCCTGGCCCGCCGGCTCTCCCGCGACACCGATCGCGCCAGCGCTCAGGCACTCGTCGATGACTGGTCGGCCGTCGCGGTCAAGGAGCGCCGGCATCTCAAGGACGTCGCGATCGCCGCCCGGCCGTCGCTCGCCGGACAGATCGACGACGTGTTCTCTCTCGACGCGATCGTGGGCGAGCTGGCGCCGGTCCTCGAGGAGACGCTGGCAGGAATCGCGGAGGGCTGAGCCGCTTACGGCAAGAGATCGCGGACGGGGATGTCGGCAGACGGCGCGGCCAGCG
>QHTB01000019.1:0-10949 GCA_003220615.1 Candidatus Rokuibacteriota bacterium
AGATCTTGGTGGCCACGCCGAACGTGCCCTCGGAGCCGACGAAAACCCCGGCCAGGTCGTAGCCGAAGCTCTCGCGCGTCTTGCCGCCGAGCCACACGATCTCGCCGTCGGGCATGACCACCTCGAGCCCCAGGACGTGATTCGTGGTCACGCCGTACTTGAGCGTGTGCGGGCCGCCGGAGTTGTTGGCGATGTTGCCGCCGATCGTGCAGGCCTGCTGACTGGAAGGATCGGGCGCGTAGTAGTACCCGCGCGGCCCGACGGCCCACGACAGGTGCAGGTTCACCAGGCCCGGCTCGACGACCGCGATCTGATTTTCGTAGTCGACCTCGAGGACCCGGTTCATCCGCATGAGCGAGATGACGATGCCGCCCTCGGCGGGCAGGCAGCCACCGGAAAGCCCGGTGCCGGCGCCGCGGGCCACGAACGGCAAGCCCTCGCGATTGGCCAGCTTGACGATCGCGCTCACGTGCTCGGCCGACGTGGGAAAGACGACGAAGTCGGCGAGCGCCCGGAAGAGCGTCAGCCCATCCGACTCGTACACGAGCAGCTCTTCGGGATCACTGAGCACGGCGCCACGCCCGAGCATCGCCTCAAGTTCCCGACGAAGCTGGAGTTTTTGGGCGGCTGCGAGCGGGGCCATGGTGACGGGATTATACCGCTACAGAACCTCGGCCACGACCCGCAGGTCGTCCACGAACCTGCGCATCTCGCGGTGGCGCGTCTCCTCGTCGGGGGCGCGGAGCAGCGCTGAGGGATGAACGGTCGCGAGGACGTATCGCGCCAGCGACGAGGGAACGAACCGTCCGCGCTCCTGAGTGACACGAAACCGTGGCCCGAGGAGCGCCTGGGCCGCCGTCGCGCCGAGGCAAACGAGAGCCGTGGGATGGATCAGGGAGATCTCGGCGTCGAGCCACGGCCGGCAGGCGGCGATCTCGGCCGCGTTCGGCTTGGCGTGAATCCGCCGCTTGCCGCGCGGCTCCCACTTGAAGTGCTTCACCGCGTTGGTGACGTAGGCCTGACGCCGATCGATACCGGCTTCCTCGAGGGCGCGATCGAGCAGCTTGCCGGCCGGCCCGACGAACGGCCGGCCACTCAGGTCCTCGTCGTTGCCCGGCTGCTCACCGACGAGCATGACCCGCGCGTGAGCCTCGCCTTCGCCGAAGACGGTCTGGGTCGCGCGCTGATAGAGGTGACAGCCCGTGCAGCCGGCGGCGGCCTCACGCAGTCCCTGGAGCGTGGGCCGGACCGCCGGAACGAACGGCGCGGCGGAAGGATGTGGCTCGCGCGTCGCCATGCTCGATTGTACGCACGCCGTCGAGCCAACGGCGCCGAGCGTCAGTGCGCCGGAGCCTCGGCGCGCGCGGCAGGAAGTCGGATACGAAACGATGCTCCGCGGCCGCCGCGGTTCTCCGCGGTGATCTCACCGCCGAGGTCACGGATGATCCCCGCGGAGATGGAGAGGCCGAGCCCGGTGCCGTTGCGCTTGGTCGTGTAGAACGGCTCGAAGACCCGCGGCAGCGTTTGCGGCGGGATGCCGGGGCCCGTGTCGCTCACCTCGACGATGACGTTGTTGGCGGAGACCAGTCCCACGATGTGGATCTCACGAGGCGGCTCGACCTCGCGCAGCGCGTGCTGGGCGTTCGTGACGAGATTGAGCAGGACTTGCTGAAGCTGGAAGGGCAGGCAGCGGACCTGGGGGAACTGCCCGGGGAAATCGACGTGCACGGTGATGGCGTCTCGTCGAAAGTCGTAGGCCTTGAGCTCCACGACCCGGCGCGCCATCTCGGGGACGGACACGAGCGCTGGCCCCGCAGCCGGCTGCCGCGCCGTCTGCAGCGTGTTACGGATGATCCGCATCGCGCCATCGAAGCTCTCTTCGACGTGGTCCAGGTTCCGGCTCACGTCGGGCAGGCTCTCGACCTTCTTGCGCGCAAGCCCGAGGTGTCCCGACGCGACGGTCAGCACGTTGGCGAGCTCGTGGGTGACGCCGGCCACGACTTCGCCCAGCACGCGAAGCTGGGCGGCGCGCTGGATCTCCGCGTTGAGGAGCTGCGCCTGATCGTTGGCCCGCTCGAGCTCCCGGTTGAGCGTGACCTGTCGCTGGCGGCTCCGGCGGTAGGCCTCGGAGAGGACGGCGGTGAGGACACCGACGACGTTCACGATGAGAAGGTTGAACGCCGCCATCCCGGCGTTGCCCGTGGGCGCGACGGCCGGCCGTGGCAGCCAGCCCGCGTGCTGCATCGAGACGAGGGCGATGTAGCAGCCGGTGGAGAGCACGGTGGCGACAACGCACGCGGAGCTCGAGAACACGAGGCCGCAATAGAGCGGGACGATCGTGTAAACGGCCAGGAATCCGGCCGCGTCGAGACCGCCCGCACTCCCCAGGCCGATGGTAATCATGACGATGTCGACCACCATGCGCACGTACGCCTGGGCCCGCGGCCATCGATTGGTTCGCCCGAACGCGTAATACGGGAGGTTCAGCGCGAGCCCGAGGACCGCCTCGATGCGAACCACCGGGTTGGGCCCGCGACCGGTGCTGAGATCGAAGATGTGATCGAAGACGAAAATGAGCATCGCCACCGCCGCTCGAACCGCCAGCTCCTGGCGAAGCCGCTGGCGGCGACGGTCGAGACGGGCGGCATCGCCCGGGTTGCCAGCCGCAGTCCCTGAAAACCCCACACTCTCCGATAGCACGCCGACCCGGGCTCCGGACCGGCGAAGGTGGTCCGGATATGCGGACCGTCAGGCGGTCGCGTCTCCCAGGAGTCGGCGGGCCGCCCGCACGATGGCGGGCGCGTCGATGCCGTAGTGGCGGTAGAGGTCCCGACGAGCGCCGGACTGGCCGAAATCGTCCACGCCGAGCGCGGTCTGCGGCACGCCAAGAGCCGAACCGAGGAAGGCCAGGGCGTGGGAGTGGCCGTCCAGGACCGACACGAGGGGCACGTTCTCCTCGTCGGCGCCGACGAGCCGAAGGAGGTGGGGATCGGGCTCGCGCAGGCCCCGGTACAGCCGGTCAGCGCTGGTGACCGCGAAGACGCTGGCGAGGACGCCATGCTCGTGAAGCTGGCGCGCGGCCGCGACGGCATCGGCCACCATCACGCCCGCGGCGAAGATGTTCACCGCGTTGTCCTCGGCATCCCAGCCTGGCTCGGGACGCGCATCCACCAGCCGGTAGCCGCCCCTCAGCACGTCGGCGCGGTGATCGGGATCGGGGGCTGGCGCCAGGCGCTGATCGAGCGGCCGGGTCGAAAGCCTCAGATACAGGCTGTCGCCCTCCCGGCGGGCGATCTGCCGGAGGCCGGTGAGCAGGATCCACTCGACCTCGCGAGCGAACACCGGCTCGTAGTAGGCGATGCCGGGCAGCGCCACGCCGACGCTCGGCGTGATGACGGACTGGTGAGCGCCACCTTCCGGCGAGAGCGTCACGCCGGACGGCGTCGCCACGACCACGAAGCGGCCACCGGCGTAGAGCGCGTGGTAGAGCGCGTCGAGGCCGCGGTTGACGAACGGATCGTAGAGCGTGCCGATGGGCAAGAGCGTTCGCCCCGACAGCTCGTGCGCAAGGCCAAGCGCTCCCAGCAGCAGGAAGAGGTTGTGCTCCGCGATGCCGAGCTCGATGTGCTGACCTTCGGGAGACTCGCGCCACTGCACGGCCTGGGCGACGTCGGCGAAGAAGTTCGGCCGCGCCTCCGGGAAGTAGAGCCCCTTGCGATTGATCCATCCCGCCAGATGCGTCGTCACGGCGACGTCGGCCGAGACCGTGACGATCGCGTCGCCGGCCGGGCGCCGTGCCAGCGTGCCGAGGACGCGGCCGAAGGCTTCCTGCGTGGACGTCTCGTCTGGATAGGATTCGTCGAGCTGCTCGGGGATCTCGGGCCGAGCCGTGGGCGCCGGGGGCGAGAAGAGCGGAGGCAGCGCGCGAATCCACGCGGCCTCCGCGCTGCCGGAAGGAAAGGCCGCCCACTCGTCGCCCGCCTTCACGCCGAGCGTCGTCCGCAACTCCTCGACCTGGGCCGCGGTGAGCAACGCGGTGTGGTTCAGGGGATCGGCCGCGATCGGCAGGCCCCAGCCCTTGATCGTGTGGGCGAGGATCACGACCGGACGATCGCGGTCGTGGTCGGCTTCGTCCAGCGCGCCGAGCACCGAGCCGAGATCATGTCCGCCGACGTCGGAGACGATCGCCGCAAGCTCCTCATCGGACACGTCGCCGAGCAAGCGATCGAGTTCGGGATCGACGAGCGCCTTGCGCACCGACGGCGCGGGCAGTCGGATGAGTCGCTGGTACTCGCCGTACGGCATCGACTCGAGGCGGCGACGCAGCGCCTCGCCGCCGCGCTGCCCGAACATCGCGGTCGCTCGCCGGCCCCAGCGCAGATCGATCACCCGCCAGCCGAACGAGCTGAACAGCGCGGGCAACTGGTGCCGGCGCGCGTCGGGCACGATGCGATCGAGACTCTGCCGGTTGATGTCCACGATCCACACGACGTTGCGGAGTCGCCCGAACGCCTCCTCGGCGAGGGCCTCCCAGACGTTGCCCTCGTCGAGCTCGGCATCGCCCACCATCACGATCACGCGCTCGGGCGAGCGGTCACCGCCGTGATCCGCGACGTACTGCGCGGCCAGCGCGCCGAAGCTCGCCTGGACGGCGCCCAGTCCCATCGAGCCCGTGGAGATGTCCACGATGCTCGGATTCTTGCGGCGGCTCGGATAGGCCTGCAGGCCACCGAACACACGAAGGTCGCGGAGAGCGCTCGCGTCGAGCCGCCCGCGCAAGTACTGAACGGCGTAGAATGCCGGCGCAGCATGGGCCTTCACAGCAATGGCGTCACCGGAACGCAGCGCTTTGAAGTAGAGGGCGGTGAGCAACGTCACCACGGAAGCGGACGACGCCTGGTGGCCGCCGACCTTGATACCGTCCTCGTTGGGCCGAATCACGTTGGCGTGGTGCACCATGAAGGTCCCGAGCCACAGTACCCGGCGCTGGATGCGATCGAGGACTTCGAGGTCCGTCATGGCCGAGCTTAGGGTAGCCGGGTTCCAACGCTCGGCAAGTTCTTTCCCACTGCTGCGACGAACTCCGCGATTCGACAATGGGGCATACCCCTTGCACCTGCGGCATCACGACGGTCACATCCGAGGAGGCCTTACTATGCGACTCCGGCACTTCGCACTGGCGACGCTGGGCGCCGCCGCTCTTGTCGCTCTCGTTTCCGGCTGCGCTACGAGCGACGAGTGGGCGACGTGGAAGACCCATCCCACTCATTTCGCCTCGGGCGCTCACATGGGGTTCTCGGTTCGTAACCGCACCGGCACGCCACGCGTGACCCGGCAGGACATCGCTCTCGCCCGCGACGAGAGTTGGTGGGGCCGGCCCATCACCGTGGGTCAGGAGCAGATCCTTGTACGTTAAGCGCGCGCTTCCACTCCTCCTTCCCGTTCTGATCGTGGCCACCGTGCTCGCCGTCGTGGGCTGCGCCAAGCGGCCGGCCCTCAGCCAGGCATCTGCGCCCGCGCCAACAGGGGTGCCACAGTCGGTGGCGCCGGCGCCAGCGCCCGCGGCACCGATTCAAGAGTCGCCCGCCGCGGCCCCTGCACCGCCCGCGCCGGCTCCTCAGCCCGTGGTCGAGGCGGCCAGGCCTCCGGCGCCTCCGAAGGATTTCGCCGACACGGCCAACTTGCAGGACATCCACTTCGACTTCGACAAGGCGACCATCCGACCCGACGCCGCCCGGCTCCTCGACGCCAACGCGGCGTGGCTCCGATCGAACGGCAACATGCTGGTGCTCGTGGAGGGCCACTGTGACGAGCGGGGCACCAACGAGTACAACCTGGTGCTCGGCGAGCGTCGCGCACGCGCCACCATCAACTATCTGATCGGGCAGGGCATCGCCCAGGACCGCCTGTCGCTGGTGAGCTATGGCGAGGAGCGACCGCTCTGCACCGAGCACAACGAGGCCTGCTGGGCGAAGAACCGCCGCGCCCACTTCCGCGTGAAGGAGCGCTAGGCCTTCCTCAGACGCTCGGCTGCTTCGACGATGACCCGGAGCTTCGCCTCGGCGATCTGAGGCGAGGCCACCGGGTTGTCGGCGAAGGTCGCAAAGCCGCAATCTGGTGTCAGCAACACGCGAGCCTCGCCCAGGAGGTCGATGGCGCGCCGGCCGCGGGCGATGACCTCTTCCACCGTCTCGATCTCTCGCCGCTTCTGGTTGACGACGCCGATGCCGACGCGGCGGTCGTCCGGCAACTCCGCCAGGATCTCCAAGCCGCCGGCCCGCGGCGTCGCCAGCTCGAGAAACAGCGTGCCGACGTCCACGCTGCCGAGAAGCCCGAGCAGCGGCCGGTAGTCCCCGGTCAGGGCCACGCGCTCGTCCGGCGTCCAGTTGCCACGGCACACGTGCAGACCCAGGCGCGCCCGCGGCAGCCCGGCCACCACCTGGTTGATGAGCGTACGGGCGAACTCGAGCTCCGTCCCACTGTCGCCCTTCTCGCTCAGCGCACCGCACATGAAGCTGCGCGTGTTCTTGGCGCCGGTGAACACCACCTCGGAGAGCACGGGCTCGTCGAGCTGGACCAGCGCGACGCCCGCGGCCAGGAGCTCGTGGATCTCCTCGCGCAGGACGCGCACGACGTCATCGGCCAGATGCTCGCGCGACCGGTACGCGCGGTCGCTGATGCACTCCATCCACATCATCCGGGTCAAGAGATACGGGCCGGGGAGCGCGATCTTGACCGGCCGATCCGTGATCGCGCGGACGATCTCGAGTTCCTCGCGGGCGAGCGGCTCGCGGCGCCCGAGCGGGCCGAAGACGGCGGGATGCCGGACCTCGGCGGCCGGGACGTCGAGCGATTGCATCTCGCGCTCGAACTCTTCCGGATGGTCGACGAGCGGCAGCAAGTCGGTGAGCGGGATCAGACGACAGTTGTCGAGCCGCCCGCCCACGAAGCTCGCATAGTTGTCGCGGCGCTGCTCCCCGTCAGTGACGACGTCCACACCGGCGCGGAGCTGCGACTGCACGGCAAGCCGCGTGGCATCGTCGGCGGTGGCACGGAAATCAGCGTCGGACAGCCGTCCTTCTATATGGTCGTGAATCGCCTGCAGCATCCAGCGCGGCCGCGGCCAGCTTCCGACTCCCATCACGGCCAGTGCCGGGATGTGGGGCGCCGGAGCTGGCGCCGGCAGCGTGCTCGGAATGGTGACGGGCACCACCTCGAGGCCGAGAGCCGTGTGCGAGCGAGCCAGGGCCTGACGCTCGCGGCGATCGGCCAGAGCGCCCTTGCAAACCAGGAAGCTCCGTTCTTTGCCGTGCTTCGTCCACGAGACGAGCTCGTTGCCGGTCATCCGGCACCAGGCCGGAAAGTCGGCCTCGACGGAGATCTCGGTCGACCGGAACTCGAGCAGGCCCCCGCGCTCTAGCGGATCCATGTGCTGCCGGATCAGCAGGAGGAGGCCGTTGCCGCAATCGAGATCGCCGCCATCGAAGCTGGCGTCGGGCTCGAGCACATGCCGCTCGACAGGCTCCACGAGATCTCCGCTAGTAGCTGACGCAGGGGCTCCCGTCCGACAGGAACTCGACCAGCTTCGCACCGCCGACGATCGCCGCGCCAGGCACCAGGCGGTTCTCGTCCAGCTTGCGCTTCTTGAAGCAAGGCGAGCAGACGTACATTGTGCCGCCGCCCTTGGCGAAGTTCTCCATCAGCTCCCGCAGCGGGGCGAAACCTTCCTCGCGGATGTCGTCGGCATAGCCGGGCTGGGACAGGCGAACACCCTCGACGCTCAGGAAGACGAGCGTCTCCTTGCCGGAGCCCAGCGCGGCGTTGGCCACCACGAACGCCACCGTCGCCTTGTCGCTGTTGTCCTTCGCGTGCGTGAGGCTCACACAGAATCGGTTGGCCATCTCAGCTCTCCTTTCGCCGGATGCGGTAAACGGGATGCTCCTGCGACACGAGCGTGTGCCCGGTCAGGCGGCACCACGCGGGGATATCGGCCGGCGCCCCCAGGTCATGCGCAATCAGCTCGAACACCTGCCCGGGGCGCAATCCGGCGACCCGAGCCCTCAGCTCGAGCAGCAGCTCACCGCAGCCCATGTCGCCTGCGTCCCATACGGCTTCGGCCTCGATACCCACCCTGCACCACCCCGTCCCGAGCGACGGAGCCTGAGTCTAGTCCGCTGCCGGTCGAACGCAAATCGCCTCGCCCTATATGGGTCTCGGCGCCTGATCGTCCATTCCGATTTGCGCGACCTCACTTCCGAGAGCAGCATCGGGACTCTTTGTAACGATCCGGTGAGGAGGACCGCCGCCATGCTGCTCTCCGTCGTGTTCACGCTGATTGCGCTTCTCCTCGACTCTGCCGTCGCCGTCGCCCAGCCACTGCGGCAGGCGTCGTTCGAGCTCCGCAACGAGATCAAGGTCAAGGTGCCAGAAGGCGCTCAGCGGCTCCGCGTCTGGGTGGCGCTGCCACAAGACAACGATCCCTCCCAGCAGGTCCGCGATCTGAAGATCGAGGCGCCCTACGCGTACCGGATCGAGCGCGACTCGGAAGGGAGTCGCGTGCTCTACCTCGAGGCCGCCAACCCCAAGGACAAGGAGCTCACGATCGTCGAGACGTTCGGGCTCACGCGGCGCGAGATCCGCGACCAGGTGGACGCGAGCAAGGCACGCCCGCTGACCGACGCCGACCGGGCGCGCTTCGCGAAATATCTGGAGGCCAACAAGCACGTCGTCATCGACAGCGAGATCAAGAAACTCGCGGACGAGATCGTCGGCCACGAGACGAATCCGGTCCTGGCCGCCCGCAAGCTCTACGACTGGGTGCTGGAGAACGTCGAGTACTGGGTGAAGGACCCTAAGAACAAGAAGGCGTCGCCCGTCGGCAGCACCAGCTACTGCCTGACGTTCCGCACCGGTAACTGCACCGACTTCGAGTCGCTGTGGGCGTCGCTGGCCCGGGCCCGCGGGATCCCGACCCAGATCGTGTACGGCTCGTTCCTCAAGCCCGACCTGCGTGCCCAGGATCAGGACCAGAGCTATCACTGCTGGGCCGAGTTCTACGCGCCGGGGCTCGGATGGGTCCACCACGACGTCGCTGTCGCCGACCTCTACCACGGGGACTTCCCGGTGAACGCCGACAACGAGCGTTTGCTCCGTCTCACCGTCGCCGATGGCGTCTTCGGCAACGACCCGGCGAAGGTCAACTACTACTTCGGCAATCTGGACGAGCGCCGCGTCGTGTGGTCACGGAACCGCGATCTCACGCTGACGCCCCGCCAGGATGGCGAGCCGGTGAACGCGCTGCCCAAGGCCTACGTCGAGGTCGATGGTAAGGTCCATCCCGAGGGTACGGGGTGGACTCGCAAGCTCACCTACCGCGAGCCGTGAGGATTCGCCCGGCCGGCGTCGCGGTGGCCGTGGCCGCGACGCTGGGCCTGGCGGCTCCAGTCCACGCCGGAAGCGAGCATCTCGACGCGCTGATGGTCCAGACTCTCCCGACGCCGATTCCGGCGCCGGGGTTCCGTCTCACCGATGCCGACGGCGCACCCAGGACGCTCGAGGGTTTCCGTGGCTCGGTCGTCCTTCTGAACTTCTGGGCGACGTGGTGCATTCCCTGCCGCGACGAGATGCCGGCCATGGAGCGTCTGCATCGCGCCTATCGCGAGCGCGGCCTCACGGTCCTCGGCGTGAACTTCAAGGAGTCGGCACGCGAGGTGCGCGCGTTCCTCGAAAAGCTCGGCGTCAGCTTCGGGACCATGCTGGACATGGACGGCGCGGTGAGCGGAACGTATCGGGTGCGCGGACTGCCTGTCACCTTCCTGGTGGATCGCGAAGGCCGCCTGCTCTGGAAGGCCATCGGGGCGCGCGAATGGGACGGCCCAGACGGCCGTGCCTATCTGGACGCCGTGCTCGGCGGCCGCTGAGCTACTTTGCCTTCGTCAACTCGATCTTCAGTTGGTGGGACTCCGGCGTCGTCGCTGTCCCCGACATGTGATCGCCCGCACGACCTTCGTGATCCGCAAGACGTATTCTCCGCTGTTCTCGCTGCCCCGCATCGAGACCCGCCCCGACCACGTGCCGGTCCAGTCGCCAACGAGCGATTGCGGATCGACAGACGTCTGCGGCGCTGCCGGCAGCGCTGCCCCGAGGACTGCGAGGCCCGTGAGCAGGACCAGCAGGGTCCGTGTCATGAGGCACGCTGGACGGGACGCCGTTCGAAGGGACACGGGGAAGCTAGAGCAGTCCGAAGCGACGGGCGCCCCACGCGAAGGCAACGAAGAGCACCGCCCAGACGGCAACGCGAACCCACATCGGTGTCCGCTTGGCCCGCTCTACGCGTTCAGGTTGCTTGCGCCACTCCGGCCAGTTCGCGCCGCGTTCGCCCATGAGCCACCCCCTTCCTTGATCCTACGCGGGTGCCGCCCTGGGCAGAAATATCGATCAACGGAAGAGAGAGTTCCCTACCACCGGCACACGGCGGACCGCGGCGGCTTTGCGTAGCGCGGTGGGGCCGCGGTAGCGCAACTGCCCATGATCGCGAGCATGGCGAGCAGTGAGATGATCCTCGGCATTTCTGTTACCTCCACGTCAGAGTGCGCCAAGAGAACTCCGCGCTCGCGATCGTTTGGCACCCGGACGCTCGTCGCCCTGCGTCAGTCGGCGTGCCAGATACACCACGATGGCGACGTTGATTCCGAGGACGAGCATGCGCGTCGCCGTGACGTGCCGGGCGAGCTCGTAGATCTCCAGAGGGATGAACGACGCGGTGACAATGACCGTGACGTATTCGGCCCACCGCTTCGCGAGCATGAGTCCAATGCCCTCGATCAAGAGCACCATGGCGTACACGAGCATCCCGACACTGATCCGCGTCAGGGTTCGCTTGTCGAGCGCACTGACCTTCTCCAGCAAGCGACCGAGGTGGCGATCGTCGGGATCGATGTGAAGCAGAT
>QHTB01000019.1:10999-13159 GCA_003220615.1 Candidatus Rokuibacteriota bacterium
CCGGAGCATGGTGGTCGATCGGGCGTCATGTCTCGAACCGTCCGCCAAGGTGGTCTCGGCTCGGCGGCGAGCGGCGCCGGCAGTCTTCAGACACCCCTGAGGGTCGCTGTCCCGGCCGGCGCCCGCCAACGTTTACTTCTGCGCGACCTGCACGTGGTTCACGACGTTCTTGACGACGCGGCGACAGACGTGGCCTTCTTCGGATTGACGCCGGGTCGGGAGTGAAGGTCGCCGACTACCTGAGATCCATCGGCGAGCGTTGAGTGAACGGTGGGCTGACGGTCTTCTGGCAGCCGTTCCGGCCGTTGGTCAGCCGAGGATAGACAGTTTGGCGAAAAATCGGCCAGCGGCATCGACGGGGCCACAGGTTTCCAGAGGCACTCAAAAATTGAACACCCGTCCGAGATTGATGCCGTGGGCCCACAGGTCTGAGCGATTGAACTGGGGTTGCGGACGGCCCGGTCCGGCGAGCGTCCCTGGGGGCAGCTGGGTTGGGTTGACGGACGTATCGATGACCCCCCCCCGGGCCGGATGACGTTGGTCCAGTACAGGAAGCTGTAACCCGCGTGGATTCGTATGCTGGGCGCGACCTGGTAGCCAATCTTGGCTGACACGTCCGGCACCACGGCAAAGTGGTTCTCACGAACATGACCAATGTTGGTCGGCAGCGCCAGGAGGCCGCCCGCTGAGGACATGCCGTCGATCGTCGAGACGCCCTTGATTCGGGCGTCGCTGACATTCGCTCCCAGTGCCACTCGGGTGAGCCATTCAAGTCTCCAGTGGCCGCGGAGCAATTCGCCAGCCAGACCGAGATCGAGACCGTGGAAATTGTTGGTCGTCTCGAACCGGTCTGTGGCGGCGATAGTGAACGCAGGAGAGTTGACGCTCACCTGTTCGGTCGAGATGCTCAAGCGGTCGGTGGCGCGCAAGAAACGGTAGCCGAGAAAGCCGCTGATGCGGTCGACGACACGGCAGGCACAGATCTCCCTGCGATACAGCAGGCCGGCCCCGAGAAAATGCGAGGTCTCGTTCGCCGTGATCTGACCGCTGAGGAGACCGGGCGACGCGATCAGAAGTGCGTCTTGCCGGGTGGTCGTCGCATCGAGAAATGGCCGAGCCAGAATCGAATTGCCGTCCGAACTGGCTCGGAAATTGGTCGCTGCGTCCCCTAACTGAAAAAAGCTCGTCTCTATTCCGGATGTTCGTCGGTCATCGAACCAGAAGCCGGCCCCCGCTCGCCCACCGGAGCGCCACCCGTCGTTGACGGTGGAGTCCCCGAAAAGGACCGCGGTGCCAGGAAATCCCAGCACGCCACGCTGGGCGGGCGGCGTGCCTGGCGGGCTTGTGGTGACCAGCGCAGGAAGTTTGTCGCCTTTGACTGTCCACCGCAGATATTCGGCTTCGGCCCAAAATCGATTCGCGGCCGATGCGGTGGCGTCCGCCGCTGAGTCGGCGGCCATGGCCGGCACCCTGGCAAGGCCCACCGCGAGACAGAGGCTTGCGAGTAACAGCTTCTTCATCACGGCCCCCAGCCGATCGTCGGTGAGACGGCCAGTTCCGCCCGCGCTCGGAGCCGTATGTCGCGGGCGGTCACGGGGCCGACCGGCTCGGCGCCGTCGGTGCGCTCGCGGAGGATGGCGACCAAACGTGCGGATGGCGTGCGTCCATCTGAGTGCTTCTAGCGGCCGGACCGAGGTAAGTCAAGGCGGCCGCGATCCTCGACCCGTTGCCGACGCGACCGTTAGGGATGGGTCTCCGAACCTATCAACGTCTCTGCGACGAGATTGAGGCGGCGACGAAACAGGCCTTCTGGACCATGTGAGCACGCCACCAACGGCGACTTCGTCGATTACCACGGTGGCTGCGATTGCAGATAATCTTCACCCGCCACGAGGGACTACACCCCAGTTAAGCCGTCTGAGCACAAACCTCTGCCAGCGCCGGTAAGAGGCCAGGAGCTCCGGGGTAGCGCTTTCGAGGGATACCTGTGCTTCACGCCACCATGGCGATCACCATGCGTTATGCCCACCTCGCCCCCGAGCACCTGCGGAGCGAAGTCGCCAAGACCGAGCGCCGCGCTGAACCGGCTTCGCGTTTAGCGCAAGAATCAACGCAAGAGGCTGTCGAGCTGGTGGGGGTGTCTCGGAAGTCCTCGTAGTG
>QHTB01000164.1 GCA_003220615.1 Candidatus Rokuibacteriota bacterium
GCCCCGGAATGGCGATCGCGTGCGGATTGGTCCCGAGGCGGCGGGCGGCGCCGCCCCAGGGCGCCACGTTGAGGGCCATGGGCGCGTTCACCCACACCATCCCGATCAGTCCCTGCGCCGCCGCCGTCTCCGCCCAGTCGGCGAGCCGCCCGACGTGATTCGTCCGCTTGAGCGTGACGGCGGACAGGCCCTGGGCGCGCGCCTTCTCGATGGCGATCGCGATCCCCCGGCGCGCCACGACCTGGCCGAAGCCGAGGTCGCCGTCGACCAGAGCGATCGTCGACGTTTCGCTCTCGACGGCGATCTTCGGGCGCGGGTTCACCTCGCCCGCCTTCATGGCCCGGACGTAGTGCGGGACGCGGATCACGCCGTGCGAATCGTGGCCACGACAGTTGGCGCGCACCAGGAGGGTGGCGACCCAGGCCGCATCGTCGGTGGGAACGTCGCGGGCGGTGAAGACGTCGCGGGTCAGTTGCTCGAGCGTGGCGACCGGGATCGTCGGCATGATGGCTCCTAGGTGACGCGGATCACGCGCCCGCCCGTCATCTTCACGAGATCGGCGGGCACGAGACGGAAGAGGGCGTTGGGGGTGCCCGCCGCCGCCCAGATCTCCGGGTACTTCAGGAGGTCCTGATCGATGAACGTCTCGATCGGCGTGGCGTGGGCGATCGGCGGGATGCCCCCGATCGCGAAGCCCGTCACCTGCCGCACGAACGCCGCCGGTGCCTTGCCGAGCGCCTCCTTGACGTGCATGCCCACGCGGAACTCGTTCACGGTGTTGGCGCCGCTCGTGATGACGAGCACCGCGCGCTCCGTCTGCGCCGTCTTGAACACCAGCGACTTCGCGATCTGACCGACCTGGCAGCCGACGAGCTTGGCCGCGTCGGCCGCCGTGCGCGTCGGCTGCTCGGACTCCACGACCTCGGAGGACAGGCCGAGGGCACGCAGCGCATCCTGGACCTTCTGGGCGCTCGCGGTCAGCGGGGCCGACACGGTTGCTACACTATGCGAGCCGATGGCGAAAATCGAGCGCGAAAAGATCCGGCTCGGCGTCTCGGCGTGTCTCCTCGGTGCGCGCGTCCGCTACGACGGCGGGCACAAGCGCGCGGGCGCGCTGCTACGCGCGCTCGGCGCCGACGTGGAGTGGGTCCCCGTGTGTCCCGAGGTGGAGCTCGGGCTCGGCGTGCCGCGCCCGCCGATCCTCCTCGTCGGCTCCCCGTCCTCGCTTCGCCTCGTCGAGCCGGAGAGCGGCCGCGATCTGACGGGACCCATGCGCCGCCTCGCTCGCGCGCGCGTGCGCCAGCTCGCGCGGCTCGGCCTCGATGGCTTCGTCCTCAAGAGCCGCTCGCCCTCATGTCGACTGCGCGGGGTGCCCGTCGGCGCACGCGATGGCCGGCGGCGCCGGGGTCGCGGCCTGTTCGCGGCCGAGCTCGTGCGCGGCGCGCGGGGCCTCGTCATCGAGGAAGAATCGCGGCTGGCCGATCGTCGCGTGCGGGCGCGCTTCGTCGCGCGCGTGTGGGCGGCAGCTCAGCGGCGCGCGAACGCTGCGTCGGCGGCGGCTTCGCCCGAACGCACGCAGTCGGCGATGCCGACGCCGCGATAACCGCCGCCGGCCAGGAGCAATCCGGGAATCGCCGCCAGTCGCCGCTCGATCGTCTCCACCGTCGTCAGATGTCCGACGGCGTACTGGGGCATGGAGGCCGGATGCCGCGCTACTCGCGTCAGCATCGGAGCAGCCGTGATCCCGAGCGC
Source organism: Candidatus Rokuibacteriota bacterium (assembly GCA_003220615.1). GTDB lineage: Bacteria > Methylomirabilota > Methylomirabilia > Rokubacteriales > CSP1-6 > 40CM-68-15. The sequence goes on from QHTB01000164.1 coordinate 1,753, forward strand.
CTCTCCGAGTTCCCGGCGCACCCGCTCGACGATCTCGTCGTCCGAGCGCTCGAGCGCCGCCGCGTTCAGCGCGCCCCCGACGAAGCAGCGGATGAGGACGTGGCGCTCCGGCGCTCGCCCGGGGTATTTCACGCTGGAGAACGTGCAGGCGAGGAGATCGCGATGCTCGGCGCGCGGCACCACGAAGCCGAAGCCGTCGAGGGGATGAGGAACGTCGGCGCGACGATAGCCGAGTGACACGGTCGCCGACGAGGCGTACGGGATCATCTCGAGCATCGTGGCCAGCGGTGGGTCCACGTACCTGAGCAGTCGGCTCGCCGCGTGGGTCTCGGTGGCCACGATCACGGCGTCCGCATCGATCGCGCCGGCCTCCTCCGTCGTCACGCGCCAGTGGGCGCCGCGCCGCTCGATCCCGCCAACGCGATGCTTGAGCCGCACGGCATCGGACGGCAGCCGCGAGGCGAGCGCGGCGATGAGCTCGCCCATGCCCCCGGCCAGGCTCACGAACAGGCTCCAGCGCGCGCCGCTGGTCGACGCGGCCGGCGCCTTTCGGCTCGCCTTCCAGAGCCCGAGGATGAGGCTGCGCTCGCGTCGCTCCAGCTCCACGAAGCGGGGCATCGTCGCGAGCAGGCTCAGCTCGTCGGGGTCGGCGGTGTAGATTCCCGCGACGAGCGGCTGGGCGATGCGCTCGAGCGCCTCACGTCCAAGACGGCGGCGCACGAACGCGCCCAGGCTCTCGTCGCCGCCGCCGCCGCGCGGCAGGATCACGTCGAGCGCCATCCGCAGCTTGCCCGGCCACGAGAAGAGGCTCGACGTGACGAATGGCGTCAGGCGCGTCGGCGCCAGGAGCTGGAAGCCGTCGGGGACGGGGTGGAGGCGCTTGCCGAACCAGACGAACACTCGCCGAAAGCGGTCGTCGGTGCCCACCAGCCGGCTCTCGAGGCCGATCCGCCGGCAGAGCGCGAGGCCCCACGGCTTCTCGGAGAGAAACGAGTCGGGCCCGGTCTCGACGAGGAATCCGCCGGCGTGCTCGGTTTCGATCGTGCCGCCGAGGCGATCCCGGGCCTCGAGAACGGTCAGCTCGAGCGCCGTTCCGCGCTCGCGCGAGATCTCGACGGCCCGGTGGGCCGCGGTGAGCCCGGCGATACCGCCGCCGACGATGACGAGCCTCACCGCCCCGCCTCGAGATGCCGTTGCACGAGCTCGGCGAGCACGGCGATGAAGCGTGGATGATCGTTGACGGCCGTCGCGCGATGGAGCGTCAGGCCCGCCGCTCGCGCGGTGGTGGCGGCCTCGACGTCCAGGTCGTACAGCACCTCGACGTGGTCGCACACGAACCCGATGGGCACGACGACGACGTGACGAGCTCCCGCCGACCCGAGGTCCTTGAGCGTGTCGTTGATGTCGGGCTCGAGCCACGGATCCCGCGGGCTGCCGCTCCGGCTCTGGTAGGCCAGACGCCACGGGCCGTGATGGAGACGCTTGGCCACGGCCGCCGACGCCGCGTTGAAGTCGTCGACGTACGGCGACCCGTTCGCCATCGCGGTCGGCACGCTGTGGGCCGTGAAGACGAGGGGCGTCGAGGCCTGCTCGGCCTCGGGCACGCGGGCGAGCGCGGCGCGTGCGCGATCGGCCACCGCCTCCACGAACAGCGGATGATCGAAGAACGGCGGCGCGAATGCCACGGCCGGCGCGCCCGGCGTGCGAGCTCGCGCTTCGCCGACGTCGTTCATGTAGCGCTCCCACGAGGCCTCGGTGCGGAGCGCCGAGAGGATGATCCCGAGCGCGTTGCCGACGCCGCGCTCGCCCATCGTGGCGAGCGTCTCGTGGAGATACGGCTTCCAGTTCCTCATCCCGACGAACACGGGCAGCTTCAGGTTGACGCCGGCCAGCATCGCGGCGAGCGAGCGCGCCTGCATGAACGTCAGATCGTTGAGCGGCGAGCGGCCACCCGGCATCTGCTCGTAATGGTGAGCGACGTCCTCCAGCCGCTCGGGCGGGATCCGACGTCCGCGCGCGACGTTCTGAAGAAAGGGCCGGATCTCGTCGGGTTTCGTCGGCCCGCCGAAGGCGATGAGGAGAACTGCGTCCGTCATTGTAACGAGTGCCGCGAGCCCGGCGTGAGCCGAGGGTGGCGAGCGCTGGGTGCGACCCGGCTGCGTACGGCCATCACTTGGAGGACATCTCGTGGACCATGTCGACGAGCGCCTTCACGTGATCGACGGGCGTGTCGGGCAGGACGCCGTGGCCGAGGTTGAAGATGTGGCCCGGGCGGCCGCCGGCGCGCCGCAGGATGTCGGCAACCCGTTGGCGGATGTACGAGGGCTTCGCCATCAGTACGACGGGATCGAGGTTGCCCTGCACGGCGACGTCGTGACCGATGGAGGCCCACGCGGTGTCGAGCTCGACCCGCCAGTCCAGGCCGATCACGTTGCCGCCCGCCTCGCGCATGAGGGGCAACAGCGTCGCCGTCCCCGTCCCGAAGTGGATGACCGGGACGCCCGGTGTGATGGCCTTGATGAGCGCGGCGACGTGGGGCAGGACGAACGTCCGGTAATCCGCGGGCGACAGCGTGCCGACCCACGAATCGAAGACCTGGACGGCGACGGCCCCGGCGGCGATCTGACCGTTGAGGTATCTCGCGGTCGCGTCGGTCAGCACCGAGAGAAGGCGGTGCCACGCCTCGGGCTCCTCGTACATCAGCCGCTTGGTGTGGACGTAGTCGCGCGAGGCCCCGCCCTCGACGACGTAGGAGGCGACCGTGAACGGCGCGTCCGCGAAGCCGATCAGCGGGACGCGGCCTCCGAGCGCCCGGACGACCGTGCGCACGGTCTCGAACACGAACGGCACGGCCGAGTCGACGTCGACCGGCTGTAACCGCGCCACGTCGACAGCGCCACGGACGGGCCGGTGGATCACGGGGCCCTCGCCCTTCGCGAACTCCAACCCGACACCGAGCGGCTCGACCAGCAGCAGGATGTCGGCGAACAGGATCGCGGCGTCGACGCCCAGGCGGTCGATCGGCTGGAGCGTCACCTCGGCGGCCGCCTCGGGGTTCTTGCACAGCTCGAGGAAGCCGTAGCGCGCCCGCATCGCCCGGTATTCGGGCAGGAAGCGGCCGGCCTGTCGCATGAGCCAGAGGGGCGTGAACGCGGTTCGTTCGCGGCGAGCAGCACGGAGCAGAGGAAAATCGGGAGCGCTCATCAATCGAGGTTACCGGTCCGACCCCCCTGGAATCAAGCAAGAGAGCGGTCTATCATCCCCGGCTATGCCATTCATCTCAGGAAAACAAGCGTTCCTCCAGATCCTCAAGCAGGAAGGCGTCTCGGTCATGTTCGGCAACCCCGGCACCACCGAGCTACCGCTCATGGACGGGCTGGCCCGCGAGCCCGGGATCCACTACGTGCTGGCGCTCCAGGAGGCCGCGGCCATCGCGATGACCGACGGCTACGCCCAGGCCAGCGGCGGCCTCGGCGCCGTCAATGTCCACGTCTCCCCCGGCCTCGGCAACGCCATGGGCATGCTGTACGACGCCTACAAGGCGGGGACGCCCATGCTGCTCACCGCCGGCCAGCACGACCAGTGCTTCACGGTCACCGAGCCGATCCTCTGGTCGGAGCTGCCGCCGGTCGCGCAGCCCTACGTGAAGTGGTCGACGGAGGCGAGGCGGCTCGAAGACCTGCCGCGGATCGTGCGCCGCGCGGTCAAGACGGCCACCGCGCATCCGACCGGCCCCGTGTTCCTCTCGCTGCCGGTCGACGTGCTGAACGCCGAGCGCGACATCGAGCTCGGCGCCTCCACGCGGGTGGCGCCGCGTATCGTCGGCGACCGGAAGGCGATCGACGAAGCGGCCAAGAAGCTGGCGCGGGCCGAGCGGCCGCTGCTGGTCGCCGGCGACGCCGTCGCTCACTCGAACGCGCTGGCCGAGCTGGTCGAGCTGGCCGAGCTGCTGGGCGCGCCCGTGGTCACCGAGGGCGTGGCCTCCACGTGCAGCTTCCCGTTCTCGCATCCGCTCTACATCGGGTCGTTCCCGCGCCTGGCGCCACCCATCCGCGCGTTCCTGATGCGGTACGACCTCCTGTGCTCGATTGGCGGCGACCTGTTCACGCTGTCGCTGCCGTCGGACGTCGAGCCGATGCCGGACGGCCTCGACGTCATCCACATCGACGTCGATCCGTGGGAGATCGGCAAGAACTACGCGGCGTCGATCGGGATCCAGGGCGATCCCAAGGCCACGCTGCCCGAGCTCTCCGAGGCGGTGCGCCGCCACACGAGCAAGACCGGGCATCCCCAGGCGGCCAGGCGCCGCGAGGCCGTCGCGGCCGCGTTCGCCCAGGAACGTGCCGAGATGGAGAAGAAGGCCCACGAGGCCGCCGGCCAGAATCCGATGGGGTCGCTCGCGCTCGTCCGCGCCGTGGCCCAGGCCACGCCCGCGGGGGCCACCATCGTCGAGGAAACGATCTCGTCAGCCGCCGGTGTGCGTCACTTCTTCCGGTGCGAGGATTCCAAGAGCTTCTTCGGCCTGCGCGGCGGCGGCATCGGCTGGGGCCTGCCGGCGGCGATCGGCGTCAAGCTCGCGTTGCCCGATCGCCCGGTCATCGCGATGATCGGCGACGGCAGCGCGATGTACACGTGCCAGGGCCTGTGGACCGCCGCCCGCGAGTCGCTGGCGATCGTCTACGTGATCTTCAACAACGCCTCGTACCGCATCCTCAAGCAGAGGACCCTCGCGCTGAAGGGCTTCTCGGCCGAGGACGATTTCTACGTCGGCATGGATCTCGACAAGCCGTTCGTCGACTACGTGGGCCTGTCCCGCTCGCTGGGCGTTCCAGGCGAGCGCGTGGAGAAGGCGGCCGAGGTCGGCCCGGCCATCGGGCGAGGGCTGGCCAGCGGCGGGCCGTATCTCATCGACGTGCGCATCGACCCGGCGTTCAAGTAGCGCCCTGCTCATCTCACGCGGTGCTCATCCCAAGGAGGGGATCAGCATGAAGCCATTCACCCTTCCGCGCTGGCGCTTCACCAACTGCTGCGGCCACCACTGGGGCCATCCGGCGAAGCCTGCGGCCGCCGAGGGCACAACGCGCCGCGAGTTCTTCAAGACCGCTGCGGTCACGGCCGCCGGGCTGGCGGCTCTCGCGTCAGAGGTGAAGAGCGCAGCGGCCCAGGGACGCGTCTTCCCGCCACCGCCGCCCTCGGTGAGCCCGATCGAAGGCCTGATCGACTTCCACACTCACTGCGCGCCGGACGCGTTCGGCCGTGCCGTGGACGACGACGAGTCCGCGCAGGCCTACATGGCCCGCAAGGCGGAAGCCGTCGTCCTCAAGAACCACGTCGCGCTCACGGCCGACCGCGCCTGGCTCGTGCGCAAGCACGTCCCGGGCATCAAGGCGTTCGGCGGGGTCGCCCTCAACGGGCCGTCGGGCGGCATCAACCCCGAGGCCGTGCAGTGGATGTGGCGCATGCAGGGCGGCTTCGGGCGCGTCGTATGGTTGCCGACCTTCGACGCCGACAACCACGTCAAGCACTTCAAGGACGCTCCCGAAGGCGTCAAGGTCGTCGGCGCCGACGGCAAGGCGCTGCCGGCCGTGCGCGACGTCCTCAAGGTCTGCGCCCAGCAGAAGCTCGTGGTCTGTACCGGCCACGCCTCGCCGACCGAGGCCCTCGCCATCATCGAAGCGGCGCGCGACGCGGGCTGTGACCGCATCGTGGTCACCCACGCCGAGTTCGAGGTCGTCAACATGAGCGTCGAGCAGATGAAGAAGGCCGCCTCCATGGGCGCCAAGCTTGAGATCGACGCGCTGGGGGTGCTGATGGGGCCGCAGGCGCATCTGCCGTTCATGCGCCACTGGCGCCACGTCTCGTACAAGGAGTCGGCGGGACACATCAAGGAGATCGGCGCTCAGAACTTCGTGCTGGGCACGGACCTCGGCCAGATCGGCAACCCGTCCCAGCCGGACGGCTACGCCATGCTGGTCTCCGGCCTCATGGCCGAAGGGATCGGCAGGGAGCAGATCATCACCATGGGCCGTGAGGTGCCGGGCAAGCTCCTGATGGGCTGATCGCGAACGGCCGCGCGCTTACCTGACCAGCACCGAGGCGCGCTCGGCCACGGGCCAGACTCTGGTCGTCGGCGCAGTGATGCGGCTCCGCGCGCCGGGACGCGGCGCGGGCGCCTTCGTCTCGACGGCGGAATGCTCTTCGACACGGAACCGCCCGACCAGCGTCTGGAGCTCGCCGGCGTGATGGGCCAACCGGCGCGCGGTCGACGAGAGCTCCTCGGTCCTGGCCGTGCTCGCGGTGACCGTGGTCTCCATGCTGGAGACGGCTCGGCTCACCTGATCGATTCCTCGTGTCTGCTCTTCCGACGCAGTGGCGATGTCGGCGATGATCGTGGACGCCTGCTGGACCGCGGCGACGATGTCGCCGAGCGTCCGGCCCGACTGATCCACGAGCGCCGAGCCCGTCTCGACCTTGCCGACCGCATCCTCGATGAGGCCCTTGATCTCCTTGGCGGCGGCGGCGCTGCGGTGAGCGAGGCTGCGCACCTCGGCGGCGACGACGGCGAAGCCGCGGCCGTGCTCTCCCGCGCGGGCCGCCTCGACGGCGGCGTTGAGGGCGAGCAGGTTCGTCTGGAACGCGATCTCGTCGATCACCCCGGTGATCTCGCCGATGCGACGCGACGCGGTGGTGATGTCCCGCACCGAGGTGACCGCTCGCGCCACGACGTCGCCGCCGTGCTCGGCCGCGCGGCGTGAGTCGGCGGCGAGCGCGCTGGCCTGGCGTGCATGGTCGGCGTTCTGGCGAACGGTGCCCGTCAGCTCTTCCAGCGAGGCCGCGGTCTCCTCGAGGCTGCCGGCCTGGCTCTGGCTGCCGCTGGCCAGCTCGGCTGATGCCCCCGAGACGCTGCGAGCGGCATCGGCGACGTCGGCCGTCGCCAGCTTCACCTCGGCGATGATGTCGTGGAGCTTGGCCATCACGGTGTTGAACGAGCGCGCGAGCGCGCCGATCTCGTCGCGCCGGTCGACGTCGAGCCTGCGCGTGAGGTCACCGGCGCCGTCGGCGATCTCGCCGAGGAGCCCGACCATTTGACCGAGCGGACGGAGCCGCTGGGACAGGAGCGCCGACGTGATGAGCGTGACGGCGACCAGGACCGTCGCGGCCACGCCGATCAGCCACACGAGCGAGCGATCGATCAGCCCGACGGTGCCACTGAAGTCGCTGGCGAGCACGAGCCAGGTGTCCACCGTCGCCCCCGCCGACCGCAGCGGATAGAGCGCGATCGCGAAGGTGGCGCCGTCACGCTCGAGCGTGGTGATCGTCGGCGATTCGCCGGCCGCCGGCTCGGGTAAATCGCCGAGCGCGGGCTGTAATGCCGGCGCGGTCGCCGCGAACAGCGAGAAGCCTCGCACGGCCGCCGCGTCCGGCGGCCCCTGCGCCCGCGTGAGGATGCCCCCGTGGGCGCTGAGGCTCTCGGCGAACTCGGGGAGGAGCCTCCGGATCGCCGTTCCGACCTGGACGAACCCGACGATCTCGCCCTGACGCGTGATGGGTTGAACCAGCGTGACGGCCGGCTCACCGCCGTCTCGCTCGATCCCGCTCGCCGACTTCTTCTCGACGACGGCGGTCTTCAACAGCGCGCCGGCGGCCGGGGCCGCCGTCTCGGGCAGCGCGACGATGCGGCTGCCCGACGCGTCGTAGTACGCGAGCTGCGTGAGCGCGGCCTGAGCGCTCAGCCGGTTGAACGGCGGCTTGGCGGCGTCGAGGAGGCCGTCGCGGTTGCCGGCGGCCAGCGCGTCCTGGATCTCACGAGGCCGCACGAACGAATCGGCGACCTTCGTGAGATCGCGGCCACGGCCGACCAGCAGCCGATCGACGACCCGGCCTTGCGTCGTGAGCAGCAGGCGCTCGGCCTCACCGAACGTCCGCCGCTGACTCCAGAGGGCCAGGCCCGTGACGGTGGCGGACACGACGACGAGCGACGTCACGGTCACGGCGAGAACGGTCCGCCGCAGCGAGCCGGTGAACACGGCCGACGTCACTGGCGCTCGACCGGGAAGCCCTTGGCCTGCCAATCAGGAAAGCCGGCCGTGACCAGATAGACCTTCTTGTAGCCCCACGTCATCGCCATCTTGGCGCCGTTGAGGCTACGCACGCACTTGGGATAGCCGTTGCAATAGAAGACCACCGGAAAGGCCTTGTCGGTGGGGAACTTCGCCTGCTGGCCTTCCATCTCCTTGTCGTACACGTTGATCGCCGTCGGGATGTAGCCTTCCTTGTACTCGCTGCCATTGCGCGAGTCGACCAGGAGAAACTTCTCCTTGGTATCGAGCATCTTCTTGAGCTGCTCGTTGGAGATCACGGTGACGTCCTTGGGAATGGCCGGTGCATCCTGGGCCAGCACGGCCCCGGCCGACGCGAGCATGGCCGTCACGACGGCCGCGATGATGGAGCCAATTGCACGACGCTTCATTGATCACCCTCCTGAAATTGCTCGCGCGTGGGCGAGCGACGGCGCACGAGGCGCCTCGCTGCTGTTCTCGGCAAGCCCGGAGCATTTCCCAACCGGCCAATTGCTTCACGCCGGGAACCGGGCGGCGCCCGGATCCTGTGCGGGCGAGACGCCCGGCGTTGCCGCCCGAGGCACCTGACTTGTACGCTGTACGTATGAAGAAGGTCACTGCATCCAAGGCGCGCTGACAATGGTGCCGTCTCCTGGACGAGGCCGCTCAGGGGTAGGTCATCGTGCTCCAGCGGAGGGGGCGCCGGCTCGTCCTCCGTCGCGAGGAGGTCGGTAAGACGAAGGCACCACGGCCTGACCGTGGATATCGTCGGCTCCTCCGTGTTCCGCGCATCGACCAGGCCGACCGCTGGTCCTGGGAGTGGCAAGCCACAGGAGGCCTGGCCCTCGACGGACTCCTGGCCGGTGACCCTCCTCCTCGACACCCACTTCCTCACTGGCTCGCTCTTGGATCGAAACGACTCGCCGAATTCCCGTGGCTCGATCGCCACCGCCCGTGGGGAGTCTCGCCCGTCTCTTTCCTCGAAATCCAGTCCCTCGCGGAGATCGGGAGGATTTCCGTCCGCAACCCCGAGTTCACCCGCGCCGTGATGGAAGATCCGCGCTTCTCGGTGGACGACATTCCGTTGGTGACGCTGATCCGCCACGCGCTCGGCCTCGAGTGGACGCGCGACCCCTTCGACCGCATGCTCGTCGCCCACAGCACAGCTCGCCGACTGCCGCTTTGTACGACCGACCGCAGCATTCGCGCTCATCATCGGTTGGTCGCCACGGAGTAGGACGGCGGCTTGCACCGCCCGGAGCGGCGGCTTACCGTAAGAGCCCACAAAGGAGCCATCCGATGAGTGAAGGCGGCCAGCTGATCCGAGGGCTCGAGGGCGTCGTCGCCGCCGAGACGCGGCTGTGCGATCTCGATGGCGCCAACGGGCGCCTCGCCTACGGGGGCTTCGACATCGCCGACCTCGCGCGCCAGGCGACGTTCGAGGAAGTCTCCTACCTGCTCTGGCAGGGCGACCTGCCCAGCAAAGCCCAGCTCGATCGCTTCACCACCGAGCTGATCGCTGCGCGCGGGATTCCCGGCGAGCTGATCCAGGAGTTCCGCCTGATGCCGAAGGCGACCGATCCCATGCGCGTGCTCCAGGCGGCGGTCGCCGTCCTGGGAATGCACGATCCCGACACCACCGACAACTCCCACGCGGCGAATCGGCGCAAGGCGGCGCGGCTCACGAGCCAGATGGCCACGGCGATCTGCGCTCATCATCGAGTGCGGAGCGGCGAGGAGCCGGTGGCGCCGTCGCCCGAGCTGGGTCACGCGGCGAACTTCCTCTACATGCTCACGGGCACGCGCCCGACGGCGACGGCGGCCAAGGCGTTCGACGCGAGCCTCACGCTCTACGCCGAGCACGAGATCAACGCCTCGACCTTCACCACGCGCGTGATCACGTCCACCCAGTCGGACATGCACTCGGCGGTGGCCGGCGGCGTGGGCGCGCTCAAGGGCCCGCTCCACGGCGGCGCTGGCGAGGCCGTGATGCGGACGCTGATGGAGATCGGCAATGTCGCCAACGTCGATCGCTTCGCCACTGACGCGGTGGCCACCAAGCGGCGCCTCATGGGCTTCGGCCACCGCGTGTACAAGGCGGGCGACCCACGCGCGGCGATCCTGCGCGGCATGGCGGAGGACGCGTGCCGGCAGTCGGGTCAGTTCAAGTGGTACGAGATGGCCGTCGGCCTCCACGAGCGCATCAACAAGGCCAAGGGCCTGATCCCCAACGTCGACTTCTATTCGGCTCCGCTCTTCTACTCACTCGGGATTCCGGTGGACCTGTTCACGCCGGTCATCGCCGCCGGCCGCATCGCGGGCTGGAGCGCGAACATCATCGAGCAGCACGACGACAACCGTCTGATCCGCCCGCGCGCCGACTACAAGGGCCCCGGCCGCCGCGACTGGGTCCCCCTGGAGAAGCGGTGATGGCGCGCCTCAGAGCGGTGGGGGGCCTCAGAGCGGTGAGGGGCCTCGGACCGGTGAGGGGCCTCGGACCGGTGGGGGGGTTTGGGGGAGGAGCGGCGCTCGCTCCCCCCCATATTGATTAATGGGCCAAAGCCTGACGCGCAAGCTGATCGAGAGTCACCTCGTCGCCGGCAAGCCGGTCATCGGCGAAGAGGTCAGCCTCGCCGTCGATCAGGTGCTCCTGACCGACACGAACGGCACGCTGCCCTGGCTCCAGTTCGAGGCCATGGGGTTCACGCGCGTGATCCCGCCCCGCGTCGTGACCTACATCGACCACAACGTCTACCAGGTGGACTCACGCAACTCCGACGATCACCGGTATCTCCAGACGGCGTCGCGGAAGTACGGCGCCGTCTTCTCCAAGCCCGGCAACGGGATCTGCCATCAAGTGCACATGGAGACGTACTCGATCCCGGGCCAGACGCTGCTCGGCACCGACAGCCACACGCCGCTCTGCGGCGCGGCCGGCATGCTCGCCATCGGCGCGGGCGGCCTCGACGTCGCCGTGGCCCTCGGCGGCGGGCCGTATTCGTTCACGATGCCGGCGGTGGTGCGCGTGTGGCTGACGGGCCAGCTCCGTCCCTGGGTCACCGCCAAGGACGTGATCCTCGAGCTCCTCCGCCGGCTGAGCGTGCGGGGTGGCTCGGGCAAGATCTTCGAGTACGGTGGCCCCGGTCTGGCGAGCCTGCTCGCCGCCCAGCGCATGACGATCGCCAACATGGGCGCCGAGCTGACGCTGACGACGAGCGTGTTCCCGAGCGACGACGTCACGCGCTCGTTCCTCACGCGGCTCAACCGCGGCGGCGACTGGCGACCGGCCACGCCCGACGAGGACGCCGAGTACGACGACCAGATCGAGCTGGATCTTGGCTCCATGGGCCCCCTCATCGCGCTGCCCGGCTCGCCCGACCGCGTCGTTCCGATCGAGGAGGTGGCCGGCACGCCGGTCGATCAGGTGATGGTCGGCTCGTGCACGAACGGCTCCTGGCACGACATGTCGTCGGTGACGGGCGTGCTGATCCTCGAGACGATGGCGCGCGAGGGCCTGCTGGCCGATCTGCTCGCCACCGGCGCTCTCGTCTCGGAATCGACGTGCGGCTCCTGCGCCGGCATCGGCCACGTGCCGGCGGCCGGGACGCGGAGCCTGCGTGCCTTCAACCGGAACTTCCCCGGCCGCAGCGGCGTGAAGGGCGACGAGGTGTACCTCTGCTCGTCGCTGGTGGCCGCGGCGTCGGCGCTCACCGGCACCATCACGGATCCGCGGACGCTCGGCACGCCACCTGACGTGCAGCTGCCGCCGCGCTTCGCGGCGTCGGAGGCCGGATTCGTCGCACCCGACAGCGGCGGCGAGGTGCTGCGCGGGCCCAACATCAAGCCGGTGCCGCTCGGCGAGCCGGTGGCACCCGCGCTCGACGCGTCGGTCCTCCTCAAGCTCGGCGACAAGGTCTCCACCGACGACATCTCGCCGGCCGGAGCCGCCGTGCTCGTGTTCCGCTCGAACGTGCCCGCCATCGCCGAGCACTGCTTCAAGTACGTCGATGCCGAGTTCGTCGCGCGGGCGAAGGCGGCGGGGCGCGGGATCATCGTCGGCGGCGAGATCTATGGTCAGGGCTCCTCGCGCGAGGCGGCCGCCGTCGGCCCGATGCACCTCGGGATTCGCGCCGTGATCGTGAAGTCGTTCGCGCGCATCCACCGGGCCAACCTCATCAACTGGGGCATCGTCCCGCTGACCTTCGACGACCCGGCCGCCTACGACACGATCGAGCGTGACGATCGGCTGCACCTGCCCGACCTTCGCGCCGCACTCAAGGCTGGAACGCGCGTCACCATCGCCAACCAGCGCACGGGAGCGACCTTCACCACGTCGTGCCTGCTCACGCCGCGCGAGCGCGACATCTTGCTGGCCGGCGGTGTCCTCGCGTACACGAAGGGGGGATCATGACCCAGCGCCGCGTACGGGCCGTCTACATGCGAGGCGGCACGAGCCGCTGTCTCTGCTTCCACGCCGAAGATCTTCCCGAGCCGGGCCGCGAGCGGGATTCGATCCTGCTCGCCGCGCTCGGCAGCCCCGATCCTTACGGCCGCCAGCTCGACGGCCTGGGCGGCGGGATCTCGTCGCTCTCCAAGGCGTGCATCGTCGGGCCCGGCACCCTCGTCGGCGCCGACGTCGACTACACGTTCGCCCAGGTGGACGTAAAGACGCCTCTCGTGGACTACGTGGGCAACTGCGGCAACTGCTCGTCGGCGATCGGCCCGTTCGCCATCGACGAGAAGCTGCTGTCCGCCTCGGGCAACGGCGAAGCGGTGGTGAAGATCCACAACACGAACACGAAGAAGCTCATCGTCGCCCACGTGCCGGTGAAGGACGGCGAGGCGGCCATCGAGGGCGACTTCGAGCTGCCGGGCGTCCCCGGCCGCGGGGCGCGCATCGCGCTCGACTTCCTCGATCCCGGCGGTGCGGTGACCGGCCGCCTGCTGCCGACCGGGCACGCGCGCGACGTCGTCGACGGCGTCGAGGCGTCGCTGGTGGACGCCACCAATCCCATCGTCTTCGTCCGTGCCCGTGATCTCGGTCTGACCGGCGCCGAGTCGCCGGCGGCGGTGGATGCCGATCGCGGCGTGTCGGAGCGGCTCGAGAAGATCCGGACCGCCGCGGCGCGTGTCATGGGCATTCCCCCCGGGCCATCGATGCCCAAGGTGGCCTTCGTCGCGCCGTCGGCGGCATTCACCACGCTGGACGGCAAGCGTTACGCCGCCGGCGACGCGGACGTGCTGGCTCGCGTGATCTCGATGGGCAACTGCCACCGCGCCTTCGCGCTCACCGCGGCGATGTGTCTCGCGGTCGCGGCCCAGATCGACGGCACCGTCGTCCACGAATGTGTGACGAACGGCACCCGCTCCAGTGACATCCGTTTGGCCCATCCGTCGGGAGTCCTGCCCATTGCCGCTGGCGTCCGTGCTCGCGACGGAGCGCCGTGGGCCGAGCGCGTCACCGTCTACCGCACGGCGCGCCGGCTGATGGAAGGCTTCGTCCGAGTCCCGTGAGCCGGCTCTGCTGCGTGGCCGACGCCGACGCGATCGTCGGGCGCCGCGCGCTCGTGCCGGCCGGCCAGGTGATCGAGGCCTGGAACGATCTCTACACGCCCGGCCACTTCTGGCTCGGCGAGGAATCGAAGCGCCTGCTCGATGCCGCCGGTGAGCCCGTGCCGCCGGTGATCACGCTGCCGGCCGCGGCGGTCGCCGTGTACTACGGGCCGCAGCTCACGGATCTCGAGTCGCTGCCGCCGGAAGATTCGCTGAAGGCGCGGGTGCTGTCGGGCCACGGCATCGCGGTGGCGTGGATCACGCTCGACCGCTTCGGCCAGCGCATGGTGCACGAGCCAAAGGGACTCGCCGATCCCGTCTTTCATCTCCGCCGCCGTGGCGGCGGTGCCGGCCACCTCTGGCGCCTCTTCACGACCAAGCGCGAGGCCGTCGTCTACATGGCCGAGGCGTACGGAAAGGAATCCGAAGGCGCCGAGTGGGCGGAGACGCTGCCGCTGGACGACTTCGAGACGCTCCTGAAAGAGCACACGAGCGGCCCCCCACCGTGACCGTCAGCGCCCCGGCGGCGGCCGCCGCCACCTCCGATCGCTTCTACGCGGCGCTGCGTCGCCTCGCGCGCTTCTGGGTGTGGTTCTTCTTCAGGCGCGTCGACGTACGCCACGCCGAGCGTGTGCCGGCGACCGGGCCCGTGCTCCTCTGCATCAACCATCCGAACAACCTGATCGACTCGCTCCTGGTCGGTGCGGTGGTGCCGCGCAAGGTCCACTATCTCGCGACCGCGACGCTCTTCCGCCAGCGGCTGCTGGCCCGCTTCCTCCTCGCCGCCGGCGCCATCCCGGTGTCTCGACGCCAGGATGCCGTGCGGGGCGAGCCCATGAACGAAGACCCCAACAGCGCCATGTTCGCGACCTGCCATCGCGCCTTCGCCGACGACCAGGTCGTGGCCATCTATCCCGAGGGCACCACGCACGCCGAGGCGCGCGTGCAACGCATCCGGACGGGCGCGGCGCGCATCGCGCTCGGCTACTCGCGGCCGGGCGAGCTCACGCTGATCCCGGTCGGGCTGTCGTTCGAGGCGCGCAAGTCGTTCAAGGGCCGCGTGCTCGTCTCGTTCGGTCCGGCCGTTCCGATCACGCCGTACCTCGGCACCTACGCGACCGATCCCGTGCGCGCCGTCGACGCGCTGACGACGGCGATCCAGTGGGGCATGGAGGCCGAGGTCGTCCACGTCGAGCGGATCGACGCCACCGGCCTCGTGCACGCCATCGAGGAGCTCTATCGGGGCGAGCTGGTGCGTCAGCTCCGCGAGGAGCGCGGCCTCGCCGAGCGCCAGGTGGACGTCTTTCGCCTGTCGCGCACGATCGTGGACGCGGTGAGCTGGTTCAAGGCCCACGAGCCCCAGCGGCTCGAGCGGCTCTGGCAGCGCATCCAGGGCTATCGCGCGCTGCTCGCGGACTACCACGTCCGGGACGAGGCCGTGAGGTCGCGGCTCGATCCGCATCCGGTCGGCCGGCGCCTGGTCACGGGCTGGGAAGCCGTCGTCGGGTTTCCCGTCTTCGCCTACGGCTTAACCGTTAACGCGCTGCCCTTCTTCGTCCCGCGCTTCCTGGCCCGCGCGCTGTCGCACAAGGAAACGGACTACGCGACGGTGCGGCTGCTCACCAGTATCGTGGCCGTGCCGGTGTTCTGGGCGCTCGAGACGTGGATCGTGTGGCGCGCGGGCGGCGCGGTGTGGGCGGCGCTCTTCGCGCTTTCGCTCCCGCTCTCCGGCGTGCTCGCCTATCATTACCTTCGCGGCCTGGGCCGGCTTCGCCGCGCGCTGCGCTTCAGCACGCTCGCGTTGACGCGAGCCCAGGCGGCGCGCGCGCTGATCGCCGAGCGCCAGGCGCTGATCACCGATCTCGATCGCGCCAGGGACGCTTACCTGGCATCCACCCGGGGGAGCTCGTTTTGAGCGTTCACTTGCTGGAGGAGCTGTCGACCACCTCGCTGGACGCGCTCGACCGTGGCCGCACGCTGGTGATCCTCACCGTGAGCCCGCTCGAGGAGCACGGCCCGCACCTGCCGCTCGGCGTGGACGCCATCACGGCGCGGCACTTCGCCACCGAGATCGCCGGGCGTCTGGTCGCCACGCGACCGGGATGGAGCGCCGTGCTGGCGCCCACGCTGCACCTCGGCTCGTTCACGTTCGACGCCCCGGGCACCGTGACGGTCCGTCAGAGGGTCGTGCGTGACGCCGTGGTGGACTACGGCCTGTCGCTCGCGCGGGCCGGCTTCCGCTTCATCGTCGTCTCCAACGGCCACGCCGGCCCCACGCACCTGGCCGCGCTCGAAGAGGCGTCTGCGATCGTCGCGCGGCGCGCGCGCGTGACGATGGCGTCGGTCAGCGGTCACCTCGCCTGGAGCTTCCGGAGCGGACGCTTCCTCGATCAGGTCGAGGCCCAGCTCGGCCGCGCCCTGACCGATACGGAACGCGCAGCCTTCGCCGAAGACGCCCACGCGGGCTGGTGGGAGACCTCGATGATGCTGATGCTGCGGCCTGACCTCGTGGACGAGCGCTGGCGCGCGCTGCCGCCTGCCACGTACTCGCTCCCCGAGCGCCTGGTGCCCGACTACCCGCTCAAGCGCGGCGGCCAGGGCTACGTCGGCCATCCCTCCCTGGCCGATCCCGTGTTCGCCAAGGCGACGTGCGACGTGCTCGTGACCGAGGCGATGGCCCTGGTCGACGCGCTGCTCGACCGCCGCCTCGGCACGTTCCGACGGGCGCCGTTCTCCAAGATTCCACTCCTCCGCACCAACTTCTGGCCCGTCGCGGCCGCCACGGGTTTCGCGGTCGCCGCCCTCGCCTGGCTCCGTCCTCGCCGGTGACGCTTTCGGTCGAGAGCCAGCCGCCAATCGCCTGGCTGCGGCTCGACCGCCCCCAGGCGCTCAACGCTCTCGACACGGAATTGACGGCCGCCCTGGAAGGAGCCGTCGAACGGGTGGCCGCGATGACGGACGTCACCGTGCTGGTGATCGCCGGCCGCGGCCGGGCGTTCTGCGCCGGCAACGACATCACCGAGATGGCGACGCTGTCCGCCGAGCAGGCCGAGGCGCTCGCGCGCCGCCAGGCCGCGTTGATGGCGCGCTTCGCCACGCTGCCGCAGGTGACGCTCGCCGCCATCGACGGCCACGCGCTCGGCGGCGGTTTGATGCTCGCCGTCGCTCAGGATCTCCGCATCGCGTCCGACCGCGCGCGCTTCGGACTTCCAGAGGTGACGCTCGGCTTCAATCCGGCATACGGGATCGCGCGGCTCCTCGACGTCGTCGGCGGCGCCCACGCGCGGGATTTATTGTTGACCGGCCGCATCGTCCACGCCAGCGAGGCGCTCCGTCTCGGCCTGGTGAACCGCGTCGTGGCCGCTCCCACGCTGGAGGCGACCGCGGCGGCCTGGGCCGCGGACGTCGCCCGCTCGCCGCGCGGCGGGCTCGAGGCGACCAAGGCGATCGTCGCCGAGCTGCGCCGCCCCGGCCGGGGCGCCGAGCCCGAGGCGTACGGCGCCGCGCTCAGGACGAGTCCCGAGGCGCGCGCTCGCATCCAGGCCTTTGTCGATCGAAAGCGCGGCCGCTGAGCCGCGTCTAGCTCACGGCGTCCTCGGAGTCGTCCCACTGGGCGATGACGGCGTAGAGCTCGGCGCCATCCACCTGGGCCACGATCCACGGATCGACCTGCTTCTGGCTGAAGTACGTCGGCGTCACCACCGTGAATGCGGAGAAGAGGCCGCTTCGCGCCGCGTCGTCGTACTTGACCAAGGCCTCGTCGGGGATCAGGCCCTGATAGCTCTCGATGGGCTGGAACACGGCCCGGCGGATGAACCCGATCTTCTGCGGCAGCGTCTGCGCCACACGCTGATGGATCTCGGCGAGTGTATAGAGCGGGCCGTACTCCAGGCGGGCAGTGTCGAGGCGCTGACGCCGCGCCTGTCCGGGGAGTCGACGGGCGATGTCCCGGGCGCGCGTGGCGATGTCGGTCGAAGCGGGCTGGGCCGTCACGTTCGTGTTGATCGTCATGGTGTTGCCTCCTGCTGGCCGTGTGACTCGGCGATGATGGGGCGAGAAAACCAGCAAGTAAGATGCCGGCGAGGGCGTCAGGCGGGCAGCGTGACGCCGCGGCGGCGCATGTCTTCGTCCGCCTCGCGCAGCAGCTCGTCGCTGCTGTCGGGCGGGAGCTCCCGGTACGCGGTTCCCACTCGGCACTTGATCGGAACGTTGAGGCCCCGGCGGGCGACCAGCTCGCTGAGCTTCTCC
The DNA here is from genome assembly GCA_003220615.1 of Candidatus Rokuibacteriota bacterium. GTDB lineage: Bacteria > Methylomirabilota > Methylomirabilia > Rokubacteriales > CSP1-6 > 40CM-68-15. The sequence goes on from QHTB01000164.1 coordinate 19,614, forward strand.
CCGAAGCGTGGCGTGACGAGGTGGCCCTCGCGCGAGCCCGCGTCCTGGAGGAGAACGACGAACTCGTCGGCCCCGTAGCGCGCGACGAGATCCGTGGCGCGTGTCGCTTCCATCAGCGCGTCGGCGACCGCGCGGAGGACGTCGTCGCCGACGGCGTAGCCGAACCGATCGTTGATCGCGTTGAGATGGTGGACGTCGAGCAGCACGAGGAACAGGCCGCTCTTGCGCCGGCGCGCGCTGGCGGCGATGCGACGGTAGAGGTCGAGGAACGCCCGGCGGCTGGCCAGTCCCGTCAGGGCGTCGGGCGCGTAGCGGGCAATCCGCCGATCGGAATCGTAGAGCCGGCGCGCCAGGAGCTTGGCCAGGCCGAGGGCGAGGGCGGGTGAGCGCTCGAGCGCCTGCAAGAAGTGAAACCGGCGCAGCGCGAGGCAACGCGTGCGCTCCAGGACGACGACGGTGGCGGAGCGCGGCCGCTCGGTGAGGATGCCGAGCTCGCCGACGATCTCACCCGGGCCGAGCTCGCCGAGAACGACTTCGGTCTGCGCGTCGGGCATGGCCTCGATCACGCGGACGCGGCCGGAGATGATGACGAAGACGTGCTCGGGGATCTCGCCTTCGGCGATGAGCACGTGTCCCGGGGGGAACTGCCGCTCGCCCGCCTGCGCGAGGAGCGCCTCCAGCTCGTCTCGCTTCATCTCGCGGAACACCGGGACGCTCCGGAGCGTCTCGGAGTTGAGCGGCGCCAGTGAGGTCAGGACCGGCTCCTGACGGCGGTCCTCGGCCGCGAGGGCCCGCGCGAGCCATGCGCGGACCCGCGCGTGGAGCATGGGAGGGCTGAACGGCTTGGCCAGGACGTCGTCGGCCTCGCCCGTGCCATCGAGGGTACCCCGCACACCATCGGCGACGTCGGTGAGGAGCACCACGGGCAGCATCGAGCGGCCGACCCGCGCGCGCAGCTGGGCGACGAGCGTCGCCCCGTCTCCATCGGGAAGTTTCGCGTCGATGATGGCGAGGTCGGGCATCACGTCCGCGCCCCGGGCCAGCGCCGAGCCGGCGTCGGGCACCGGCACGAGAACGAGATCCTCCTCGTCGAGCACGTCCTGGATCGTCGCGACCTCGGAGACGTTGGCCGTGACGAGCAGCACCCGCCCGCCGGCGATGGGGCGACGCACCAGCGCCGACACGTCGGTCTTGGCGCGCGCGTTGGCGCCGCCACCGCGGACGTCGACCTCGAGCCCTTCGGCCGCGGCAAAGACTTCGAGGTCGCGGCCGACGCGGTCGCGGGCCAGCGCCTCCATCCGGTCGAGGGTCGCGTCGTCGTGGCCGGGATCGTGATGGAAGAGCGCCAGCCGTCGCGCGCCGGCGGCGCGGGCCACGTCGGTCGCGTACTCGACGGTCGAATGGCCCCAGCCCTTCTTCGCCGGGTATTCTTCTTCCGTGTACTGCGCGTCGTGGATGATGAGATCGACGTCGCGCATGAACTCGATGTGCCGCTGATCGCCGGGATGCTGGTACCGGCCGGCCGACGCGTTCCAGAACGGCTCGTGATCCGTGGCATACGCGATGGAGGCGCCGCCGCTCGAGATTCGATACGCGATGGTCGGCGCCGTGTGATTCAGGTACTGCGTCTCGATCAGCACGTCGCCGACGCGGAAGAAGCCCTCGTCGAGCTCGGTGAAGTGGATGCGCGAGCGCAGATCGCGGAGCTTCACCGGGAAGTACGAGTACTCCATCTGCCCGGCCATCGCCTCTTCCAGCCCGCGCTGAAAGCCGAGCGGCGCGTAGACGTTCAGCTCGGCGCCCGGCATGAACGCCGGGACGAAGAAGGGAAAGCCCTGGATGTGGTCCCAGTGGGTGTGCCCGATGAAGAGATGCAGGCGCGGAGGGAGCGCGATCTCCGCGAGGTGGAGGCCCAGGCCGCGGGCGCCCGTGCCGCAGTCGAGAACGATCAGTGTGCCGTCACCGCCGCGGACTTCCACGCACGAGGTGTTGCCGCCGTAGCGCGCCGTCTGCTTCCCGGGCGTGGCGATGGACCCTCGAGTGCCCCAGAACCGTACGTGCACGCTCTCCTCGTCAGGGTGAGACACACCGACGGAAATTGGGGGGTGATCTTAGCACTTATCGAGACCGCCCGAACCGATTAGAATGCCGCCGCCGTGAGCCGTGCGCCGTCGAGAGGAGACACGCGATGATCACCAACCGCCGAACGTTCATCAAGGTGTTGGCCGGAGCTGCCGCCGCCACGGGCGCTCGCCTCGACGTTGCGCCGGCCCTCGCCCAGGCGGCGCCCGTCCGCATTGGCGTCCTGGCGGCGAAGGCCGGTGTCACGGCTCCCGTCGGCGAGTCGGGGCTGCGCGGCACGCAGTTCGCCGTCGATCGCATCAACGCCGCCGGCGGCATCGCCGGGCGGAAGGTCGAGCTGGTGGTCGAGGAAGAGTCGAATCCCAAGGACACCGTCGAGCGCTTCCGCAAGCTCGCGCTGCAGACGAAGGCCGACGTCATCACCGGCGGCATCTCGACGGCGGTCGGGCTGGCGGTCGGCCCCGTGAGTGAAGAGCTCAAGGCGCTCTGGCTCGCGTGGGACGCGACGACGCAGAAGGGCGTGGAGGAGACGATCCCGAAGCCGCGCTATGCGTTCCGCAGCGTCGACAACGAGGCCGAGGCGGTGATGGCGTCGATCCTCGCGGCCCGGCAGTTCAAGGGCAAGATCAAGACGGTCGCCGGCATCAACAACGACTATTCGTACGGGCGCGACAACTGGGCGGCCTTCCTCGCCATCATGAAGAAGTTCGGCATGAACGTCACGCCGGTGGTCGAGCTCTGGCCCAAGCTCGGTGAGACCAACTTCACCTCCCACGTCGCCGCGCTCCAGCAGGCCAAGCCCGACCTCGTCTTCTCCTCGTTCTGGTCGGGCGACGCGCCGATCTTGATGAAGCAGGCCCACGCCGCCGGCCTGACCCAGAGCACGAAGTTCGTGCTCACGACCGCCGGCGGCGTCCACGAGTCGATGAAGAAGGCCTTCACGCCCGAGGGCGCGATCATGGGCTACAACTCGCTCTACTTCGAGGCGCCGAACGCGAGCCCGCTGCTGCGTGAGTTCTCCAAGTGGCACCAGGAGCGCTTCAAGGAGTGGCCGAACTACGAGTCGGACCACGCCTACTTCACGATCGTGGCCTACAAGGCGGCGGTCGAGAAGGCCAGCAAGGCGGCCGGCGGCAAATGGCCCACGACGGAGCAGACGGTCGAGGCGCTCGAGGGCATCGAGGTGGAGTCGCTGTCCGGCCGGCGCGGCTACCGCAGCGATCACATCATGGAGGCGAGCTACTACCAGGGCGTCACCACCCACAAGAACCGCCACGACTTCGTGACGATCGATCCCGTGGAGGTGATGTCCACGAAGCAGATCCAGAAGCCGAGCGGCACCGGGCTCTACGACTGGATCAACTCGTGGAGCGTGTGAGGCCTCCGGCGCCCTGATCGCGCAGAGCCTCAACATCGTGCTCGGCGGCGTCTTCCACGCCGCCGTGCTGTTCCTGGTCGCCGCCGGTCTGCAGCTCGTCTTCGGCGTCCAGAAGATCCTGAACCTCGCCTGCGGCTCGTTCTACGCGCTGGGCGCGTACGCGGGTGTGTCGGCGGTGAGCTGGGCGCTGGCGGCCGGCGCACCGCCGCCGATCTTTCCCCTCGTTCTCGTCGGCGCCGGCCTCGGCCTCGCGCTCGTCGGTCCCGTCATCGAGCGATTGCTGCGCACGATCTACGACCGCGACGAGAGCTTCCAGCTGTTGCTCACGTTCGCCCTGGTGCTGATGTTCGAGGACGTGATCCGCTTCGTCTGGGGCACCGCCCCGCACCAGCTTTCCAGCGCCTACCTCGTGTACGGGCAACTCCGCGTCGGCGGCCTCGTCATCCCCGTCTACAACCTCGTCGTGATCGCCGCCGGCGGCGCGATCGCCGCGCTCATGGGCTTCCTGCTCGCCCGCACGCGCTTCGGCCGCATCGTGCGGGCGACCGCCGAGAACCGCGGCATGGCCGAGGCGATGGGCGTCGACGTGTCGCGCGTCTACGTCCGGGTCTTCACGCTGGGCGTGGCGCTCGGCACCGTGGGCGGCGCGCTCGTCATCCCGGCCACCGCGGCCGTCAACGAGATGGGCATCGATCTCATCGTCGAGGCCTTCGCCGTCGTCGTCATCGGCGGCCTCGGCTCCATGCGCGGCGCCGTCGCCGGCGCCCTCATCGTGGGCATCATGCGCGCGGTCGCCGTCGCCACGTATCCGGAAGTCGAGATGCTGGCGATCTACGTCGTGGTGATCGCCGTCCTCGTCCTCCGTCCGGCCGGGCTCTTCGCGAAGGCAGCCGCATGAGCCTCCGGCTCGCCGTGGCCGCAGCGCTCGGTGCGCTGGCGCTGTTTCCGCTGGCCGGCCGCGACTACTACGCCACGCTCATGCTGCCGTTCTTCGGCTACGGCATCGCGCTCCTCGGCCTGAATCTCCTCTTCGGCACGACCGGCCTGCTCTCCTTCGGTCACGCCCTGTTCGTGGCGCTCGGTGCCTACACCGCCGCGTTCCTGACCTCGAAGCTCGGCGTGCTGGACCTCGAGGTGATCCTGATGGCCGCGGCCGTGGCCGGGGCGGTGATCGCGCTGCCGACCGGCCTGCTCTGCGTGCGCTACGTGCGGATCTACTTCGGCATGCTCACGCTGGCCTTCGGGATGCTGTTCTACTCGTTCCTGCTCAAGTTCTACGCGGTGACCGGCGGCGACGAGGGCATGCGGGTCCTGCGCCCCAGGCTCCTCGGCCTGGCGTGGGCGTCGTTCGGCAAGGTCGAGTTCCTCACCGGCCCGTTCTACTACTACTCACTCGCCGTGCTCGTCCTCGGCGCGGTCGTCATGTGGCGGATCGTCCGCTCGCCGTTCGGCCTCGGCCTGCGCGCGATCCGCGAGAACGCCGGCAAGGCCGAGTTCACCGGGGTCGACGTCCGCCGCTATCGTCTCTCTGCCTTCGTCGTCGCCGCGGTCTTCGGCGCCGTCGGCGGCGCGCTCCTTCCCATTCCAACCGGCCTGGCCGATCCGCTCCTCGCGTACTGGACCCACTCCGGCAATCTCGTCTTCATGCTGCTGCTCGGCGGCTTCGGGAATTTCTTCGGCCCCGTGCTGGGCGCCTTCGTCTTCATCGTGCTCCAGGACCAGGTGATGTCGATCACTCAGTACTGGCGCTTCGTCTTCGGCGCGATCCTCGCCGTCGTGGTGGTCTTCTTTCCCCAGGGCCTGACGGGACTTCTCGATCGGCGCCAGCGCGCCGGCACGTGAGCGTCCTGCTCGACGCGCGGGGCCTGACGAAGCGCTACGGCGACTTCACGGCGCTCGACGGCGTGAGCCTCACCGTGAGCGAGGGGGAGTTCGTCTCGATCATCGGCCCCAACGGCGCCGGCAAGACGACGCTCGTCAACATCGTGACCGGGCTCGCGCCCCCGACCGCGGGCCAGATGAGCTTCCGCGGCCTCGACATCGTCGGAGCAGGGCCGGTGACACTGGCCCGACGCGGCCTGGCCCGGAGCTTCCAGCTCGTCAACGTCTTCCCCGCCCTCACGGTGGCGGAAACGCTCGCGGTGGCGGTCTGCGCGCGCCTGGGCCGTGGCCGCCGCTTCTGGTCGTCCCTCGGCGCCGACCGCGCCGTCCACGCCGAGGTCGGAGAGATCGCGGCCGTCTTCGGCCTGGCCGATCGGCTGGCCAGGCTCGCCCGCACGTTGCCCCAGGGCGACAAGAAGCTGCTCGACGTGGCCAGCGCCTTCGCGCTGGGGCCCGAGCTGATCCTACTTGACGAGCCGACCTCCGGGGTGAGCACGGCCGACAAGCACGCCATCATGGACGTCATGGTCGGCGCGGCCCGGCGCCTCGGCGTCAAGGCGATCGTCCAGGTCGAGCACGACATGGACATCGTCTTCGGCTACTCAGACCGCATCGTCGCGCTCCACCAGGGCCGCGTCCTGGCCGACACGACTCCCGACGGCATCCGGCGTGACACCGAGGTCGTCGCGACCGTGCTGGGCAAGCCGCGCTCGTGATGCTGACCGTCGAGGGGCTGAGCGTCGACATCCAGGCGAGCCGCATCCTGCGCGACGTCTCGCTCGAGGTCGGCGAGCGCGAGCTCGTGTGCCTGGTCGGACGCAACGGCGCCGGCAAGACGACGACGCTGCGCACGATCATGGGCTATCGCCGTCCGGCCGCCGGCCGGATCGATTACCGAGGCCGGAGCCTCATCGGCATGCCGACACACACGATCGCCACCCTCGGCGTGGGCTTCTCACCCGAGGAGAGCGAGGTCTTCGCCGATCTCACGGTCGCCGAGAACATCGAGATGGCGACGTGGAATCGCGTGACGGAACGCCCGGCCTCCGACCGCGTGGCCCAGGCGTATCGCGTGTTTCCTCGGCTCGAAGCGTACGCCGCTCGCGGTGGCGGCCAGCTCTCCGGGGGCGAGCGCAAGATGCTGTCGCTGGCCCGGGCGCTCGCCCTCGACCCCGACCTGCTCCTGCTCGACGAGCCGTTCGAGGGCCTGTCGCCGGCCGTCATTCCCGTGATCGCCGAGGGCATCGCCGCGATTCGCAGCCACGGCCCCGGCATTCTGCTGGCCGAGTCCAACATCCATCACGTGCCCGCAGAAACGAACCGCTTGTATGTCATCGAGCGCGGGGAGATCATCTTCGCCGGCGCGCCGGCCGACGCGCGGCGCGACGCCACCGTCTCGCGGATCATTGGAGGAGCCACCTGATGCCTTCGTTGCCGATCCTTCCCACCACCGTGGTGGGCTCACATGGAAAACCCGGATGGTGGTTCACGCTGGTCGAGGCGTACGAGGCCGGCGAGGCCGGTCCGGGCGACCTCGACGAGATGTTCGACGACGCCGTCGACGCCGTCGTGGCCGACATGGAGGAAGCCGGGATCGACGTGATCACCGACGGCGAGGTGCGTCGACTCGACGGCTACGTCGACACGTACTACACGATCATCAAGGGCATCGAGGCGTTGCCGGTCCGCCGCAAGCTCGGCTACTGGGGCTACGACCAGCAGACGCGCTACGAGGCGGTGGGACGGATCGAGCCGCCGGCGGGTGGCCTCGGCATCGTCAAGGAGTTCGAGTACCTCAAGTCACACACGAAGCGGGCGACGAAGGCGACCTGCGCCGGGCCGCTCACCTTCGGCTCGCGCATCCATCCCGGCAAGGTCTACAAGGGCACGGTCGACGTCGCCGAGCGGTTCGCCGAGGTCATCAACCAGGAGCTCCGTGCGCTGGTGGCGGCCGGCGCCGACTGGATCCAGATCGACGAGCCGGCGCGCGGCAACGTTTCCGGAGAGGAGATGGCGCGGCTCTTCAACCTGGCCACCGAGGGCGTGAAGGCGAGGCTCGGCTTCCACATTTGCTTCGGCAATCGCTTCGGCCGCTCGCGCTTCCCGCGGACCTACGAGCCGTACTTCCCGGGCGCGCTCAAGGCCCGCGCCGATCAGTTCGTGCTCGAGTTCGCCGGCCGCGAGCTGGCCGAGCTCGACCTGTGGCGGAAGTACGGCGACGGCCGCGAGCTGGGCGCGGGCGTCGTCGACGTGAAGGGCTTCAACCAGGACACGCCCGAGGACGTGGCGCGCCGGATCCGCCGCGTGCTCGAGGTCTGTCCGGCCGAGAAGCTGACGGTGAATCCCGATTGTGGCTTCGGCTGGTCGCCGCGCTATCAGTGCAACCAGAAGCTCACGGCGCTGGCGGCGGGAGCGGCGCTGGTGCGGAAGGAGCTGGGCGGGCGCCGCTAGCGCGGCGCGGCGGCGGCCGCTGCCGGCGTGGGATAGATCACGTCGTCGGCGTGCTCGTAGGCCCACTCGAGGGACGCCGGATCGACGTACTGGATCTCGCTCCCGCGCAGGACGGCGAGCTCCTCGGCCAGCGCCAGGCGGCGGACCTCGGCGGCCAGCGTGTTGAGCCGGTGATAGGCCTCGGAGAGCGTGCGGCCGAGCGTCGTGACGCCGTGACCTTCCATGACGATGGCGTTGGTGTGGTGGATGAAGCTGCGGATCGGCGCGACGTCCAGCTCGACGTTGACGTGCGACGGCAGCACGTGCGGTGGCCGGCCCATGACCGACGGGAACTCGATGGAGAGGATGCGGAGCTCTCGCCCGGGGCTGGCCGCGAAATAGGCAATGGTCTCGTCGTGATGGACGTGGATCACCGCGTTGACGTCGGGCCGCAAGCGGAGGATCTCGCGGTTGAGCTGATGGCCCACGCTCGTCGGCACGTCGCCGTGGAGCAGCCGGCCGGTGGGCACGTCGGTGATCACGACGTGGTCGCGCGTCATCTCCTCGAGCGAGATCCCGGCGTGCTTGGTGTAGACCACGCCGTCGTCGAAGCCGGCGGCCGGAGTGCGCACCGCGATGTTGCCGAGCGTGTTGTGGATGTAGCCACGGGCGACCACACGCCGGGCATAGGTCAGCAGGACATCCGCGATGGTGGGATCGAAGAACACCATCGATTTCGAGGATAACACTGGCCAAGCCGGCGCTCGAATTCTTCCGCCCCGACGACGTTCCGTGGCAACCGGTTGCCGGCTCGGCGACGGCCGGCGCTGGCGGCGCCGGCATCGAGGAGAAGATCCTGAGCCGCGATCCCGAGACGGGCGACGTCACGCGGCTGCTGCGCTTCGCGGCCGGCGTTCAAACGACCGAGACGATCACCCACGACTTCTGGGAAGAGGTCTGGATCGTCGACGGCAGCCTGATGGACCTCGGGTTCGGGCGGACGTTCAGCGCGGGGATGTACGCGTGCCGGCCGCCCGGGATGCCTCACGGGCCCTACCGCTCGCCGGCCGGCGCGCTGCTCTTCGAGACACGCTACCGCCGCGACCGGGCCTGACTCGACGGCCCGGCCGCAGACGGTATCGCGCTCACCGCACGCGGCTCACGGCGGGCTCGAGGGCCTCACGGTCTGGGTGCCTCATCGCGCGTTCCACGACGAGTGGGGAAACGCGGCGAGCCGATCGAGACGCTCGCGCACGATGCCCTGCTCGACGGCGCCGATGCCCGGCATGGAGCCGGCGATGTGCAGGCACTGGAGCGCCACCGGCCGGTCACCGAGCGTCTCGAACGCCTCCTGGGCCCTGAGCACACCGGTGAACGATCGCTGGTCGCGCGCGCGGAACAGCGCGACCAGGTACGCCTCGCGGGCGCGGGGCGACTCCCCCATCTGGAGCGCGAGCCCGCCGACGGCCGCCATGCCTTCCCACCGGCGTGCGCCGAGCGCCGCGCCCCAGGCATTGCGCCACGCCCACTCGGCCGATGCGCGGTCGCCCCGAGCGAGCGCCTCGCTCACCAGGCGCACGGGCGCCTCCCACGGCCACTCCGCGCTCACGGCCACCTGCGCACCGATGTCGTCACCGTCCTCGAGGTGGGCACCGGCGAGGCGCTTGTGATCCACGCGCAGTCGCTCGACGGCCACACTGGCAATCACACCGAGAAGGCAGAGCCAGAGGGCTCCCGCCAGTACGATCCAGATCTTCCGTGCGGTCATGTCGTCCTCCTGCCGCGCCGTCCCACGGCGCGGGGCGCGTGAGAAGACGCAACGCTGATGCCAGAGTCCGGATTTCGGAAATCCAAGCACTTATGGTGGGCCCGGCGTCGCGTCATGGACAGTCAGTGACTCAATTTCGAGCGCTGGTGCCACGGAAAATCGGGCACGCTCCTCGGTGGTAGACTCTCGGCGTGGCGCTCCCGCTCGAAGGCGTCGTCGTCGCCGACCTCACGCAGAACGTCGCCGGTCCGTTCTGCACGCAGGTGCTCGGCGACATGGGGGCCGACGTGGTCAAGATCGAGCGGCCCGGGCGCGGGGACGACGCGCGCGCGTGGGCGCCGCCGTGGTGGGGCGATCAGTCGGCGACGTTTCTCGCCTTCAACCGCAACAAGCGGAGCCTCGCCCTCGATCTGAAGACGGCGGCCGGTCGCGCGGTGCTGAAGCGGCTCGTCGCGCGGGTCGACGTCTTCGTCCAGAGCCTGAGCGCCGAAGCCACCCGCGATCTCGGGGTGGATTTTGTCGGCGCGTCGGCGATGAACTCCCGGCTCGTCTACTGCGCGATCACCGCCTTCGGAACGAGCGGCCCCCTGCGCGACATGCCGGGCTACGACCCGATGATGCAGGCCTACGCCGGGCTCATGTCGGTCAACGGCCATCCCGGCCAGGAACCGGTGCGCGTGGGCACGTCGATCGTCGACATGGGCACCGGGATGTGGGCCGCGCTTGGCATCGTCGCGGCGCTGCGCGAGCGCGATCGCACGGGGCGCGCGGTGGAAGTCACGACGTCGCTCTTCGAGACGACGCTGATGTGGGTCTCGTATCACGCCATGGGCTATCTCGCGTCGGGCGAGACGCCGGTGCCCCAGGGCTCGGGCACCGCGATGATCGCACCCTACCAGGCGTTCCCGGCCGCCGACGGCTACGTGATGATCGCCGCCGGGTCCGACGCGCTGTTCGTTCGGCTCGCTCGCGCCCTCGACGCGCCCGGCCTGGCGGACGACACGCGCTTTGCCGACAATCCGCGGCGCGTGCAGAACCGCGCGGTGCTGGTCGAGGCGATCTCGGCTCTCACGCGCGCTCGGAAGAGCGCCGACCTCATCGAGACGCTGCGCCGCCACGACGTCCCCTGCTCGCCGATCCTCACGATCGACCGCGTGCTGGAAGAGCCCCAGACGCGCGAGAGCGGCATGCTGTTGCGTCCCGACAACGCTCGCCTGCCCGATTTCACCTGCGTCGGCTTGCCCATCCGCTGGGACGGCCGGCGGCCCGGGGTGCGCCGCGAGCCACCGCGGCTCGGCGAGCACGGTGAGGACGTGCTGACCTGGCTCGGCTACACCCGCGACGACGTACGGTCGCTCCGCAGCGAAGGCGTTCTGTGACCTATCGTCATCTCCTCGTCGAACGCTCGGCCGACCGCCACGTCGTCACGGTCATCCTGAACCGGCCCGAGCAGATGAACGCGATGAACACCGCCATGGGCGAGGACCTGCTCGCCTGCTTCGACGGCTTGAAGATGGACACCGACGCCCGGGCCGTCGTCTTCACGGGGGCGGGTGACCGGGCCTTCTGCGCCGGCGGCGACCTCAAGGAACGCAACGAGATGTCCGACGAGACGTGGCGGGCTCAGCACGTCATCTTCGAGCAGGCGGCGTTCCGGGTCCTGCGCTGTCCGATCCCGATCATCGCCGCCGTGGAAGGCTTCGCCCTCGCCGGCGGATGCGAGCTCGCGATCCTCTCCGACTTCATCGTCGCCAGCGAGACCGCCGTCTTCGGCGTTCCCGAGACGACGCTCGGGATCTTTCCCGGCATCGGCGGCACCCAGCTCCTGCCCCGCCTCCTCGGCGCGCCGCTGGCCAAGGAGATGATCTTCACGGGCCGGCGACTGAAGGCCGAGGAAGCGAAGGCGGCCGGGCTCTTGAATCACCTGGTCCCCAAGGGCCAGGCGCGCGCCAGGGCCACCGAGATCGCGACGACCATCGCCCAGAACGGCCCGATCGCCGTGCGCCAGGCCAAGAAGGCCATCGCCTATGGCATGGAGACCGATCTCGACACCGCCATGATCCTCGCCATCGAGGCCTACAACGCGACGGTCGTCACCGAGGATCGCCTCGAGGGCGTCCGCGCGTTCAACGAGAAACGGAAGCCGAACTTCAAAGGACGCTGAGCATGACGGCCATCCCGCTCACCCTCACCGACGAGCAGCGCGCGCTCCGCGACGGCGTCGCCGACATCTGTAAGCGGTACCCCGGAGAGTACTGGCGCGCGCTCGACGTCAAGCGCGAGTACCCGGAGGCGTTCGTCAACGACCTCACCACGGCGGGTTACCTGGCCGCGCTGATCCCCGAGCAATACGGCGGCGCCGGACTCGGCGTCACCGAGGGCGCGCTGATCATGGAGACGATCCACGCCAACGGCGGCAACGCCGCCGCCTGTCACGCCCAGATGTACATCATGGGCACGCTGCTCCGTCATGGCAGCGAGGCGCAGAAGAAGCAGTACCTGCCCAAGATCGCCACCGGGGACTTGCGGCTGCAGGCCTTCGGCGTGACCGAGCCCAACAGCGGGTCAGACACGACCAAACTCCAGACGACGGCGGTGAAGAAGGGCGACCGCTACGTGGTGAACGGTCAGAAGATGTTCATCTCGCGCGTGCTCCAGTCCGACCTGATGCTGCTGCTCGCCCGCACGACGCCGGTGGACAAGGTCACGCACAAGACCGACGGGCTCAGCGTCTTCCTGGTCGACATCCGCGGCATCAAGGGGCTGGAAGTGCGTCCGCTCAGGATGATGATGAACCACTCGACCAACGCGCTCTTCTTCGACGGCATGGAGATCCCCGCCGACGGGCTCATCGGCCAGGAGGGCAAGGGGTTCTCCTACATCCTCGACGGCATGAACGTCGAGCGCATCCTGGTCGCGTCGGAATCGATCGGCGACGGCCGCTGGTTCGGGGAGCGGGCCGTCGCGTACTCGAGCCAGCGCGTGCTCTTCGGCAAGCCGCTCGGTGCTAACCAGGGCGTGCAGTTCCCGATCGCCAAGGCCCACACCGCCGTCGAGGCCGCCGCGCTCATGCGCAACAAGGCGGCGGCGCTCTTCGACGCGGGCGAGCCGTGCGGGCCCGAGGCCAACATGGCCAAGTACCTCGCCGCCGAGGCGGCGTGGGAGGCCGGCAACGCCTGCATCGATTGCCACGGCGGGTACGGCTACGCCGAGGAGTACGACATCGAGCGGAAGTTCCGCGAGTGCCGGCTCTACAAGACCGCGCCCATCAACAACAACCTCGTGCTCGCCTACGTCGGCGAGCACATCCTGCGCATGCCGCGGTCGTACTGAGACGCGCCCGTCCCGACTCGCCGCCTGGAGCGGCGCGCTACCGCTCGCTGAACCGGATGCCGTTGGGCCGCGAGAAGAGATCGGCCTGGAACTCCGAATCCTCGTAGCTCAGGAACTTGATGACGAAGCGAGCCTCGGGGCCTTCGATCTCGAGGCGCTCGGGACGCTGCTTCGGATTGACGACCAGCGACGCCTTGATGCCCTCGGCCTCGTGGCTGTAGCGGATCATGCCCCCGTCGGCCGGCTCGGTCTTGGCATTGACCGACTTCATGAAGTCTTCTTCACACCCGAACTCCAGCTTTCTCCAGTGTTCGGATTTCGTGGCCGTGATGATCGGGGCGTGGAAGTCGATGTTCGCGCCGCGGTCCGTCATGTGCTGGCCACTGTTGTTCACCCGATTGACCACCCAGACGTCCGGCTCGCTGACGACGACGAGCAGGTGCAGGCCCGTCTGCTTGTTGAAGACCTCTTCCACGCGACCGAACATCGATCCGTAGCGATAGAGCGTCTTCGGCTGGGTCACGAAGTGGTCGGCCGGCAGGCCGAAGGCGTCCACGGTGGTCACGATCCGAAGCATCCTCGTCGGCGCGCAGACGGCGAAGGCGTCGGAGACGTAGGCGAAGCAGAGGACGACGAGCAGACCCAGAATCCTCATGTGTTCCTCCAGGCGATGAACGTTGCCTTACGACGTCCCAAAGGAGAATCGCGGCCTTTTCCTATCTTCGCGTGGGTCTTCGTCCGCCCGGTGAGGAAATCGTGAACGCATCCGCCGCCGGCGGTGTGCCAGCTTGGCGCCATGGTACAGTTCTGACCGCAAAGGGGGATGGCCATGAAGCTGCCTGATCGCGTCACGATTTGTGAGGTGGGACCGCGGGATGGCTTCCAGATCGAGCCCGAGTTCATCCCCACGGAACAGAAGGTCGAGGTCGTCGACCTCCTGGCCGCATCCGGCCTCGAGCGCATCGAGGTGACGTCGTTCGTCCACCCCAAGGTGGTGCCCCAGACGCGTGACGCCGAGCAGGTGATGGCCAAGATCCGCCGCCGCCCGTCCACCCGCTACGCGGCGCTCGTTCCCAACGACAAGGGCGCGGTCCGCGCCGTGGACGCCGGTGTCGACGCCATCCACACGGTCGTCTCGGCCAGTGAGAGCCACAACCTCGCGAACGTCAACATGACGATCGCCGAGTCGATCGAGAAGCTGCGCGCCGTCATGCAGGTGGCCGAGCGGGCCCGCGTCCCCGTCGCCTGCGGCATCTCGACGTCGTTCGGATGCCCGTTCGAGACGGAGGTGCCGATCCCGCAGGTCGAGAGCGTCGTGCGCCGGCTGGTCGACATCGGCGCCCGCGCCATCGGCCTGGCCGACACGACCGGCATGGCGAACCCGCGCCAGGTCGCGCGGACGCTCGAGCACCTGATGCCGAAGTTCCCGGGCATCGAGTGGACGCTGCACACCCACGACACCCGCGCGATGGCCATCCCCAACATCCTGGCCGCGATGGAGCTTGGTGTGACGCACTTCGACTCCTCGATCGGCGGCCTCGGTGGCTGCCCCTTCGCTCCCGGCGCCAGCGGCAACGTCTGCACGGAAGATCTCGTGCATTGCCTGCACGCGATGGGCGTCCGCACCGGCATCGACCTCGACCGCCTGCTGGCGGCGTCGCGCCGCGTTCAGGACGTGGTGGGGCGCACGCTGCCCGGCCAGATCGTGAAGGCGGGCACCTGGGATCGTCGATATCCGGTCCCAGACGCGGTGGCCGCGCGACTCGGAGCCCTACCTGCCGCCGTGGCCGTGCGACTCGGAGCCCCGCGTGCCTAGACCTGGTAACTACCTGCCGCCGTGGTCGCGCGACTCGGAGCCCCGCGTACCTGGACCTGCTAACGACCTGCCGCCGTCGTCGCGCGACTCGGAGCCCCGCGTACCTAGACCTCGCCACCCGCGGCTCGAGCCGACCTCGCGGCTCCCGCTACAATGATCACCCAAAAGGCGAAGCGGATGCTGGCGCTGATGGACCGCGCCGTCACGCTCTGGCACCTGCCGGTGATCGGCCGGGCCAAGGGGCGCGTCATCCGCCGGCTCCTCGAGCGCCACGAGTGCGAGCGCGCCGTCGAGATCGGCTCGCTCTTCGGCTACTCCGCCATCCTCATCGCCGGCACGATGCCACCGCGCGGCCGGTTGATCTGTGTCGAGGCGAACCCGTACCTCGCCAGGTTCGTCGAGTACAACGCGGAAGAGGCCGGCCTCAAGCGCAAGGTGAAGGTCGTGGTGGGCGACGCGCTGCGAGCGATTCCGATCCTGTCCGGACGCTTCGACTTCGTGCTGATCGACGCGGTCAAAGAGGACTACCTCGACTACTTGCGGCAGCTCGAGCCCAAGCTCGCGGCCGGCGCCGTCGTCGTGGCGGACAACACGGGCGTCTACCGGCGCGACGTGAAGCCCTATCTCGACTACGTCCGTGAGCCCGCGGGACGCTACACCTCCCGGGAATATGACTTCGGCGACGACGCGATGGAGGTCAGCGTCCTCCGCTCCTGATCACGGCAACGGCCGGAGGAGCCAGGTGACGCCGGCGTCGGGGCACGACGCCACGACGAAGAAATCGCGGGCGATCACGGAGGCCAGCGCGCGCTGCTCCGGGCGATAGAGCGTCTCGGGCAGGACCTTCACCTCACCGTGACCGCGCACCTGGGCCCCTTCCGAGCACGCGGCGAGCTGTCGGGCCCGCGCTGCGGCAGCGTCGGCGTCCTGGGCGCGGCCGAGTCGCCGGTACGCTTCCGCCGCCACGCTCCACGGCGCCGGGCTCTCGGGAACGAGACGCGCCGCCTCATCGGCGCTGTCGGCCGCGGCGCGGAGTCGGCCGCGATGCATCTCGTAGCCGGCCAGCTCCAGCCGGAGCAGATGGCGGTACCCGACGCTGATGTCGGCACGGGCGAGCGCCTGGCGCAGACGGTCGGCCGCCTCGCGGTCGCGTCCGCCGGCCGAGAGCGCCAGCGCGTAGACGAGATCGGTCGCCGCCTGCTCGTCGGCGGTGCGCTCGCGATACGGCGGCGCCACCTGGCGCTCGGCGACGATGGGGCGCGGATCGTGGGGCCGCATGACCATCCACGTCCGGTTGGTCAGCGACCACATGCGGTCGAAGTCGTCGTAATCGACCGTCCACACCGGCCCGAAGGTCGGATCGTGGAGCGTGACGACGCGCCGGGCATCGTCGTAGCCGATGACGACACGAAACGTGGCGAGCAGCGGATCCCACTGGCCTGGCCGCGCGTCCAGCGGCTGCATCGTCCCGAGGAGGCCGGGCGCGCGGGCTGGATTCGCGAAATGAGCGAGCGGCGTGATCGCTCCCGGTACGATCACCGGCACGCCGACATCGAGGAACGACTTCACGGAGGCGAGGCTGGGCGCCGTGCCCTTGTCGGTGATGCCCCATTCCTGGAGCGCCGTGCGGTCGTCCATCAACGACCAGTGCTGTCCCCAGTAGCCCAGCACCATGAGGAACGAGGCGTGGAACGACGGGTTGGTGAGATCGCGCTCGCGAAACCAGAGCCGCGCCGCTTCGTTCCAGGACACGTAGGGCACACCGGGGAGAAACGCGCGATCGGCCGCGCCGGCCGGTCGCCCTTCGGATTCGAAGACGTCCGTCCCGCGCTGCGACGACGCGCATCCGACGACTGCCAGCATCACTGCGAGCGCCAGCGCCGAGCCGAGTCGCATGAATCGAGGCTAGCGCGACACTGGACCACGCCCAAGCACCTTGTTAGGGTGGAGCCGCCATGAGACGAGCCTGCTATCTGAACCCCGGCCGTGACCTGGCCACTGCCGTCAACCTCGCCCGGCGCGTCGAGGCCCTCGGCTACGACAGCGCGTGGGTGACGCACGGCCTTGGCCGCGATTCGTTCGTCGTGCTCGCGGCGTATGGCGCTGCCACCAGCCGCCTCGGGCTCGGCAACGGTGTCGTTCCCGTGTACCCGCGCCATCCCGTCGCCATGGCCCAGGCGGCGCTGACGCTCTCGGAGGCGACGGGAGGCCGCTTCCGCCTCGGGATCGGTGTCAGCCATCGCGCCAGCATGGAGACCCAGCTCGGCCTGACGCTCACCGAGCCCCTCGCCGTCATGCGCGAGTACGTCGCGGTGCTGCGGGGCGGCCTCGGAGCCGGCGCCGACTTCAGCGGGCGTCACTATCGCGTCCACTGGAGCATGGGCATGCCCGAGCGCCCGCCGGCGCCGCCGATCTACCTGGCGGCGCTTTCCGTGAAGATGTGCGAGCTGGCGGGCGAGATCGCCGACGGTGCCGTGCTGTGGCTCACGCCGCCGGCGTACGTTCGCGACGTCGCCGTTCCCGCCATCGAGCGCGGGCGCCGGCGAGCCGGCAGGACGCTCGACGGCTTCGAGATCGTCGTCGCCGTGCCGCTCGCCATCACGGACAATCGGGCGCCGGCCCTGGCTGCGTTCCAGAACGAGCTCACCCGCTACCTGATGCTGCCCTTCTACCGCGCGATGCTCGAAGCCGCGGGCCTCGGCGAGCACATCAAGGCGTTCGATCGCGACGGCACGACCACGGTCGCGCTCGCCGACGCGCTGGGCTCCGTGGGCCCCCCGGCCGCCGCACGTACATATATGGATGCGTACCGCCGTGCCGGAGCGACACTGCCGGCGGTCCGACCGATCACCTTCCCCGACGCGCCCTGGTATACGAGCACGCTCGAAGAGGCGGCGAAATTCTAGCTCGCGCTCTGACGTGGTTGGTTGCGCTGGTCGTCGTCGGATGCTCGAGCGTGAGCGATTCGCGCGGCTTGCCGGCGGACCGCCGCGCGTCCGTCGTGTACGTCGCCCTCGGCGACAGCACGGTCGAAGGCGTGGGGGCCACGAGCAAGGACCGGAACTACGTCAGCCGCCTGCTGAGCCGCCTGCGCAAGCTGTATCCCAATGCGCGGGTCGTGAATCTCGGCATCGGCGGCGCGACCTCGGCGGACGTCCTCGCCGGTCAGCTCGATCAGGCCATCGAGATCAAGCCCGACCTGGTGACGCTCTCGATCGGGCCCAACGACATCACCCAGGGCGTCCCCGTCGAGAGCTACGAGCACAACGTGGAAGCGATCTTGCGCCGGCTAAACGACAAGACCCGCGCCGTCATCGTGGTGAACCTGCTGCCCGACCTCGCGGTGACGCCTCGCTTCCGCGGCCGGCCGCAGGAGGCGACCGTGGGCAGGCTCACGATGCGCTTCAACGACGCGCTCCGCGGGCAGGCGACCGCGATCGGCGCCGAGGTCGTCGATCTCTACGAGGTGAGCCGCGAGGAGGTGCCGCGGCGCCCCGAGCTCGTCGGAAGCGACGGCTATCATCCGTCCGACGTCGGCTACGAGCGCTGGGCCGAGCTCATGTGGCAGGGCATCGAGAGGAGGATCCGCCATGGCGGATGATCGCGTGCTGCTGACGGTGCTGCTCCACCACGATCAGTCGAAGCCCCTCGACGAGATCATGGCCCACGCCAAGAAGACCGGCTTCTACCGCGACTTCCCGCCCGAGGGCGCCGAGATCGTGTCGTGGGTGGTGGCGATGTCGTACGGCTTCATCATCCAGCTCCGGGTGGCGCCCGGCGCGCTCCGGTCCGTCAACCGCTACATGGAGCAGAAGGCGTGGGGCGCCTTCCGCTACCAGGTCTTTCCTTCGTACGACTTCGTCCCGATCGCGGCCCAGCTCAAGAAGGATCACGCCTGAGCGTCGAGAATCTCCTCGCGCTGGTCACCCTGACCGCGATGGAGCTGGTCCTCGGCATCGACAACATCGTCTTCATCGCGATCCTCAGCAGCCGCCTGCCGCCGGCCCAGCAGCCGCGGGCGCGGCGCCTGGGCCTGGCCCTGGCGCTCGGAACCCGGCTGGCCCTCCTGTTCTCGATCACGTGGATCATGGGCCTCACGCGGCCGCTCTTTGCCATCGGGGGGCTGTCCGGGCGCGACCTCGTCCTCATCGCGGGTGGCCTCTTCCTCATCTTCAAGGCGACGTGGGAGATCTACGACAAGGTCGAGGCCGGCCCCCACACGCCCCCGGCCACGCGCGGCGGCGGGACGTTCGCGGCCGTCGTCATCCAGATCATGCTGATGGACGTCGTCTTCTCGCTGGACTCCGTCATCACGGCGGTCGGCATGGTCGATGAGGTGTGGATCATGGTGGCCGCCATCGTCATCGCCATCGTGGTGATGCTGATGGCGATGAACGCGGTGAGCGATTTCGTCGAGCGCCATCCCAGCGTCAAGATCCTGGCCCTGGCCTTCCTCGTTTTGATCGGCATCGTGCTGGTGGCCGACGGCATGGGACAGCACGTGCCGAAGGGCTACATCTACTTCTCCATGGCGTTCGCCCTCGGCGTCGAGCTGCTCAACATGCGGTTCCACCGGCGCCGCCGCGTGACCGACACCTCCGCGTAGCGCGTGCGCAGCTACGTCGTCTCGCGGCTGGCGCAGGCCGCCCTCGTGGTGTTCCTGTCGCTCTCCGCCGTCTTCGCGATGGTGCGCCTGGGCGGCGATCCGGTCCTGCTCTTCATGCCGATGGACATCCAGGCCAAGGACGTGAACGAGTTCCGCCAGCGCCTGGGCTTCAACGATCCACTCCCGGTGCAGTACGCGCGCTTCGTCGGCGGCGCGCTGCGGGGCGACTTCGGCGAGTCGCTGCGCTACCGGCGCGATGCCCTCGGCCTCGTGCTCGAGCGCCTGCCCGCGACGCTGCTGCTCGCGGCCAGCGCCGTCCTGCTCACGCTCGTCGTGGCGGTGCCGCTCGGCGTGATGACGGCGGTGAAGCGCAACACCGTCGTCGACTACGCGGGGACGCTCGGCACCGTGATCGGCCAGGCGGTGCCCGGCTTCTGGCTCGGTCTCATGCTGATCTACGTCTTCTCCGTCCGCCTTCACTGGTTGCCCACGGGGGGAATGGGGTCGCTCGCGCAGCTCGTCATGCCGTCGGTGGTGCTGGCGGCGTTCTTCTCGGCCCGCATCGCCCGCCTCACGCGCTCGACGATGCTGGAAGCGCTCGGCGAGGATTACGTGCTGACCGCGCGCGCCAAGGGCCTCAGCGAGCCACGCGTCGTGGCCAAGCACACGCTGCGCAATTCCGCGATTCCGATCGTGACGCTGGCCGGGCTCGAGATCGGCCAGCTCCTCGGCGGGGCCGTGATCACGGAGACGATCTTCGCGTGGCCCGGGCTCGGCCGACTCACCGTGCAAGCGCTGCTCAATCGCGACTTCCCGGTGGTCCTCGCCGCCGTCTTCGTGATCTCGGCCACGTACACGGGGATCAACCTCCTCGTGGACGTCCTCTACGGCTGGCTCGATCCGCGGGTGAGGCTGCGCGCGTGAAGGCCTGGCTCGGCATCGGCATCACGCTCGCCGCGATCGTGGCCGCCGCCGCCGCGCCGTGGCTGGCGCCGGTCGATCCGCTGGCGAGCGACTTCGCTCAGAGCTTGCGGCCCCCAGGCGCGCCGGGCCACCCGCTGGGCACCGATCAGCTCGGTCGCGACCTGCTCGCCCGCGTCCTCTACGGCGCGCGGCTCGCGCTGTTCATCGGCGCCTGCACGGTCGTCGTCACCGCCGTCGTCGGCGGCCTGCTCGGCCTGATCGCCGGCTTCGTCGAGCGCTGGCCGTCGGCGGCGCTCATGCGTCTGGCCGACGTGCAGCTCTCGTTTCCGTTCATCCTCCTGGCCATGACGATCAATACGATCGTCGGTCTCGGCCTCCGCAACATCATCCTCAGCCTTTCGGCGGCTGGATGGGTCGTGTATGCTCGCGTGGTTCGCGGGGAGGTGCTGTCGGTGAAGGAGCGCGACTTCGTCCAGGCGGCGGCCGCGCTGGGCGTGGGCCGCGCGCGTTTGCTCTTCCGTCACGTGCTCCCCAACGTCGCGCCGTCGATCATCGTCGTGGCCAGCCTGCAGTTCTCTCAGTTCATCGTGGCGGAAGCCGCCATCTCGTTCCTGGGCTTCGGTGTTCAGCCGCCCACGCCCGCGTGGGGCTCGATGCTGGCCGAGGGCCGCGACTTCCTCTACGTCGCGTGGTGGCTGGCCGCCTTTCCGGGCGCGGCGCTGGCACTGACGGCGCTTGGCGTGAACCTGCTCGGCGACTGGCTCCGCGACACCCTCGATCCGAAGCTTCGCGTTTAACGGAGGCTTTATGCGCTCCTTCTTCCGCGCCGTCACCGTCGTTCTCGTCGTCGTCGCCCTCGCCGCTCCCGCGCTCGCCCAGGACCGGGTCAAGAGCAAGGAGATCGTGATCGGCCTCGGCGCCGAGCCGCGGACGATGCTGGCGGTGACGATCGTGGACTGGACGACCAACAACATGCTCGAGCACATCTACGACCGGCTGCTCGACCGTGATCCCAAGACCTTCAAGCCGGTGCCGATGCTGGCCACGAGCTACAAGATCGTCAACGACACGACGTGGGAGTTCACGCTGCGCAAGGGCATCAAGTTCCACAACGGCGAGCCGTTCACCGCCCAGTCGGTCAAGGCGACGCTCGACTACGCGCTCGATCCGGCCAGCAAGAGCCACTACGCGACGGCGTCGTACTGGGGCCCGCTCAAAGAAGTGCAGGTGGTCGACGACTTCACGGTGCGGTTCCTGACGAAGCAGCCGTGGCCCAATCTCATCGACCACGCCTCGCTGACCAATCTGCTCATCATGCCGGCCAAGGCGTTGAAGGATCTCGGGCCGCAGAAGCTGTCCGAGAAGCCCATCGGCACCGGGCCATTCAAGTTCGTCGAGTGGCGACGCGACGAGCGACTCGTCCTCGAGCGCAATCCCGACTACTGGGGCGGCCCCGCCGACGCGAGCCGCGTGACGTTCCGGTTCATCCCCGAGTTCAGTGCGCGGATGGCGGCCCTGCTCTCGGGCGAGATCGACATCATGAAGGACGTGCCACCGCACGCCGTCGAGGCGGTGGAACGCTCTGGTCGCGCGAAGGTTCGTTCCACCGTCTCCTCGCGCATCAACTATCTCGCGCTGGTGAACGTGAAGCCGGGGCCGATGCAGGACGTGCGGGTGCGCCGTGCGATGAACCACGCGGTGGACGTGGACGAGCTGATCCGGGCGGTGCTCAAGGGCCGCGCGACGAGGATGTGTGGCCCGCTGGCGCCGGCCAACGTCGACTACGCGCCGGTCGAGTGCTACAAGCACGACCCGGCGCGGGCCCAGGCGCTGTTCAAGGAGGCGGGCGTCGATCCCGCGAAGCTTCAGTTGACGCTCGACACCCCGTCCGGCCGCTACCCGCTGGACAAGGACGTCTCGCTCGCCATCGCCGCCCAGCTCCAGCGGCTCCAGATCAAGACGAACGTCGTCGTCAACGAGTGGGGGACTCACCTGGACAAGATCAAGAACCGCAACACCGGTGACCTGTTCTTCCTCGGCTGGGGGCCGGCCCTGAACGGCCAGGGCACGATCCAGCCGCTCTTCCTGGCCGACCAGACCTACTCGTCGTACGGCAACAACAAGGTGATCGACGAGAAGATCGCCCGCGCCGTCACGGTGATGGATCCCAAGGGCCGTGCGGCCGCCTACGCCGAGCTGCAGAAGCTCGTCCACGACGAGGCGCCGTGGGTCTTCCTCTGGCAGCAGCACGACCTCTACGGCGTGGCCAGCACGGTGGAGTGGACGCCGCGCGCCGACGAGAAGGTGTGGATGTACGACGCCAAGATCGTGGCGCGGTAGCGCCACAGGAAAGAGCCGCGCGATGAGCATCACGGTCTTCACCAATGCGTTCGTGATCGACTGCACCGGCGCCGAGCCCGTCGAAGGCGCGGCGGTCGTCGTCGAGGACGACACCATCAAGGACGTCGCCCGCCACGGCACGGTCGGCGCGCTGCCCGGGCCGGTGACCACGCTCGACTGCAAGGGCGCCACGCTGATGCCCGGGCTCACCGACGCCCACGTCCACATCTGCGCGATCACCGAGAACATCACCGACCAGCACCGCTACTATCCCGCCAGCTACATCGCCGCTCGCGCCATGCGCCGCGCCGAAGAATGCTTGATGCAGGGCTTCACGACGGCCCGCGATGCCGGCGGCGCCGACTACGGCTTCAGGTTGGCGCTGGAGGAAGGCCATTTCCCAGGGCCGCGGCTGCTCGTCTCGGGCAACTATCTCTCGCAGACCGGCGGCCACGGTGACAAGCGCCGGCGCGCCGAATGGATCGATCCCGTGGGCTGCTGCGTCGGCATGGTCGGCTCCATCGCCGACGGCGTCGACGAGGTCCGCAAGGCCGCGCGCGAGCAACTTCGTCGCGACGTGGACCAGATCAAGATCATGGCCTCGGGCGGCGCCATGTCCCCGTCGGACGAGCTCGACACGACGCAGTACACGGTCGCCGAGATGCGCGCCGCCGTCGAGGAGGCCCAGGCCGTCGGCAAGTACGTGCTCTCGCACGCGTACAGTGACTCGGCCGTGCGTCGCGCCATCGAGGCCGGCGTACGCTCGATCGAGCACGGCAACCTGATCCGCGAAGGCGCGGCCAAGGCCATCAAGGAGGCCGGCGCCTTCATCGTGCCGACGATGGTGACCTACGAGGCGATCTATCGCGAGGGCAAGCGCTACGGCATCGGCGATCACCAGATCCAGAAGATCGACCTCGCCCGCCAGCAGAGCGTGCAGGGCCTCACCTACGCCTACCGCGCGGGGTGCAAGATCGGCTCGGGGTCGGACCTGCTCGGCGACATGATGAGCCAGCGCGCCGTGGAGCTGGAGCTGAAGGCCCAGGTGATGACGCCGATGGAGGTCCTGCTCTCGGCGACCCGCGTCAACGCCGAGCTGTTCCGGATGCAGGACAAGATCGGCAGCGTCGAGCCGGGCAAGTACGCCGACCTGCTCGTGGTGGCCGGCAATCCGTTGAAGAACCTTCGCGTCCTCCAGAATCAGGACAGTCTCCGCCTGATCATGAAAGGTGGCCGTGTCTACAAGCGAACACTCTGACCTGATCCTCGACCAGTTCACGCGCCAGGCGGTGCCGTTTTCCACGGCGCCCTCCATCAAGGACGAGGCCGCGCTCACGCTCATCGTCGACTGGAGCGGCGCGGGGCCCTCCGACACCGTGCTCGACGTCGCCTGCGGCCCGGGCCTGCTCGTCTGCGCCTTCGCGCGCGTCGCGCGTCACGTGACGGGCATCGACATCACGCCGGCCATGCTCGACCGCGCGCGCACCCTCCAGCAGGAGCGCGGCCTCACCAACGTCACCTGGCGACAGGGCGACGTGCTACCGCTGCCCTGGCCCGACGGCTCGTTCACCATCGTCAGCGCGCGCTTCGCCTTCCACCACTTCCTCGACCCCCGGGCCGTGCTGCGCGAGATGCGCCGGGTGTGCGCCGTGGGTGGCAAGGTCGTCGTGGCCGATAGCGCTCCGGCGCCGGACAAGGCTGACGCCTTCAACGCCATGGAGCGGTTGCGCGATCCGTCGCACGTCCGGGCGCTGCCCCCCGGTGAGCTGAAGCAGACCTTCAGCGACGTCGGACTCGGCGAGCCGCGCGTGACCCACTACCGCCTGGAAGGCGAGCTCGAAGGGTTGCTCGGTCGCTCGTTCCCCAAGCCGGGTGACGCCGACCGGATCCGCGAGCTGTTCGCCGCATCGCTGGCCGACGACCGGCTCGGCATCGAGACCCGGCGAGACGGGACGCAGATCCGCTACGGCTTCCCCGTCGCCGTCCTCGTCGCCGATCGGGCCTGAAACGCTTCTTCTGCTGAGAGCTGGCGCGGCGTCTGCGATGATAGGCGTCATGCGGCGCCTGTCACTGCTGTTCGTCGCGTGCCTGCTCTGTGGTCTCGCGGAGGCCTTCGCTCAGAATGCGCCGCTCACGCCCGAGCAGCAGGCGTTCGTCGAGCGCTACGTCGACGCCGTCCGGGCCAAGGACGTCGGGCGGCTCAAGGCGCTCGCCCATCCGCGATCGCTTGCCTGCATCCAGCCCGAGACCGCATCGTTCTACGACGACGTCTTCGCGAGCCGGACGCGTCAACCCGCCGGCGCCCAGTACGCGGCGTCGGTCCAGACGATCGCGCCCGGCCAGCCGCTCATGATGGAAGGCGACATGACGTATCCGGTCCGCCCGACTCACTGGATCCAGATCGACCTCGCCCCGGGAGCGACCTCAGGCAGCGTCCTCATGGTCCAGGTCGTCGCCGAGCGCGGCGTGTGGCTGGAGGTGCTGCCGTGCCCGACGCCCGCGACCCTGGCCAAGCATCGCGCCGCCAGGGCGACGGCCTCGACCCAGGAGCAACGCGCCAAGGAGCTCGTCGCCAACCTGAAGGACCCGCTACGCGGCGAGCTTCGCCAGCTCCTGCGTGACGGCCGGAAGGTGAGCGCGATCATGCGCTACAACCAGGAGGCGGGCGAAGACCTGAGCGTCGCCCGTCGGGTCATCGAGCTCCTGAGCGAGCTGAAGGATTAGGGGGAGCCGATGGACCTGCGGCTCGCCCCGATGGCCGGGGTCACCAACGCGCCGTTCCGGCTCGTCTGCCGCGAGGCCGGCGCCGGGCTCCTCACCAGCGAGGAGATCGACGCCCGCGCTCTGGTCGAGGGCAATGCGCGCACCCAGGTGATCGCCCACTGCCTGCCCGAGGAGCGCCCCATCGCCTTCCAGCTCCTCGGCGGGGATCCCGACGTGCTGGCCGAGGCCGCGCGACGACTCGCGGCGACCGGCGCCGACGGGATCGACCTCAACATGGGCTGCCCCGTCTCGAAGATCGTGGCCAAGGGACAGGGCGCGGCGCTCATGCGTGATCCGCTGCGCGCGGCCGTCATCTTCCGCACGCTGCGGAAGGCCGTCGACGTGCCGTTCACCATCAAGATCCGCTCGGGGTGGGACGAGCGCACCGTGAACGCGGTCGAGATCGCGCGCATCGCCGAGGGCGAAGGCGTGGACGCGATCACGGTCCATCCCCGCACACGCTCGCAGCAGTACACCGGACGCGCCCCCTGGGCCATCATCCGCGAGGTGGTGGCCGCGGTCAGCGTCCCCGTGGTCGGCAACGGCGACGTGAGGAATCACGCCGACGCGAGCGAGCTCGTCACCGCCACCGGCTGCGCAGCGGTGATGATCGGGCGGGGCGCGCTGGGTGCGCCGTGGATCTTCGCCGGCGAGCCGGTGGACCGCGAGACGCGCGCGTGCATCATCCACCGCCATTGCGCCTTGATCGAGGAGCACCTGCCGCCGCGCGACGCCCTCGTCCAGCTCAAGAAGCATCTCGCGTGGTACTCGACGGGACTCGCGGGCAGCGCCCGCCTGCGCACGGCGCTCTTCCAGGCCGAGACGCCTGCCGCGGTTCAGGAGATGTTCTGGGGCAACTGGTGAAGCAGCTCTTCTTCGAGGACTTCGGCGTCGGCGACCGCTTCGGCAGCCCGTCCCGGACGCTGACCGACGCCCACTTCATGTTCTTCGCGGGGATGACCGGCGACGCGC
Organism: Candidatus Rokuibacteriota bacterium; assembly: GCA_003220615.1. Lineage (GTDB taxonomy): Bacteria > Methylomirabilota > Methylomirabilia > Rokubacteriales > CSP1-6 > 40CM-68-15. Next base: position 45,907 of record QHTB01000164.1, read on the forward strand.
ATCCCATCCACTACGACGACGAGTACGCGAAGAAGACGCGCTTCGGCCGCCGGCTGGCCCACGGCCTCTTGCTGACGTCGCTCACCGCCGTCGGCGCCTCCACCCTCGCGCCGTTGATCGAGGATTCGATCGTCGCCTTCCTCGATCAGTCCACGCGCTTCGTGGCCCCGGCCTTCGTGGGCGACACGCTGAAGCCCGACCACGAGGTGATCGCGCTCGAGCGCAAACGCTCGGGCGGGCTCGTGACGCTGAAGGTGACGCTGACCAACCAGCGCGGTGAGCTCGTGCTGGAAGGCCAGCACAAGTACCTGATCGCCTACCGTCCCGCCGCCTGACTTTCAGTCTCCGACGTATCAATTTAAAGACGCTGCGCCGCGTGAACACTTCGGTGAAGATACGTAGCCGTGGGCGACCAAACCGGCATCGAATGGACGGACGCAACCTGGAATCCCGTCACCGGCTGCACAAAAGTCAGCCCCGGGTGCAAGAATTGTTATGCGGAGCGCCTCGCCGCGCGCCTCCACGCAATGCACAACCCGAGGTATCGCAACGGTTTCAAGCTGACGTTGCACCCAGACCTCTTGAGTCTTCCCCTCCGTTGGCGTCGGCCAAGAATGATCTTCGTCAACAGTATGAGCGATCTCTTTCATGAAGCCGTCCCGGCAGAGTACATCTGGCAGGTCTTCGCTGTAATGGGCCAAGCCCCGTGGCATACGTTTCAGATCTTGACCAAACGAAGCAAACGACTTAGACAGCTCGCGTCTGGCCTTTCGTGGCCAAGCAATGTCTGGCAAGGCGTATCCGTCGAAAGCTCTCGCTACACGGCGCGAATCGACGACTTGCGTGAGATCCCTGCCGCAGTGAGATTCATCTCGATCGAGCCACTGCTCGGGCCAATCCCGGCTCTCCCACTCGACAATATCCATTGGGTGATCGTCGGAGGTGAGAGCGGGCCACGACGTCGCCCAGTCGAAGCTGGCTGGGTTCGCGAAATCCGTGATCAATGCCTGACGGCAGACGTTCGATTCTTCTTCAAGCAATGGGGCGGACGAACACCAAAGTCACGGGGACGTCTGCTCGATGGAAGAACGTGGGACGACATGCCGGCGCGGAGTCCTAGGGCGGCCCCGGTGGGGTGAGGGTGGCCTCAGATGGGCTCCTGGCTCGCCCGGGAGGTTCTTGGACACGCGAAAAATTGGATTACGTCGAACGCTATGCGCATGCCTTCATGGCCGCAATGGCGGTCAAACGAGCGGAAGGCAAGTGGCGCGAGCTCGTGTACATCGATCTTTTGGCAGGGCCTGGAAAGGGCATCGATCACGATAGCGCTCGCGAGTTTCTCGGCTCGCCCTTGAGGGCACTCGCGGTTACCCCGGCGTTCGATCGTCTCTTCTTTCGTGATCTCAACGCCACGAACATTCGAACACTGCGCAAGCGAATTCCACCGACCGCTGTTCACCGAGTCGATCTTGCCGTCGGAGACTGCACGGTGGAAGCAGGAAGGGTCGTCGCCAGGCTGTCAGAGCGAACCTTGGGGCTCGCGTTCATCGATCCAGAAGGATTCGAGGTCAAGCTCGCCCTTTTCCGTGCGCTGTCGAAGCGCCCTATCGATGTCCTGTTCTTGTTTCCGAGTGCAGGCATCCGTCGTAATCTCGCTCAGTTCATGAAACAGCCCCATACGGGTCTGGATGACCTGATGGGAGGCCGCGAGTGGCGTGAGCTGCCAATTGCCAAGCTTGCCGCGGGAAAGCGCGTTGGTTCAGACGAAAAGTCGGCGTTCGTTCGATCCCTGATTCCCCTATTCCGCGCTCGGATGAAGACGCTCGGATTTCGGTATCAAGACGAGGCCGACCCGATTATGACCAATGAAAAAAACGTTGGCATGTATCACCTCCTGTTTCTCTCTCAACATTCTGCTGGGCTTACTATCTGGAAGAACATCAAGAAGATTGGCGGCGACAAACAGCGCCCGTTGTTCTGACGGCCTCTTAGTCAGAGCGGCCGCGCGCCGCGATCGTCCACACGGCGCCCAGCGATCACCACGCTTCACGTAGACGCGGGCTTGTAGACGTTGACGGTCGATCGCAGTGAGGCGGCGTTGTCCTCACGCCAATCGCCGATCGAGCTCGATCCGAACGCGCGCCCGCACGGCGTCCCAGGGGAAGTGTGGCCCGGGGTCCGTCTTTCGCCCCGGCGGCGTTGCGATGTCCGAGTGACCCACGATTCGTGCGGCCGTAATCGCCGGATACCTCAGGCAGAGGTCGACACAGAGCTCGACCACTGTGTCGATTTGAACATCGGTGTACGTTCCGGTCGCGAAGCCCACCAGTTCGATGCCCAACGAGAAGTCGTTGACGTCCGTTCGTCCCTCAAGCTCCGATGAACCGGCGTGCCACGCTCGGAACATTTCCGCGACGCAGCGATAGATCGCGCCGTCACGATCGATGACGTAATGGGCTGACACCTGAGACTCGGGAGACTCGAACCACGAGAGCGCGGCCGCGGCCGTGTCGCTTTCGGTGTCATGGATGACGATGCAGTCGATCGCGGCGCCGGATCGGCTGTTGTAGTTCGGGGACCAGGCGTCAATGACCGCGATCGCCATGTCGTATCCCAATCGACCAGACACTTGACCGGACGCGAGACCAGGCTCGGGAAGAACGGCACCTCTGAAAAGCTTTGAGGCGGCGTCTGCTCAGTCGGAGCGGCCCCGCGCCGCGACCGTCCACACCGCGTCCACGCGGTCACCGCACATGACGTAGATGCGGTCGTAGAGGTTGATGGTCGGGTCGCAGTGCGGCGGGAAGAACTCGATGCGCTCGCCGAGCCGGGGCGCGCGCGTGGGATCGCTGATCGTGAGCCTGCCGTGCTCATCACCCGCAAAGCCATATGTCACACCGGGCCGCTCGACCGACTCGGGAGGAAACGGC
>QHTB01000020.1 GCA_003220615.1 Candidatus Rokuibacteriota bacterium
CGAGCTCGCGCACACCCACGGCCGCGAGCGCGTCCATCACCGCGTTCATCACCGCCGGTAGCGCGCCGACCGTGCCCGCTTCGCCGGCCCCCTTGGCGCCGAGCGGGTTCAGCTTGGTCGGGACCGGGTTGCTCTCGATGTGCATGTCGGGCAGCGTATCGGCGCGCGGGATCGCGTAGTCCATGAACGACGCCGTGAGCAGCTGGCCCGACTCTGCGTCGTACACGACCTGCTCCATCAGCGCCTGCCCTACGCCTTGCGCCACGCCGCCGTGGATCTGGCCCTTGAGCGTGACCGGGTTGATCACCGTGCCGACGTCGTCGACGATGACGTAGGAGACGAGCGTGACCGCGCCCGTGTCCGGATCGATCTCGGCCTCGCAGACGTGGCAGCCGTTCGGCCACGTGTCCTGCTTCGGCACGAACGTGCCGGTCTCGTAGAGCCCGGGCTCGAGGCCGGGCGGGAGCTGGGCGGGCTGGAACGCCGCGCGCGCGACGTCCTTCAGGACGACGGCGCGATCGGTGCCGACGACCGAGAACTTCCCATCCGCGAACGTAATGTCGGCTTCCGCCGCCTCCAGCAGGCGCGCGGCGATCTTCTTGCCCTTGGCGATGACCTTGTCCGCCGCGGTCCACAGCGCGGTGCCGCCGATGACGGTCGAGCGCGAGCCCATGGTGCCCATGCCGAAGCCGACGCGCTCGGTGTCGCCGTCGATGTAGCGCACGTCGGCCGGGTCGAGCCCGAGGCGCTCGTGCAGGATCTGCTTGAACGTCGTCTCGTGGCCCTGGCCCTGGTTCTTCGATCCCATCAGGAGCGTGGCGCTGCCGCTCGGCGCGAAGCGGATCTCGGCGAACTCCAGCTGCGGGCCGGCCGCCTTCTCGATCGCGTTCACGACGGCCAGCCCGCGGAGCACGCCCCGTTTCCGTGCCGCCTCGCGGCGGGCCGGAAAACCAGCGACGTCGGCGAGCTTCAGCGCCTCTTCCATGTTCTTGTCGAACGCGCCGCAGTCGTAGTTGCCCCCGAGCGGCGTGCGATACGGCATCGCGGACGACGGGATGATGTTCCGGCGGCGCAGCTCGATGCGGTCCACGCCGAGCTCGCGCGCGGCGTCGTCGATGAGGCGCTCGATGACGTAGGTCGACTCCGGCCGCCCGGCGCCCCGGTACGGCGCGGTGGAGTTGGTGTTGGTCATCACGCTGAGGACTTGGACGTAGGCGGCCGGAAACGTGTAGACGCCGACGAGCGTCGTCACGTTGCTGAACGTCGCCAGGAGATTGCGATCAGACGACACGTACGCCCCGACGTTGGCGAGCGTGCGCACGCGGAGCCCGATGAACCGGCCGTCGGCGTCGAGCGCCAGCTCGGCGTCGGTGACGTTGTCGCGCGCGTGCTCGTCGGCGGGAATCGCCTCGCGCCGCTCGCACATCCACTTGACCGGGCGGCCGAGCTTGCGTGCGGCCCACAGCACCAGGCGGTGCTCGGCATACTGCCAGCCCTTGGTCCCGAACGCACCACCGATGTCGCCCGCAATGACGCGAATTCGGTGCTCGGCGACCTTCAGGATGTTGGTCGCGAGCGCGGTGCGGACGCGGTGCGGGTACTGCACGTCGGCGTAGAGCGTGTAGCGATCCTCGCCGCGATCGTAGACGCCGAGCGCGCCCCGCGCCTCCATGTACTGGGCGTGGACGCGCGTGATGACGTAGCGGCGGCGGACGATCCGCGCCGCCTTCGCGAACGCGGCGTCGGTCGCCGCCTTGTCGCCCGCCTCGAAGAGATTCGAGATGTTGTCCGGGCACTCGTCCCACACCGCGGCGCTGCCCGCCTCGGCCGCCGCGGCGGTCGACGTCACGGACGGCAACGGCTCGTAGTCGACGCGCACGAGATCGGCGGCGTCCTCGGCCTGAGCGCGCGTCTCGGCGATCACCATCGCGATGGGGTCACCGACGTAGCGCGCCCGGTCCGGCGTCAGCCCTCGCTGCGGCGAGGCGAACATGGGCGAGCCGTCCGGGCGCTTCCGCTTCAACGTCATCGTCATCGTGCCGAGGCCGTCGCGGGCCACGTCCGCTCCGGTGAAGACGGCGAGCACGCCGGGCGCGCTCAGCGCCGCCGCGGCGTCGATCCCGCGGATGCGCGCGTGAGCGTGCATCGAGCGGACGATCACCGTGTGGACCTGGCCCGGCAGATCGACGTCGGCGTGGAAGCGGCCTTCGCCGCGAACGAGGCGGACGTCCTCGAAGCGCTTGATGCCTTGCCCGATTCCGAACTGACCCATGCTGCCCTGGTCAGGGCGCCGGCGCGAACATGGGAACCGGTGGCCCACCCTCGCTCGGCTTGAAAACCACGCGCACGGCCTGACCGATCCGCACCGAGTCGAGATCGCAGTCGACGATGTTCGTCATCATCATCGGGCCTTCCTCGAGCGTGACGTAGGCGATGACGTAGGGCTCGGGCACTCGCCGCATGACGCTGTATGTGTAGACCTTGCCGCGGCCCGACGCCGGCCGCCACTCGGTGGCGTCGCTGCCGCAGAACGGACAGATCGTGCGTGGATAGTGGTGCGATTGACCGCACGCCGTGCACTGCTTGATCACGAGGCGGCCGTCGGCCGCCGCGTCCCAGAACGGCTTCGTCTCCGGCGTGACCGCCGGCGCGGGGATCTTGCGCTGCGCCTGAGCCATGGCCGTCACTCCCTGTCCATGATGATGGTCGCGCTGGCGTGCCGCGTGCCCAGTGATCCGCCGGTGCCGTGGGCGAGCGCGACGTTGCAGTTCTTCACCTGCACCTTGGGATGGGCCTCGCCGCGGAGCTGGCGCACGGCCTCGATGATCTTGGTCATGCCGCCGCGGTTGGCCGGATGGTTGTTGCAGAGCCCGCCGCCGTCGGTGTTGAACGGCAGCCGGCCAACGCCGGAGATGAGATTGCCGTCAGCGACGAACTTGCCGCCCTGGCCCTTCTCGCAAAAGCCGAGGTCCTCCAGCGTCATGAGCACGGTGATCGTGAAGCTGTCGTAGATCGAGGCGTACTTGATGTCGGCCGGCGTGACGCCGGCCTCGGCGAAGGCCCGGGGGCCAGACCACACGGCGCCGGTGTACGTGAGGTCGACCTTGCCACCCATCTGGAGCTTGAGCGCCTCGCCGGCGCCGAGCAGCCGCACGCGCGGCCGCTTCAGGCTGCGCGCGATCTCCGGCGCGACCACGACGACGGCGCCGCCGCCGTCGCTGATCACGCAGCAGTCGAGACGATGGAGCGGGTCGGTGATGATCGGCGAGTTGACCACGTCCTCGACGGTGACGACCTCGCGCAGCATCGCGTGCGGGTTGTGCTGGGCGTGCTGCGACGCGGCGACCTTCACCCAGGCGAGTTGAGCGCTCGTCGTCCCGAACTCGTACATGTGGCGCATGGCCGCCATCGCGTACATGTTGGCGGTGGCCGGCGCGAACGGGAACTCGAACGGTGCGTCGGGCATGGCCGCGGCCGGCACGCGCGGCGCCGTCCCCGTCGCCTGGCCCTCGGAGCGTGGCCGCCCCGCCAGTGTGATCAGCGCGATCTTGCACTTGCCGAGCGCGATGGCCTCGGCGGCGTGGGCGACGTGCACGACGTAGGACGACCCACCGGTGTCCGTCGTGTCCACGTGGCGGAGCTTCAGGCCCAGGTAGTCGGCCATCGACAGCGGCCCGAGCCCCGGCGCGTCGCCCGCGCAGAAGTAGCCGTCCACGTCGTTCTTGCTGAGCCCCGCGTCCTCGAGCGCGCCCCTGGCGACTTCGGCGTGGAGCTGCGGCACCGACTTGTCATCGGCCTTGCGCGTCGGGTGCTCGAAGGCGCCCGCGATGTAGGCCTTGCCCCTGATCGTCATCGACGGGCCGCTCCCTTCTCGAGCACGTCAGGGTTCACCACGTTGATCGGCTTGCCCGCGGCATAGGCCAGCACCTCGTCGAAGATGTTGCTGAACATGTGCTCGAGCCCGTCGCGCTCCACGTAGCCGAGATGCGGCGCGCTGACGACGTTGTCCATGGCCAGCAGCGGGTGCCGCCCTCCCACAACGGGCTCGTCCTCGTACACGTCGACCGCGGCCATGCCCGGACGGCCGGCGCGCAGCGCCGCCTCCAGCGCGCCCGGCGCGATCAGCCCGGCGCGGCTGGTGTTCACGATGAGGGCCGTGGGCTTCATGCGGGCGAGGTCGGCGGCGGTGACAATTCCGCGAGTCTCCGGGATCAGCCTCAGATGCAGCGACACGACGTCGGATTGCTCGAAGAACGCTTCCTTGCTCGCGGCGACCTGATAACCGTCGGCGCGCGCCTTGTCGAGCGTCGTCTGACGCCCCCAGGCGATCACGTTCATGCCGAACGCTTTGCCGTAGCCGGCGACCACCGCGCCGATCTTGCCGTAGCCGAAGATGCCGAGCGTCTTGCCGCGAAGGCCGATGCCGATGGGATAGGCCTGCCAGCGGCCGGCCTTGAGCGCGGCCATCTCCTGAGGGATGCGCCGGAACGCCGCGATGATGAGCCCCCAGGTCAGCTCGGCGGTGGCGTAGGACGGCCGGCCGCCGGCGGTGTTCGACGACACGATCACGCCGTGCCGCGTGCACGCCTCGAGATCGATGTGGGGCACGACGCCGGCCTGGCAGATGAGACGGAGCGCGGGGAGGCGGTCGAGGAGCGGCGCCGTGATCGGCGTCCGCTCGCGGATGAGGGCCAGCACTTCCGCGTCCTTCAATCGCCCGGCCAGGGCGTCGACGTCCTTGGTGTGATCCTTCCAGATCGTGACGTTGTGGCCGGCGACCTTCGAGAAGCACGCCAGCGAGCGGATCGTGTCCTGATAGTCGTCGAGAACGGCGATGTTCATCCAGGCCTCCCGGCGGCCGACACCGAGTTCGGCGCGCCGGGGCAGCCTACCATGCGACGCGGACCTTGTGGGCTAGAAGGCCCGCCGGTGCGAAAACTCGATCTCCTCGCTCGTGATGAACTCCAGCAGGACGGCTCGCCCGCCCTCGTTCATCTTCCGGGCGCGCTCGAGGGCCGGGATGATCTCCGCCGGCTTCTCGACCCTTTCGGTATAACCACCCATGGCCCGGCCCATGTCGGCGTAGTTGCCCCCGATATCCCGCGTGCGGTAGCGGTCGTGCGAGACGACGAGCGCGTGACGCTCGATGGCCATGGCGGAGTTGTTGAGCACGATCGTGGTGATCGGGATGCCACAGCGCACGGCCGTCTCGAAGTCCAGGCCCGTCATGCCGAAGGCGGCGTCGCCCATGAAGTTCACGCAGAACTTGTCGGGTGCGGCGAGCTTGGCGCCCATGATCAGGCCGAGTCCGGTTCCCAGCGCGTGGGATTTGCCCCAACCCATGTAGCCGCGGGGCGTGGTCGCGCGATAGAACGGCACCATCTGATTGCGCGGGCTGCCCGAGTCGTGGGTCACGATGGCGTCGCGCGGATCGATCGCCCGCGTGAAGTCCCAGATCACCCGGTAGGGTGTGATGGGCACTTCCTCCGACGTCAGCTTCGGCATCCACTCCTTCAGCCACGCCTCGCGTACCGTGTGCACCTCGCTCGCGACCGTCCCCTTCCCCGCAGCGCGCTTGCCCGGGAGATCCTTGACGGCGTCGATGAACTGGCGCAGCACGAGCTTCGCATCGCCGAGGATCGGATGATCGGCCGGGTAGTTCTTGTTGAGGTCGCGCTCGTCGTTGGTGGCGTGGATGATCGTCTTCCCGGCCGGGATGTTGGTGGCCATGCCGTGGCGGGTGAAGCTACAGCCGACGCCGAACACGAGGTCGGCCTTGGGCAGGAAGTGATACACCGGCCCCGACATCACGCCGCCGCCACCGGTCCCCAGCGAGAGCGGATGGTCCTCGGGAAACGCGCCCTTGCCCTCGAGCGTCGTCATCACCGGCGCCTGGACCAGCTCGGCCAGCTCCAGGAGCTCGGCGCACGCCTCGGCGTACAGCACACCCTGGCCCGCGTGGATCACCGGTCGCTCGGCGGCCAGGAGCGCGCGCGCCGCCGCCTCCACGTCGCGGGCGTTGCCCGCCGGCGCCGTGGCCTTCACCGGCTTGTACGACAGCGCGCCGTCGCCGATCTCCGCCACCGCGACGTCGGCGGGGACCTCGATCATCACCGGCCCCGGGCGGCCCATCTTCAGCAGATTGAACGCGCGGCGCATGACCTCACCGACCTGGTCGGGCAGGTTCAAGGTCTCCACGTGCTTCGTCACGGAGGCGTAGGCCCGCGCCGAGCTGAAGAGCGGAAAGACCTCGGCGCGATCGCGCTGGTGCCCGAGCGGCAGCACCAGCATCGGCACGGAGTCCGAGAACGCCGTCGCCACGCCCGCGAAGGCGTTCTCCGCGCCGGGGCCGTACTGCATGGCGAACACGCCGATGCGCCGGCCGTTCGTGGTCCGCGTGAACCCGTCCGCGATACCCACGCCCACCCGCTCTTGCCGGCACAGGACGGGCCGGATGCCGACGGCCGCGGCCGAATCGATGATGGGGGTCGTGGGATAGGCGCTCAGGAACTCGATCCGCTCCCGCTTCAAGATCTCCGCGATCGCGTCGACGACCTTCATCGTGTCTCCTCTCGTCACAGGCTCAGCAGACGGGCCGGCCCAGAGCCATGTCATACGGCGAGTCGGTCCCGAACACAACCCGAGGAGCGCGCACGGCGGTACACTTGCGCCGGAGATCGCCACCATGGACTTCACGTACACGGCCGAGCAGGAAGCGTTTCGCAAAGAGTTCCGAGGCTGGCTGGCCGCCAACCTGCCGCACGACCTTCGCGTGGACGATCCGGCCGACGACCGCGTCGCGTCCACCCGCGAGGTCTTCGAGCGCCGCTGCGCCTGGCAAAAGGCCATGCGTAAGGCGGGTTGGATCGGCATCGCGTGGCCGACGGAGCACGGGGGGCGCGCGGCGTCGATCATCGAGCGCGTCATCTGGGACGAGGAGTACGCGGCGGCGCGGGCGCCCGTGCTGCCGGGCATGGGCCTCAACCTCGTGGGGCCGACGATCATCCACTGGGGCACCGACGAGCAGAAGCACCGGTACCTGCCGCGCATCCTCGACGCCGACGAGATCTGGGCGCAGGGATTCTCCGAGCCCGGCGCCGGCTCCGACCTCGCGAGCCTGGCCACGCGGGCCGAGGACCGTGGCGATCACTTCCTGGTCAACGGCCAGAAGGTGTGGACGTCGGGCGCGCAGTATGCGCACGCCATCATCCTGCTCGTGCGCACCGACCCGAGCGCGCCGAAGCACGACGGCATCTCGTGCCTGCTCGTCGACATGAGCACGCCGGGCATCGCCGTGCGGCCACTGGTCCTCGCCACCGGCCACCATCATTTCAACGAGGTGTTCTTCACCGACGTCGTGGTGCCGAAGCGGCAGCTCCTCGGCCCGCTCAACGGCGGCTGGAAGGTCTCGACGACCACGCTGATGTACGAGCGCCACTCGTCCGGCGCGCGCAACCCGATCGGCCAGGTTCGCGATCTCCTCGCGGCCGCGCGCCGGTTGCCCGTCGATGGCGGCACGGCGTGGGACGATCCGCGTATCCGCCAGCGGCTCGCGCAGCTCTACATCGACTGCGAGGCGATGAAGTACACGCGCTTCCGCGCGCTCACGCGCCAGAACCGCGGGGAGCCGCCGGGGCCGGAGGGCTCGATCCTCAAGCTCTCGGGCTCCGAGCTCGGCGTCCGCATCGCCGACGCCGCCGGCGAGGTGCTCGGCATGCACGCGCTGGTCAATCGCGGCTCGGAGCTCGTTCCCGACGCGCCGCGCTGGCTGAACCGGCTGGTCGCCGCGCGCCAGTACACGATCTCGGCCGGGACGAGCGAGATCCAGCGCAACATCCTCGGCGAGCGCGTGCTCGGCTTGCCGAAGGGTTAGTCCGCCGAGGAGGATGACGATGCCGCCCAGGCCTCGAATCGCCCATCTGGCTTCGTCCAACGCCACCATCCAGAACAGCCCGCCGCTCGTGACCAGCAACAAGGCCCGCGAGAAGTACGGCTTGCCGCTCCTGACGAGCCCGGACGGCAGCGCGCTGCGCTTCGACCCGCTCCGCCCGCAGCGCCTGGCCGCGCCGGTGACCGTCTACGTCGAGCAATTCAGCGCGCATCCCCTCGAGCGCGACGCCGCCGAGCTCTATGGCCCACCCGACGGCTATCTGGATTCGAGGGGCACGTTCCACAAAGAACGTCGCGGCGCCGACGATCGTCCGGTGTACGAGATCACGCTGCAGCCGGACGACGGCGTGTACCCGCTGCCGTACATGGCGCGGCAGGCCGACGGGCACGCGTGGGAGGAGGACTGCGCTCGGCCGATGGCGCCGGAGCAGCAGGCGCGGCAGCCCTTCTATCCCGACGGTTCGCGGCTCTTCGAGGAGATCGATCGGCTCGGCGTCGGCGACAAGGGGATCGGCAACCTCATCTCGGCGCGCGCCGAGATCGACTTCTACCGCGTGGTCCCATCGTCCGGCTACACGAAGGGCCTCGCCGCGAAGCTTCGCACCGACGTCGGCGAGGGTGACATCGCGGCCGAGGTGCGCGGGCGCGATTTCTTTCCGTATCGCCCCTATCACCTCGGGCCCTCGCCGGCGCGGACGGCGCTGGCGCGGATCGCCAATGCCGTGCAGCGCATCCTCGCCACGGGAAAGTACACGGGCGCGGTCTGGACCCAGGGCAGTCCGCGCATCGAGGAGGCGATGTACTGGCTCAACCTCCTCGTCGACACCACGCTGCCGATCTGCGGCAACGCCGCCCAGCGTCCGCACGGACAGGTGAGCAACGACGGCGACAAGAACATCGTCGACTCGGTCGAGTACATCGTCTCGCGCGTGTGGGCCGACGAGGCCGGGCGCAACCGCGCGGGCGTCGTGCTCGTGCAGGATCAGCAGGTGTTCGCGGCGCGGGACGTCCAGAAGGCCGACGCGCGTCCGGGTGGCTACGTCACCACCGGCGGTCACGGCGGGATCCTCGGCGCGGCGGGCTGGGAAGGCCCGGCCCTCCTCACCTACGTGCCCGCGACACGGCACACGTATCTCTCCGCCGTCAACATCACACGGCTTCCCGCCGACGTCGGCGGTCATCTGAGGACGGGCGAGCCACGGCTGCCCATCAAGGACCGGCGCGGCGACCTGCTCGAGTCGGCGATTCCCAAGGTCACCATCGTGAAGGACGGCAACTACACGACCGACGATGACGACGACGATCCGTCACGCGAGGTCGATCTGCTCGCCCAGATCGAGCGTAATCTCACCGCCCACCCACTCGCCGGGTTCGTGGTCGAAGGCCTGTCGCCCTACGGCCGACTGACCTCGGCGGTGCGCACCCGCCTCATGCGTCGCGCGGCGTTTTCCGGAATGCCGGTGGTGCTCACGGGCCGCGGCAACGCCGAGGGCTTCGTGCCGCCGCCGGCGGCGCCGTTCATCGGCGGGCGGAATCTGACGGCGACGAAGGCCCGGCTGCTCCTCATGGCCTGCCTGATGAAGCTCGGAAGCCTGCCCGCTGCGACCGATCCCGATCGGCCAACGGCCGGCGAGGTCGAGGCCGTGCAGAAGAAGATCCGCGAGTATCAGGACGTCTTCGACACGCACTGACCCGGGATGTCGATCTTCCTGATCCGTCACGGCGAGACCGAGGGCAATGCCGCGCGCATCGTCCAGCGCCCCGAGAGCCCGCTCTCGGCGCGCGGCGCCGTCCAGGCCGAGCGGCTGGCCCGTCGCCTCGCGCGCGAGGGCATCGCGCAGATCGTGTCGAGCGATCTCGTGCGCGCCGTGACCACCGCCACACGTCTTCACGACGTCACCAGCGTTCCGCTCGCCTTCGATCCGCTCCTCCAGGAGCGGAACTTCGGCGACGTCCGCGGCACGCCCTACGCCGACCTCGGGTTCGACCTCTTCGCGCCGGACTACGCGCCGCCGAACGGCGAGGCGTGGCCGGCGTTTCACGCGCGCGTCGATCGCGCGTGGGCACGCATTCAGGAGCTGGCGGCGGCCGCCCGCGGTCACCTCGCCGTCGTGACGCATGGCCTGGTGTGCCGATCACTCGCCGAGCGCCATCTCGTCCTCCCCGACGGCGAGGCGGTGCCGCTCCGCTGGGAGAACACGTCGCTGACGATCGTCGACGGCCGGGCGCCGTGGCGCGTGCGCCTGCTCAACTGCATCGCCCACCTCGACGACCTGGACGTCCTCCCCCTCCGCGGCTCCGGAGTCGTCTGACCGCCGGAACGCGTTGATGACCGCCCGCGTCGCTGGCGGCCCGAACGCCTGCCCGAGGAGGCTCTGCAGGCCTTCGCGGCTGGCTCGACCGGCGCGTACGATCTGGTCGACGCCTACCGGCGACGCGCCGGCAACGACTGAGCGACGCGAGGCTTCACGTGACCGGAACCTCGCGTGAGAGCTCGGTGCCGTCCGGGAAGAACTTGAGCGAAGCGGAGTTCATGCAGTAGCGCAGCCCGGTCGGCGGTGGGCCATCGGGGAACACGTGACCGAGGTGGCCGTCGCAACGCCGGCAGCGGATCTCCACACGCTCCATCCCGTAGCTCCGGTCGCGCACGGACGTGACGTGCTCGGGATCGAAGGGCTCGACGAAGCTCGGCCAGCCGGTGCCCGACTCGAATTTCGTGCGCGAGCGAAACAGGGGCAGCTCGCAGAGCCGGCACGCGTAGACGCCGTCGTGCTTGTTGTCGAGCAGGCCGCCGCAGAAGGGACGCTCGGT